>CAZKOS010000005.1:0-15151 GCA_964554445.1 uncultured Spirochaetaceae bacterium | reverse complement strand
ATAACCTGAGCGGAGCGAGGCGGCGGTTCCGGAAGAATTCGGGATAAGGAATTGGAGAGAGGGTGCGAAAACGGCGAGCGGCCCGCGCCGCCGAAATAACCGTCGGTCCGGGGAGATCAGCGGTTCTTCAATTCCTCGGACGCCTTGCATTTGAAGCAGAGCGTGGCGTACGGGATGGCCTCGAGCCTCTCTTTGGGGATCTTTTCGCCGCATTTCATGCACTGACCGTAATGGCCGCTTTGCATCCGGCCGATGGCCGCTTCGATGAGGCGGAGGGTTTTCACTTCCTGTTTGCTCAAGGCGTCGAGGATGTTGCGGTCGATGTCGTCCGAGGCGATGTCGGCGAGGTCCTTGGGGTCGGTATCTTCAATGAGTTCCTTGAATTCTTCGCTTTCCTGGGAAAGGTTATTCAGTATTTTCTTTTTCATGTCGACGAGAATGTCGCTCATCTTCGTTAAAAACCTTTTATCCATCAAAATCCTCCGTGAGGGGTGTTTTTGAGCGTTCTCGAATATGGACTAAAACCGGAAAATTGTCAACTAGTTTTTAATGACACCGCACCGTAGGGCGGGACAACGTAAAAATTTATTTATATGGAAAAGATCGCTCCCTCCGCTTACCATTGACAAAAGGCGGCGTATTCCATATTAATTAGGCGGGAAAGGGCAATCAGTGGCAAAAGAAGAAGCAATTGAAGTAGACGGCATCGTCAAGGAATCTCTCCCCAACACCATGTTTCGGGTGGAGATCACCAGCGGACATCTCATCCTGGCTCACTTGTCGGGAAAGATGCGCAAGCATTATATCCGCATCGTCCCGGGAGACAAGGTAAAGGTGGCGCTCTCTCCCTACGACCTCACCCGGGGCCGTATTATTTTCCGGGAACGGTAAGACAAAAGTGTGACGATGCACTCGTCGGGAGCCGGTCTTCATGTTCCATAATCCCGCCTGAAAAAGCGGAACGCAACTCGATCCGCCCCTCTTTCGCGCGTCAAGAACGATACGAAGCGTTTTCTTTCACGTAATCGTAGCTCAGATCGGCTCCCAGGACGGTGGCACTGTTTGTTCCGGCGCCGAGGCCGACCGTGATTTCGACCGACCGGTCGTGCGGGGGGAACCGGCCGGTGAGCGAGAACGAGCAATCCGTGAGATAGGCGAGCAGCCGTTTTTCCCTCTTTTCGTCCAGCAGGAAGCGATCATTCGCGAATATCTCGACGGCGCCGATGGAAACCGTCAGACGCGAACGCGGAAGGGCGAAACCCCGGCTGCCGAAGAAATCCCCGAGCGAGCTCACCAGCCGACCGACGTTGGGATCGTTGCCGAAGATCGCCGTCTTGACGAGGGGCGAGTTGACCAGCGCCTTGCCCGCGCTTGCCGCGAGCTCGACCGACGGCGCGCCCTCGACCGTGACCTTCAGCACGTGGGTGACGCCCTCGCCGTTGCGCACGATATCTTCGCTCAAGGCGCCGAGCACTCCCTCCAGGGCGCGGGCGAAGGCCGCCTCCGGCACGGACGTTTTGCAGTTCGACGAGAGGGCGACAATCATGTCGCTTGTGCTCTGGTCCGAGTCGATGGAAATCCGGTTGAGGGTCGCCGCCGCGGACCGGGTCAGGCATTTCTTCAGGGCGGAGCGGCTGATCGTGAGGTCGGTGAGAACAAAGACGAGCATGGTGGCGAGGTTGGGCTCGATCATCCCGGCGCCCTTGGCCGTCGCGACGATGACGCCCTCCCCGCAGCGGGCGGACCGCACTTTGGGGAAGGCGTCGGTCGTCATCATGGCTTCGGCCACGGGCAGGAGCGACGCGGATTGAAGGCTTGAGGCGAGCTCCTCGCTTTTGGCGCGCATTTCGACGGCCGGCAGCTTCCAGCCGATGATGCCGGTGGAGGCCGGGAAGAACCGCTCCGCCCGGTCGCCGACGGCCTTCGCCAGGGCGGCGAGCACGCTCTCCTGGTCCTCGATTCCGCCCGGGGCCGCCACGTTGGAGATTTTATTGTTGACGAGGATGCCCCGCGCGAGCTTTTCCTTCAGGCGCTCCCGGCCGATGATCACCGGGGCGCCGCAGAAGAGATTCCGCGTGAAGAGAGCGTGGAAGGAGGGCGTGGGGCGGTCCAGGAGAATGAGGGCGAGATTCATCGGATATTCCTTCGCGCGCCCCAGCTCCTCGGGGAAGAAGGTGAGCGAAGCGACGCCGGCCTTGAAACCGGCGGGCAATGCCGCGCGGGCCTCGAGGGCGGCCCGGTATTCGTCCCGGGAATTATAGATTTCCATCCGATTTCCTCTTCGGTTCCGTGCCGGCGGCTCCCGCCCCCGTTCGTCCCGTCATTGCTGGCTGTAGCAGAGCGCCTCGTTCAGCACCGTGATCGCCTTGTGGAAGTCCTTCCGCCGGATGACGAGCTGGATGCTCACCTGCCGCAGCGACTGGGAGATGCACTCGACATTGATCCTGTGCTCCGCGAGGACCGAGGCCGCCCGGGAAAGCACGCCCGGCTTGGCGATGTTCGAACCGATGATGCAGACGATGGCCTGCTCGCTCACCGTCACCAATTCGTACGCGGACTCAAGCTCGCGGAGGAGCTCCTCGCGCCGATCCTTCTCCCAGATGACCATCGTGATCGAGTTGGCATTGGTGGCCTTCATGATATAGCTGATCCCGTGCCGGTAGAAGATCTGCATGACGTGCATGTCGAAGCCGGCCTCGCCGACCATGGACGAGTCGTGCACTTCGATGACGACCACCTTGTCCGAGCCGGCGATGATCTCGACGCGGGACTCCTTGCCGATGTAGGTCTTGGAAATGAGGGTGCCCGGGTGGTCGGGCTCGAAGGTGTTCTTGATGCGCAGGGGGATGCCGTGCTTCTCGAGCGGCTTCGAAGCCTTGGGATGGATGGCCTCCATGCCCACGTCGGCGAGCTGGTCGGCCACGTCGTAATTGGTGAAGCCGACGGTGACCGCTTTTTCGGGGCTCACCACCTTCGGGTCGGCGGAGGCGAGGTGGAATTCCTTGTGGATGACCGCCTCGTCCGCCCCGACCTCGACCGCGATCTTGGAGAAGGTGACTTCCGAGTAGCCGCGGTCGAACTCCCGCATGATCCCCTCGGTGCCCTTGGTGTAGCCGGTGGCGACGGTGATCGTCCTGGAGAAATCGATGCCGGAGAAGGCGTGGTGGATGCGCTCGTCGATGGTGAGGTAATCCTCGTCATTGAAGCCGGAGAGATCGACGAGGGTGGCCTGGATGCCGTTATGCTTGAGGATATCCACGGTGTTGAACGCCGAGTGCGCCTCGCCGATGGAGGCGAGCAGCTCGCGGGCCGCGAAAAGGATGTTCTGCTTGTCGACGTACCCGGAGGCCACCACCTCGGCCATGCTCTTGAGATAGTTTTTCGTCTGTGCGACGCGGTCGACGAGGTAACGCTCGGCGGCCGCGAGGTCGAGCTTCAGGTCCGCGAAAGTCCGGTTGATGGCGAAGAGCTTTTGGAGGAGACCGTCGAGGGCCGTTTCGTATTTCCCGTTTTTCACGAACGAGGCGTGGATGCCGGGGACGCCCGTTTTTTTATGCTCGAGAAGCCAGTTGGTGACGTCGTTGTAGGCCGAGACCACGAAGATGCGGTTGTAGGTCGGTTTTCCGCCGCTCGTGATGATATTTTTATATACGTCGTGGAACCTGGACATCGAGGTCCCGCCGATTTTTTCGACCGTCAGCATCCGCCTTGAGTCCTTTCCGGGGAGCGGGCGGCGAGGCGTCGCCGTCCCCGATATAATCCTTCTCCGGGAGGGCTTTCAGCCCGTCGGGCAGTCGCGGTAATTATTGATAGTAGAATAACCTGAGTAAGTCAAGCAAAACGCGGGCGGCCCGGGGATGCGCGGACGATTTCGTCCTCAGCCGTTTCCGCCTTTTTCGCTCAACTCCTGGATCAAGTCGCGGAGCTCGGCGGCTTTTTCGTAATTTTCGATTTTCACGGCGTCTTCAAGCTCGATTTTGAGCTGGTCGAGCCGGGACACGGTTTTGTTGTTGCCGAGCTCGGACAACGTGACCTTGAGGTAATTGAGCGAACGCATCTTCTCGAACTGGAACGTGATGTTGTTGATCTCCGGCAGGTGCTTGATTTCGGTCACGGCGGCCTCCACTATTTCCTTGGAAAGCGTGGCGAGCCCCTGTTTCATGGCGATCATGGCCCGCGCCACCGCGTTGACCCGGAGAATGTAGGGTTTGTACTGGAGGAGCTGGTCGCGGTCTTCCGGGGCGGCGTCGAAGGTCTCCACCAGCTCGCAGATTTTCAGGTTCTGGTCCGTGTCGCGCACGGTTCGCTCCATGTCTCCGATCTGGAACAGAATGATATACCGGTAATAATTGAGAAGCGCCTCGTCCTGGAGCAGTTGAAAATCGTCGTGGCTCAAACTGAAATTCTTGTCCCCGCCCTTCGTCCGGCGGTGCCGGGCCAGTTGCTCTTCGAAGTGCTCCAGCACCGAGTCCTTGCCGAACGGCCGTGTGCCGTCCGGCCGGCCGGCGAGCTCGTATTGCTCGATGCCGAGGGGTTTTCTCACCTGAAGCACCTCGGTTTCGTCATCGATTTTTATGATGCGGATGTTGCTTGAGGGATTGTAGGGCCACTCTCTCAAGAGTCGCGAAATGTCCTGCTCCATAACCGACGCTCCTGCAATTAATATATCCACGAATGGCGAAAACGACCAGACCACGCCCGGTCCCGGTCCGGGCGGAATCCGTCGGTTTTTTCCCGCATTCCGATTATCGGAACGAAAATCACGCCGGTAAAGGCCGGCCCGGCCCGCGATCCCCGGCGCGTTCGGTCACGGCGGCCGGGGCGCGGCCGTTCCGTTATCCTTGACACGTGGATGGGAATAGGTTTTAATACTTATTCGATCCCCCCCGCGAATCAAGGAGAAATTCATGGCAACGGTGAAAAATATCGGCATCATCACGAGCGGCGGCGACTGCGGCGGTCTCAACGCCGTCGTGCGCGGCGCGGCCCACATGTCGATCGCCTACGGTATCGGCGCCTACGTCATTCCCAACGGCTACGCCGGCTTGTACAATCTCGTCAACATGGACAAACTCACCCGCCTGACCCAGGACCGGGTGGACAGCATCCATTCCACCTCGGCCGGCTCGGAAGCGGGACATTCGCGCGTGAAGGTGTCGAAGATAGAAGACCCCAAGAAATACGACCGCATCAAGCAGGGGTTGGCCAAGTTCCAGATCGACGCCCTCGTCATTTCCGGCGGCGACGACACCGGCAGCGTGGTCGTCGACTTGTCCGCCAACGGCATCCCCTGCGTGCACGCGCCCAAGACCATGGACCTCGACCTGCAGACCTATTCGGTGGGCGGCGACTCGGCCATCAACCGGATCACGGAATTCGTCGAGGCCCTGAAGACCACCGGCATGAGCCACAACCGCGTCATGGTGACCGAGGTCTTCGGCCGCTACGCCGGCCACACCGCCTTCCGCGGCGGGATCGGGGCGGACGCCGACTGCATCCTCATTCCCGAGGTCCCGGTGGACTTCGACGTCGTCTACGACCACATCAAGAAGCAGTTCTTCCGCCGCATCCTGGAAAGCGACGTGCGGGCGGGCACCTATACCATCGTCGTGGCCGAGGGCCTGCGCAAGTCGGACGGCGAGCCCCTCTACGACGAGAGTCTCGGCGTGGATACCTTCGGCCATAAGAAGCTGGCCGGCGCCGGCAAATACGTCCGCGACCAGATCACCCAGCGCTTCAAGAAGGACCCCGAGGTCGCGGAGTTCATGAAAAAGGCCGGCATGTTCGTGGAAAAACTCAATGAGACCCCGGAGGTGCGCGAGGTGGCGCCCACCCATCTCATCCGCTCCGGGACGTCCAGCGCCTTCGACGTCAACTTCGGCTGCGAGGCGGGCGGCGCGGCCGTCGAGCTCATCATGAACGGCATTTTCGGCGTGACGGTGCAGAGCGTCATGGAGGGAGAGATCCGCTACCTGCCCACGAAGAGGGCGATCGAGCAGCGGCACGTCAGCCTCGACATGGTCGCCTTCTACGAGAAACAAGGGTACTGTTTCGGGCGCAAACCGGAAACGTACCAACCGCGCTTCGTCGAGAATAAGGGCGCGGTCGAGCGGTACCTGTAATCCATGGCCGCCAAGATCACCTCCCGCGCCGCCGATTATTCCCAGTGGTACATCGACATCGTCCTCGAGGCCAAGCTCGCGGACTATTCGCCGGTGAAGGGCTGCATGGTCATCCGGCCGCGCGGCTACGCCCTCTGGGAGAAGATGCGCGACGTCCTCGACCGCAAGTTCAAGGAAACCGGGCACTCGAACGCCTATTTCCCGCTCCTCATCCCGGAAAGCTTCATGAAGAAGGAAGCCGAGCACGTCGAGGGCTTCGCCCCCGAGTGCGCGGTGGTCACCATCGGCGGCAACGAGCCGCTCGAGGAGCCGTACGTCATCCGCCCCACCTCGGAGACCATCATCTGGAGCATGTACAAGAAATGGGTCCAGTCCTACCGCGACCTGCCCATCCTCATCAACCAGTGGGCCAACGTCCTGCGCTGGGAAAAACGGACCCGCCTGTTCCTGCGCACGACCGAGTTTCTCTGGCAGGAGGGGCACACGGCCCATGAGACGAAGGAAGAGGCGCTGGAAGAGACCCTGAAAATGCTCATGGTCTACAAGAGCTTCGCCGAGGAATACATGGCGATGCCCGTCTACGCGGGGCTCAAGTCGCAGTCTGAAAAATTCGCCGGCGCGGTCAATACGTACGCCATCGAGGCGATGATGCAGGACGGCAAGGCGCTGCAGGCCGGCACCTCCCACGACCTGGGACAGAATTTCGCCAAGGCCTTCGACGTCACCTTTCAGTCGCGCGAGGGAAAGCTCGAACACGTCTGGGCCACCTCGTGGGGCGTCTCCACCCGGCTCATCGGCGCGCTCATCATGGCCCACTCGGACGACAAGGGACTGGTTTTGCCGCCCAAGCTGGCGCCGACCGAATTGGCCATCGTCCCCATCTACAAGAACGAAAACAAGGCCGCGGTGCTCGAGTTCGCGCGACAGGTGCGCGACGATTTGGCGGCCCGCTTCGCGGTCGAGCTCTACGATGACGACCAGACCTCCCCGGGGTTCAAGTTCGCCCAGACCGAGCTCATCGGCACCCCCCTCCGCCTCGAGATCGGGCAGAAGGAGATCGAGAAGGGCGAGCTCGTGCTCGCGCGGCGGGACACCGGCGCCAAGACACTCGTGCCCAAGGCCGCGCTCGCCGAGACCGTCAAGAGCCTTCTCGAAGAGATACAGAACAACCTCTTTCACCGGGCCCTCGCCTTCCGCAAGGAACACACGCACGAGGCGAAGGATTTCGCGGCCCTGACGGCGCTCATGAACGGCGAGGGCGGGTTCGCGGACTCGGGCTGGTGCGGCGACCCCGCCTGCGAGGAAAAGATCAAGGCGGACACCAAGGCCACCATCCGCGTGCTCCCGCTCGGCCGCGATGACGGCGGGCACGCGACCTGCGTCGTCTGCGGAAAAAAAGCCGAAAGCGACGCGATCATCGCCAGGGCGTATTGATGGCTCCCCGGCGAGTCGTTTCCATCGTTTTCATTGCAACCGTCATTATCCTCAACCTGTCCTGCCGGCCCGAAGACGGTCCGAAGAAGGGCGTGTTCTACGGCCTCAGCCCGTCCGGCGAATTCGAACGGGTCGAAACCCCCGCCGGCGTGAAGCCGGTCGCTTTGCGTCCCTGGACCCGGCAGGTGAGGGTGGCGGACCTCTTTACCCGCGGGGACCGGCTGTTCCTGTCCGTCAACCGCCACGGCCTGGCGGAGCTCACGCCCGCCGGCGATTCGGTCGCGATCCAACGCCGGTACGACGAGCGATACTTCGGCGGGCGGACGGTGACCCGGATGTTCCCTTACGGAAACGATCTCTTCTGCCATGTCTATTTCGATTCGGCTTTTTCCGGGGAGGAACGCGCGCCCGAACCGGCGGAGCGGATCGGCCTGCTCCGGTATTCGCCCGCCGACCCGGGATCGGGTTTTCATCCGATCGTTTTTGATTATCCGCCCCGGGACGCTCCGTGGGAGCCGGTGTCCGTGCGGCCCCTCGATGCCTCGCGGTTGGCGTTTGAATGGAAAAAAACGTCGGCTGACAATGTCGAGTTTGCGTACGCAATGTATGACCTGGCGGGCGGCGCCGAGACGGAAGAAACCAAGGCCTGGTATTACGACGCCGCGAAACCCGAACTTCTGGCGGACAAGGAGCTCGATCCGATCCTCCGGACGCTCGTCACGAGCGTCGCCGGCGGGCTCGCGCGCGAGAGGCCCGGGAGCGTGGTCCTCTGCGAAAGCTACGACGCGGCGACCGGTCGGGAGGCGAGATTTCTCTTTCCCGCCGCCGGAGAGACCGGGAACGCGAACACCGTCTATGAAAAGGTCGTGCTCAGGGACTCCGCCGCGGGCTGGCTTGCGCTGCTTCCGGGCGGCCGCTTCATCATCGCCTCATCTCCGGACGCGGCGGCATGGTTCCGGGGCCTCCTGCCCGCCCTGCCGGCCGGTTTCCGCTATACGGGTCTGGCTTCGGCCGGTTCCTGGCTGTGCTTTTCCTGGGAAGAGGTCGACTTTTACCAGGCGGGCCGGGCCGGGATTTTCCTGCGCCGGCGCTGAGTGATCGACTTTTCCGGCCCATCGCCTTTTTCAATTTGGGTCTTGTATGAAAAACTGTTGTCCGGGAAAAGTTTGGTGGCAATTACTCGCGCCGTGTGATATACTTTTTAGCGATGACGAAAGCGAAATTCCTGTGCCTGATCCTCCTGATCCTGCCGCTCGCGGCGTGGTCGATCTCGTTCATCGGCGTAGACACCGGTCTGCTCTTCATTATCACCACCGAGGCGGCCGGGGCCCCGAATCCGGTCATCCTCCAGGGGATCGGGATGACGCTCCCGCTCGTCGAGGCGCCGATGTTTTTTCTGGACGTCGGGCTTCTCTTCTCCGGCTGCCAGTACATGTATCTCAATAACCGCGCCATTCCGGCCGACAACGAGCTCGCCAACACCATCTGGACGTTGTTCCCCCAGCTCGAAATTCTTGTCGGCATTCCGATCAAGTTCTCGGACTCGGTGAGCATGGGCGTCGGGCTCGGTCCGGCCTTCGTGTTCCCGCTGCCCCTCTTCGCCGCCGACTCGGGGGACGCGTATCGTTCTTCGATGTTCGACTTTTTCTACGGGAAGCTGCGTCTCTTCTACGGCGAATTCGAGCTGTTCCTGCGCATCGCCATCGTCAAGGGCGCCGATCTCCGCCTGAAGGTGCGGGGGCTCTACGCCCTCTCGACGCTCTGGGACGACCCGGCGGTGAATCGCTGGAACGGACTCCAGATTCAAGGCCTGGTTTCCATCGAGGCCCACTTATAACCGTCCCGCCTCCGGATTTCGATCGTACTCGCCTTCGATACTCGCGACAACACGCGCCGCTCATCGCCCGCTGTTGAGCGTCTTCCGGCGCGAAGGGAGATTTCATGAAAAAAACTGATTGGAAAAGTAGAACGGCGGCTTTCCGGTTGAACGGCGAATGAAAAAAAGCGGTATCGCCCGTTCCGCGGGAACCCCAGGGTGTTTTCAGTTTCCGAGCGTCAAGACGGATTATATGCAGCGCTTGACGTCGATGTCTTCCTTGAATTCCATCTCCTGGGTGATCCGGAAGGCGATGAGCGAGGAGACGAGCACGTCGACGAGCACCGCCGCGCCGATGAGGATCGGGGCGATCTGTCCCAGGTCGAGATATTTGTCGATCGTCATGTTGGGCTGGATGTAGGTGAGGCACAGGAAGGCGACGGCGGCGTAGGCGCCGGTCTGGGGGAACGGGGCGCTCACAATTGAAGTGAAGAGCGAAACGCCGATGCTCGCGAAAAAAATCCAGACGTATTCGAGGAACGGGATCTGGGCGCCCAGGGTCGATTTGCGGAGGAGGATCATGCAGACGGCGGCCACCATGGCGGTGCCGGCTTTGGAAAAAATGCTTCCCAGCGTGTAGACGGTCGTGCCGAATTTCCGCGGCACGTGCATGTTTTCGCGGCCGTGTTTGGTGAGAATACCGAGGGCCACGTACGGGTCGCCGGTGAAAAGCCCGGCCAGGGCCGGCCCGAGCGAGGCGTAGAGCCAGTGGAACGGGTTCTTCCGGTTGTTGAGATAGTAGAGGAAGAGCGGGAGGACGAGAAACACCGCCAGGAGAACGTCGATGGCGAGGCCCATGAAAAGGGGCAGGTACGCCTCCCCGCCCTTCAGGTTCTTCAAGGCGAGCACCCGGGCGGCCCCCAGCGCGATCATGCCGATCCAGAACAGCTCCACAAAAAGGGAATTGATGTGGTACATGATGCGGGACATGCCGTCGGCGAACTGGACCACCGGGCGCGTGAACTGTTTCTCGTAATCGACATTGAGGCCGACGAGAAGGGCGAGGAGGATGATCGGGAAGAGCGAAAACCCCGCCTGGGTGAACACGGAGATGATATTGTCGGGGAACACCCGCTGTTTGAGGAGCTCCAGGAAAGGAATGCCCTGCACGACCGGTGCGTCCGCCCCCGGAATGAAAGGTTTCTGGACCGGAAGAAAGATGCCGCTCAAAGTGCCGATGAGGGTGAGCCCGCCCGTGAGGCAGAGCAGGTAGAGAAAAAACCTCCCCAGGACGGGCAGGAGTTTTTTTTCCATGCGCAGCTCGAAGGTGGAGATGATGAACGAAAAGAAGACGAGCGGGAAGACCGCGTATTTGCCGATCTGAACGAAGATGACGGCGATGTCGCCCGTCGTTTTCAATCCGGCGGCGCCTTCGGGTATGAACAGGGAGACGGCCGCCCCCAAGCCGATACCGATGAGATACTTAATCCATATTTTCATCGTCATTCCCCGTTCCGCCGATGTCCGTTTTTTAAATCGGTTTTTGACCTTCGTCCCGACGACCGCCCGCGAATGTCCGTACTATACAAAAAAACATTTTCTTTGTACAGCGCGGCCCGGGAAGCGTTTCGGCGCGGACGGCGCTCGCCCGCGGCGGGAGGCTTCGCGAAGGCTTGAGGGGAAAAGACGGCTGTAAAAATCAGGGGGTGCCGGGAAAGGCCCGGGGAAGATTGCAAATGACAAGATTGAATTGATGCAGGAGGGAATCAATCCGCTATTTGGCTTTTTCTTCGATTTCTTTTATGAGGTCGCGCAAGCGGGCGGCTTCCTCGTAGTTTTCCTCTTCCACCGCCTTGTCGAGCGAGGCTTTCAGGCTCTCAAGCTGCGTCTCGCGCTCCGTCTGCTCGAAGGTGTCCTGGGCGGCCTCCTGCACGACGTTCACCGATATTCCGGCCTTGTCCACGACGAACTCGTCGATAAACAGGGCGCATTTGACGCGGACGGCGAGGGCGATGCAGTCCGAGGGCCGCGAATCGATCCCGATTTCCTCGCCGTTCCGGCCCAGCACGAGGCGGGCGTAGAAGGTCTCTTCCTTGAGCTCGGTGATTTCCACGCGCAGGATCTCGACCTTGAGCTGTTTCAGGGTCGAAATGAAGAGGTCGTGGGTGAGCGGACGGGCGATCGAGATGCTCCCCAGGCCGATGAGAATCGCCTGAGCCTCTGGTTGGCCGATGAAAATGGGCACCGCGACGTCCGAGCCGATGGGACGAATGAGAACGGCGCTGCCGTGTTCGGCCTTGGCCACCGTCCAGACTTCAGCCGGGACGAGCATTGGGCGAATCCTTATGCGTCGATTTGAGGTATTTGATGATGGCCTGGATGTCGACGAATCCGAGCGCGACGGCAATTTCGCCGAACAGGCGCTTGTCGCCTTCCTTTTGGCGTTTCAGAACTGTGTCGACCTGTTCCTTGGTCATTCCGCCGATCCGGACCAGGCCTTCCCCGATTTTTTCCTCGATGATCTTGGTGTAAGCCATGGCGCGCCCCTTTGATACGAGATGTCCGTACTTTTAATAATATCGAAAGCGCATGACATTTTCAAATGTTCTTCGGTTTTTTTTCTTCCGGGATGGCTCCCGCCAGAAAAAAACCGGTAGACCGGGCGGGAAGACGTTCTCCCGTTCCCTCAATCTGATTCCGGCGGACGAAACGAATTCAAGAGAAAAATCGGCTTTTCAGGGGGCGAAACCGGCGACCCCGTACCGGGAGCTTGAAACGATGCTGTTTTTTCACTATCATGGCTTTCTTCAAAAACGGCGCGGATTGAACGACAGACCGCGTGCGTTGATACTCCCGCGAGCGCGGGTGATTCTGGGAAAGGACGATTGTTTGACTTATGGATAAAAAAAGAGTCGTTGTAACGGGAATCGGGACAGTCAATCCACTGGGCAAAAACGTCGCGGAGACCTGGGAAAAGGTCAAGAACGGGAAAAGCGGCATCGGCGCCATCACCAAATTCGACGCCGCAAACTTCACATCCCGGGTGGCCGGCGAGGTCAAGGATTTCGATTACAAGCGGTTCTTCAGCGAGGAAAACGCCAGGACGGCCAAGCGGCTCGAACCGTTCGTCCATTACGCCGAGGCCGCGGTCCAGGAGGCCGTCGCCCATTCGGGATTGAAGATCGAGGACGAGGCGGACCGGATCGGCCTCTGCATCGGGAGCGGCATCGGCGGGATCAATTCCCATTTCGATAATGCGAACGCCCTCATCACCAAGGGCAACCGGCGGGTGACTCCGTTTTACATTCCCGCCTGCATCGGGAACATCGCCGCCGGTTTCGTGAGCATAATTCACGGGATCAGGGGACCGAACTTGAGCATGCAGACCGCCTGCGCCACGTCCAACCACTCGCTCGGCACGGCCTGGATGATCATTCAGTCGGGCATGGCGGACGTCATGATCGCGGGCGGCACGGAGGGCACCATCATGCCCCTGGCCTTCGCCGGGTTCTGCAACATGCACGCCCTGTCGACCAAATACAACGCGACGCCCGAGCGGGCCTCCCGGCCCTTCGACCGCGACCGGGACGGTTTCGTGATGGGGGAGGGCGCGGGGGTTCTCGTCATCGAGGAGCTCGAGCACGCGCGGCGGCGCGGCGCGCCGGTCCTCTGCGAGATCCTCGGCGTGGGCATGTCGGGCGACGCGTACGACCTCACCAACCCCGATCCGGAGGGCACCGGCGCGCTGCAGTCGATGCGCCAGGCGCTCGAGCTGGGCGGCGTTTCGGCCGACGAGATCGGCTACGTCAACGCCCACGGCACCGCAACGTTGGTCGGCGACGTGGCCGAGTGCCAGGCCGTCGCCAAGCTCCTGGGCGACCGGAACGACGGCGTGTACGTGGGGTCCACCAAATCCATGCACGGGCATCTCCTGGGCGCCACCGCCGGGGTGGAGGCGATCATCTGCATCAAGGCGATGGAAGAGGGCGTCATCCCGCCCAACATCAACATCGACAACCTGGACCCGGGCATCGCGCTCACCTGCATCAACCGGGAACCGGTGCGGACCGAGGTGAAGGTGGCGCTCTCCAATTCCTTCGGTTTCGGCGGGCACAATTCCACGCTCCTGCTCAGAAAAATGTGAGCGGACCTCGTCGCCGGAAGGGCGCGGCGTCGGCTTTACAGAGGCGGTCGCTTCTGCTATACAATGGAGTCATGAAAAAAATCATCGTCATCCTTCTTTGCCTCGGTTTGACGGCCTGCCTGAAGGACAACCGGGGCGGCGCGGGCGTTTCCTCGCCTTCACCGGGCGTCGAGGGCCAGAACATCGACAACATCGACCGGTTCATGCGTCACGGGCCGGAATTCCAGATCGGGGACTCGCTCGCGGAGATCCGGAAAAACCTCGGCCCGCCGTTGAAGCAAACCGTCGTCGATCAGCAGAACGTGCATGACAAGAACCAGGTCGATAAAATCTACAAGCTTTTCTACGGCGGATTGTACCTGGAAGTGTACCACGTCACGGCGATGGACAGGGATCTCCTTCTCCTTCTGGAGGTGACCGGGGACGAATACACAATCGCCTTCGGCCTCGGGGTCGGGGCCGCCAAGGCCAAGGTCCGGAAAGTCCTCGGAAAACCGAACGACGAGAAGGCGTCGCTCTGGCGTTACTTCGCGAGCGACCTCGTCATGGGGGCGTTCGAGTTCGGCTTTCAGGGCGACCGCGTCGTTTCCATCAAGTGGTATTATTCGATCGATTGACGCCGAAAAACTCTGATCACATCACCAGCACTTTCGCGCCCCGCTGGTCGCCGCTCTTGAGCTCGTTCAGGGCCCGGTTGGCCTCGGCGAGCGGGTAGACCGCGACCGCGGGCGCAAGCGCCGCCCGCCCGGCCAGCTCCAGGAACTCCTCGATGTCCCGGCGCGTCACGTTGGCGACCGACTTGATTTCCTTTTCCAGCCACAGGTGTTTCTCGTACTCGATCGTCGCGAGGATCTCGTTGTCGACGGTTTCTTTCCGGATGGCATTGATGACGAAGCGGCCGCCGGGCTTGAGGCGCGGCGCCAGGCGCACAAGCGGCTTCCAGACCGGGGTGGTGTCGATGATCGCGTCGAGGGGACGGGGCGGAGCGTCGTCGAATCCTCCGGCCCAGTCGGCGCCGAGCGACAGGGCGAAGCGCCGCTGCTCCGGGCTGCGCGCGAACACGTACAATCCCGAGCGCGGGTAAAGCACGCGGGCCGCCTGCAGCACGAGGTGGCCGGAGGCGCCGAAGCCGGAGAAGCCGAGCGCGCCTCCGTCGGTAAGCCCGCTCAAGCGCAGGGCCCGGTAGCCCACGGCCCCGGCGCAGAGGAGCGGGGCGGCGGCCGCGTCCGAAAGCGATTCGGGCAGGGGGGCGGCGAAGTTCTCGCGGATTACCATGTATTCCGCGTAACCGCCGGGCGCGTCGCGGCCGGTGGCTTCGAAGCGGGAACAGAGGTTTTCCCTGTCGTTCAGGCAGTATTCGCACTCGCCGCAGGATGAATGGATCCAGCCCGCTCCCACGCGCGCGCCTTCCGCGAAACGGCGCGCCTGGTCTCCCCGCCCGCGCACCACGCCGACCGCCTGGTGTCCGAGGACGATCGGAAAAAAGGCGGGAGCGGTCCGGCCCTCGATTTCGTCCAGATCGGTGCGGCAGACGCCGCAGGCCTTCACTTCGATGAGAATCTCGTCGCCGCGCGGAATGGGAACGGGGAGCTCGGCCGGGCGGAGAGGGGTCGGGTTTTCGGAGAGCGGGGCGCA
>CAZKOS010000004.1:51714-60131 GCA_964554445.1 uncultured Spirochaetaceae bacterium | reverse complement strand
GGCGGCTCGACCGGGAAAATGCCTATTTCACGTACTCCGGAACCACGAATTCTTTTCTGAACTCCGAGGGCGATCGCCGGGTGAACTTCTTGAAGGAACGGCTGAAGTGCGATTCGTCCGCAAAGCCGGTCCGCTCCATGATTTCGGCGACGGACAAACTCGTGTTGCGCAGGAGGACCGACGCGGTCTGCACGCGCAGGCGGATCAGGTACTGGGCCACGCTCAGCCCCGTGGCGCGGCGCATTTTCTCCTGCAGGGTGGTGCGGTTGGTGCGGAACTCGGCGGCGATCTTTTCCACCGACAGCTTTTCCCGCAAGTTCGAGACGATAAAACCGAACAACCCTTCCAGCCCCGGTTCCGAAACGAGGGCGCCGTCGCCGGCGGACGGTCCGGCGCCCGTCGATTGCAGGCGCAGGCAGGCGATGAGGATCTCCAGGATAAAGCTTCTCGCCCGGCAGGGCCAACTCCAGTCCGGCTGGGACTCCAACTCGGTTTTCATGCGCCCGGCGGCGTCGTCGAGGTAGCGGCAGACGCGGGGCTCGAGCAGCAGGACCCGCTCGGCGGCGGGCCGGTCGGGGGCGAAACGGCGGAGGAGAAACCAGTCGTAATTCGAGCCCGGATCGCGCGCTTGGCTGAAGTCGAAATCGGCTCCCAGGGTGTCGAAAACGAACTGCGGATGAAAGAGGATGAGCTTGTCCTCCGGCCCGGCCGCGGGCAGGGACAGGCCGATGTCCGCCGCGTGGGGCAGGAAAACCGCGGCCGGAGCGATGACGGCCGACCGGCCGCGGCCGATCGAGAGGACGGCGTTGCGCGATTGGAGCAGGATCAGCTTGAGACGGTTCGTTTCGGAAAGAGCCCGCGGCCAGTCGGCAAGGCGGTCGCCGCCCAGGACGCCGGCGGGAATCATCTTGCCCGTGTAGCGTTCCCGGCCCACGGTCGTGCCCGGCGGGGGCTCGGCGGCCGGATGAGATCGTTTTTGTGCCATGGCCGCCATTATAATGGCGGAAAATCCGGGACGCAAGCGAGAGCGCGGAACGAACCGGCGCGTTCGCGGCGCGAGGTTATTGGGAGGCGGAAGTTCGCGAGTCCGCCCACAACTCCGCGAAATGCACGAGCGTTTGGGCGGAACGAACCATGGCCGGGAGGGCGGCCCATTCGGCGCGCGAGTGGTAATCGTACCCGCCGTTGAACAAATTGGGGCAGGGAAGCCCCTTCTCCGAGAGGCGCGCGCCGTCCGTGCCGCCGCGGATGCTCTTCTCCCGCGGCTCGACGCCCGTGCGGCGCACCGCTTCCTTGAGCACGGCGAGCACCGGAGATCCGGAACGATCGATCCATTCCTTCATGTTCGCGTACTGCCGGGCGGCTTTCACCGTCACGGCCGCGCCCGGATAAAGGCGCGTCAGGGAGGCGGCCAGGGCGCGCAGGGCGGCGATCCTCCGGCGGCAGCCGGCGTCGTCGAAGTCGCGGATGATGTATTCAACGCGGGCGCGTTCGATCGTGCCCGCGATTTCGACCGGCGAGTAGAAACCGTAGCGGAGGTCGGTCGCCTGCGGGCTTTCCTCCTTGGGCACGCGCGAGGCGAACTCCGCCGCTATTTCCACCGCGTTGACGAGACGGCCGCGGGCTTCGCCGGGATGATAGCTTTTTCCGACGGCGGAGACGAGCGCCCGGTAGGCCGTAAAGCACTCGGCCTCCACGATCCCGTCGCCCGATCCGTCCACCGTCACCGCGGCCTGCGCCCGGATCTTTTCCCACGGAAAACGGTCGGTGCCGCGGCCCGTCTCCTCGTCCGGCGTGAAGACGATCTCCAGGTCGCCGTGCCGCGCCTCCGGGTGGAGCGAGAGGAACTCGACGGCCGTCATGACGGCGGCGACGCCGGCCTTGTCGTCGGCGCCGAGGAGCGTGTCGCCGGAGGAGGTGACGATCGTTTCTCCCGCGTAGGAAAGAAGGTCCGGCGACGCCGCCGGATCGAGGGTGACGCCCCGGGAGAGGTGGATCGGCCGGCCGTCGTAGTTTTCGTGCACGCGCGGCTTCACGTTTTTTCCGGGCGCCTCGGCCGAAGTGTCGAGATGGGCGATGAGGACGACCGCCGGCGCGGCCGGGTCCCCGGCCAGCCGGGCGCTCGCGTACCCGTGCCCGTCGACCGTCGCGTCGGCGCAGCCCAAGCGCGAAAGCTCACGCGCCAGGGTTTCCGCGAAGACGCGCTGGCCGGGCGTGCTCGGGACGTTTTTTTCGTGCCGGTCGGAGGTGGTATCGGTTTTTACGTAGTCGAGGAAGCGTTCGAGAACGCGCTTCGCGAACCAATCGTCGTACTGCCTTAAATCCATGGCCTGAATGTAGGGGAATTCGGAGTGAGAGTCAAAGGAAAGAAGATTTTGAAAGCGGTCCGTTCAAATGCCCGCCTTGATGACGACCGCGAACACCAGGCAAATCCTCCGGTTTTGATTGACCGTGTTCTGGACGAAATAACCGCCGTCGGTGGGCCCCAACATGACCGGCACCGCGATCGAAAAATCGATATGGGAGACGACGTCCAGGCTCACGGCGGGAATGATGAAACCGGTGTTCGAGGAGATGTTGTACTTGCCCTGAAGCTTGATCTTCCATTGTCCTCCGCCCAGGGAGAGGGACGCGTTCAACGCGACGTTGTGGCCGGGGAAGAGCGTGAAATCGGCTCCCTTGATCGTCAGGTCGGCGGTTTCCCCGCAATAGAAATATTCGGCGTTGATGCGCAGCGCCTTGGCGAACAGGTCGAAATAAAAGCCGGCGTTCGCCGAAAAGTACCAGCTGGCGGCGGCCGGATCGGCGGCGGAAAGGATGTTCGTGGCCGCCACGCCCTCCGTGTAGGCTTCGATCGACCCGAAGAGCGTCGTGGAGAGTGAATAAAATAAACGAAGCTGCAGGTCTTTATGGTAATACCCGCCGACGGTGAAATCGAAATTGGGGAGCGCGAGGTTGATCTTGGTCCCGAAACCGATCTCGTCCACCGACGGCTGGGTGGGCGAGGCCCAGAGAGAGGTCCGCGAGAAGGCGACCAGATCCACCCCGCCGACGCCGAACGGCACGCTCACCCGACAGGTGATGGAATCGGCGGCTTTGTTGTTTTCGTTCACCGTTTGGGAATAGGGAAGGCGCGCCAGGAGGTTGGTGAACGGATAGTTGGGCGAAATGCCCCAGACGATGTCGCTTCTGCCGACACGCACGAACACGGCCTTCATGACGTCGAAATCGCAATAGAGATCGGTGACCTCCAATAAAAATTCGGGGAGCGTGGCGGACAACCGGCCCACCAGCGCCAGGTCCTGGAAAAAGCGGACATTGATGGAGAGGGAGGAAGTCATTTTCAGAAGCGCCATGTCGGCGTACCGGATGAGCGACGGATCGCTCACGTCTCCGGGGAGAAAATTCAATCCGGGCGAGTAACCGGCCAAGAGACTCAATTCCGCGCCCAGCTTGATGCCGACGGGCAGGAGATCCGACATGACGTCGGGATTGTCGGCGCCCTTCGCCGTTTTATCGGGGGCTTCGCCTTTGTCGCCCGAAAACAGCGAATCGACGTCTCCGTTCGGGGGCGGAGCGGCGTCGTCCGCCGCCAATCCGAAGAGGGGGAGCGCGGCGAGCAGAAACGCGGCCACTCGGATTTTCATTCGCTCATGCTTTCCAGGAAGGTTTTCGAGAACACGGAGTCGGGCAGACGCTTGAGCGAGGCCTTGGCGACGCTGATCTGGACCTTTTCGTGGACGATCGTTCCGTTCAATTTCCGGCCCGAGAGATCGTCGATGATCAAAATCTTGTCCGCCACGTACCTGCCTTCCAGTTTCTGATAGCTCGGGACGGCGATCGTGCGCATGAGCTGACCGGAAAGGCTGTAGTTTTCCATCTTGCGCACCAGCCCGTCGTCGCTGATCCAGAGCTTCATGAGCGGGTAGGTCACTTCCGTGTTGTTCGCGCGCAGGGAAAGGAGCCAGCAATCGTAAATGCCCAGCTTCGTTTTCTCCCCCGCGACGACGTCGTAATCTTCCGCCAGGGTGGAGCGGGTGAAATCTGAATTACGGGCGACGGAATTCTGGAACCGTTCCCGGGAGCTGGTGGAATTGAATTTTCGGCTTTCGGGATCGTAGAACCAGACCGTGTCCTCGAGCTTGAGATACCCTTGTCCCCGGTTTATTTCCGGCTGCTTGATGATGATCACGTACTTTTTATCGGCGTCCCGCCGGAAAATGGCGCACACCGTCGTCGACCGTCCCTCTCCCGGCACGTCGCGGACGATGGTGTATTCCGCCGAGAAGTCGCTGTCGGGGAAATTGACGAGCGCATCCGCCCGCCGGAGCATCTGTTTGAAATCCTGGGCGCTCAAGCCCGCCGCCGGCACCAGCAAGGCGAAGATCAGGAACAGGGCGCGTTTATTCACGGTTCTCCTCGATTGATCGGTATTTATACCCGTCAAGCTGCGCTTTATCGGGTATTTCCGATTATAATTCTATGGCATACCGCGATGTATCCGAATTTCGGCATGACAAATCAAAAACGATTGAGTATAAAACATTATACTACGGAACTCTCCAGCCGACAAGTTTGGGGAACTCGCGGGCGGGTCCGCGCGCCCGGGAACCCCGGCAGGCTGTTGAAAAAGCGCAACTTTTTCAACAGCCTGCTAGGTGGACTCCCCGGACAGTATCCGCACCAACTGCGAACGCGATATCCGCCTGATCGTCAGCCAGGCGGCCGGCAATGTGGCCGCGAGAAACACCGCCGTATTGAAGAAGAACGTTCCCGGGGCGTAGGAAGCGGTGAGCCTGCCCCGGCGGAGAAATATCTCAAACCCGGGAATCCAGGAGTAGGAAAAAAGCGACAGGATCCAGGTGAGGAGAACAGACAGGGCCAGTCCCAGGCACAGGGAGATGGTGAACACCATGGCCGATTCCGTCACCAGCACGAATTGGACGTCCCCGCTCCCCAGGCCCATGACGCGGAGGGTGCCGATTTCCCTCGCGCGCTCGTGGAGCATGAGCCGCGTTGAAACGGACATGCTGGCGACGGCGATGACCAGCATGGTGATGAAGAGAAAATACGTGACGATCTCAACGGCCGTCAGGAGGTCCGAGACCTGCGAGATGTAGGCGAAAAGGGTGAAAACGGGATAGTGCAACCCGGTGAAGGGGCGCCGGAACTCGGCGGCGAACTCCTCCCGGGTGGAGGCGGGGGGAGACATGGGGTAGTCGTCCTTCAGGCCGGCGTAGACGGCCGAGGCTTTTTTC
This sequence comes from uncultured Spirochaetaceae bacterium, assembly GCA_964554445.1. Taxonomy (GTDB): domain Bacteria; phylum Spirochaetota; class Spirochaetia; order SZUA-6; family RPPD01; genus JAFGSW01. The sequence continues at coordinate 54,873 of CAZKOS010000004.1, read as the reverse complement.
GCCAGCGTCCCGGGATCGTGCGCGTCGAAATAGAAACCGATCCATGAACAGTCCCCGGGGTCGAAGCCGATCAGGGAGTTGAGCCGTTTCCTGTCCACGTAGCACTTGAAATAGCCGAAAACGCTTTTATCGTCGATGATGCCCCGCACGATGAAGGTCCCCGTGTTTTTCTGCCCGTCCTTGGTGGAGACTTCGAGGATCACGTCGTCGCCGCGCCGGACGTGCAGCTGGGAGGCGATGGGGGCGGAGATGATGATCCCGTCGTCTCCCAGGGTTTCGGGAAAAACGTCGTCCGCGAAGAGCTGGTCGCGGAAGTCGTTCTTTTCCGACCGCCAATCCAGCCCGAAGACGTACTTCTGCCTCATCGTGCGGCCGGCGAAATGCAGAATGGCGTCCCCGTACGACAATGTGCGCAGGGAGATTTTCCGGTACTCGAGGTGCAGGGGGGCGAGGAGCCGCAGCATGGCGTCGACCGGCCTGACCCGGGCGATCGGCTGCTCGTAGCCGTAAATGAAAACGTCTCCGCCGTAGTGGTTTTCGGCCGCGCGAAAGACGCTCCCCTCCATCCCCGTGGTCACGGTGGTGGCGGTCATGATGACGGCGAAACTGAAGGAGAGGATGACGGCGATGAAAATATGGCGCCGGAAATGAGTCCGCAGATTTTTGGCGGCCAGGACGATTTTGTTTCCGATGGTCATGGCCTATCCTTTCGCGACCGCTTCGCTCGGCTGGACGCGCAGGGCGAAGCCGACGGGATACAGCGAGGACGCGCCTCCCAGCACCAGGGCGAGCAGGACGCCGGCCGCCGCCACGGACCAGTCGAACGCGAAATGGGCCGTGTTCCCGCCCAGCATGACCGTCAAGAGATCGTTGGACACGCGCAGGTCGAGCGCGTTGACCGCCGCGAGGACGGCCGCTCCCGCCAGCACGCCGAGCACGCCCGCCGCGAGCGCGATGATGAGATTTTCGGAAAACACCATGCCGACGATGAAGGAGTTCGACGCGCCGATGGCGCGCAGCGTTCCGATTTCCCTGACCCGCTGGAAAACCGAAATGAGCACCACGTTGATGACCGCGATGACGGTGGCGAGCACGAGCAGGATGAGCCCCCCGTTGAAAAGATAAAACAATGCGGATACGAGCAGGGCGGGCGGACCGGCCGCGGTCGTCCAGTCCACGGCCCGCGCGCCGAGCGGCGCCAGCCTGGCGTTGAGACCGTCGATAAACGTTCTCCCGGAAACGCCCGGTTTGAGCCGGATAACGATGAAGTTCCAGCCGCCGCCCGACCAGGCTTCCGTTTTTTGCGGCCGGGGGTGGGTGATCTCCGCCCGGAGGTCCGACAGGGAAACGGACGCGCCGCTTTTTCCCGCGGGATTGGGGCGGCGCGCGTTCGGCTCGCTGAACAGGTCGTCCACGTCGTCCGTCAGGAGGTCGGTCGCCCCGGCCGGCGGTTTTTCCGCGTTCGTCTGAGCGAGGAGGACGGCGTTGAGCGCCCGGGCGGTCTGCGCGTCGAGGAGCGTGATCTCGACGGGCACCTGGCCCGCGTTCGCGTAGGAAAAGACGCCGACGAGGGGCACTTCGCGGATCTTGAATCCGGTTTCGCCCGCGGTGGTGAAGAGCAGCGGTTCGCCCGGCACGAGCCTGCGGCCGATGTCCGACTCTATCCGCTCGGCCCGTTCCTTCGTGATCATGGCCCCCTGTTGACCCGGTTTCAATTTCGCTCCTTCGCGCAGGCTGATGGAGGGAAACGCGGAAAAATATGTTTCGGCGTCGATTCCGAAGGCGATGGACGGGTAATGTTTCCCGTCGACGGTGAGGGCGACGGGGCCGGAAATCTGGGGAGTGAACACCGCCACGCCGTTCAGGCCCGCGACGAGGGCGTGGACCTCTTCGTATCCTTTGAGCACCGGGATTCCGAAATAATCTCCGATCGCGGGATTATTGGAACCGAAGAGGCTCATTGAGCCGTCGGTCGTCTCCTGAATGACGACGTCGCCCGTATAGTTCAAGTTGTACGTCCGGCGCAGCCCTTCGGCCGACGTGCCGATGACGGTGTTGCCGATGAAAAAGAGCATGATCATCAGGCCGGTGAGAGACAGAATGATGAGCGTGTGCTTGAGCTGGGTGAGCAGGTTGCGGAAGGCGATGAGAAGAATCACGCCTCCGCACCGCCTTCGCGCTTGATTTCCTTCTCCACTTTTCCGTCCTTCAGCGACACGACGTGGTCCGCCATCCGGTGAATGACTTCGTCGTGCGTGGAGAACACGAACGTGGTTTTTTGTTCCTGGTTGATTTTTTTCATCAGGGAAAGGATGTTCCGGCCGGTGACGGAGTCCAGGTTGGCCGTCGGTTCGTCGGCGATGACGATGCTGGGTTTCGCGGCGAGGGCGCGGGCGATGGCGACCCGTTGCTGCTGCCCTCCGGACAACTCGCGGGGCCGGTGTTTTTTCCGTTCGGAGAGACCGACCTCGTCGAGCAGGTAATTCACCCACGCCTTCCTTTCCTTTTTTTTCATGTTTGACCGGCCGATGAGAAGCGGCAGCTCGACGTTTTCGATCACGTTGAGACCGGATATCAAATTGAACGACTGGAAAATAAAGCCGACCACCCGCCGCCGCATGCGGGTGAGCTCCCCGCTTTTCATGCTCAGGGTGTCCCGGGAGGCGATGGTTACGCGGCCCTCCGTCGGACGGTCGATGAGACCGATGATGTTGAGGATGGTCGTCTTGCCGGAACCCGACGGCCCGGCAATGGCCACAAAATCTCCCTGGATAAGGCTTAAGGAGACGCCGTTGACGGCGGGCACGGTGGTGTTCCCCATCCGGTAGATTTTGACGATATTTTCCAGGCGAATTATTTCCACGGTCGGTACGGAGCTCCCCGGGGGCTGTCAGATTACGGTAAAGATAACATGAAGATATGGGCGCATCAAGCCGCTCAGCGGACGCCCTCAGACCGCGTCTTCCGTCCCGCGGCCAGGCGTTGCGTCGTCCGATTCAAGCTCGTGACGTTCGCACGGGCGGCGGGATCCGCGTATTCGCCGTTGAGCCTGGGAAAGGCATCCCCCGTCGTGATTGATTCGCGGAGCCGTTTTTGATATGGTGTCACCGTGCGTTTTTTCAACAAAAATATAAAGCTGATTCTCATTCTCGTTTCGGC
>CAZKOS010000004.1:29415-51614 GCA_964554445.1 uncultured Spirochaetaceae bacterium | reverse complement strand
TGCTGTTCGGGAACACCCGCATCGCACTGGCGGCCGCGTTCCTTTACGCGCTCGAACCGCTCGCGATCGGTTTCTGCGGTTTCATCCTGAGCGAAACGTTGTTCAGCTTCGTTTTTGTTGTATTTTTATACTCTTTCTTCTTTTTCCTCAAAAGAAGGTCCTGGCTTTCCTGCATTCTCTCCGCCGTTTTCTTGAGCGCGACCGCGTACGTCAGACCCATTACGCTCTATCTGGGCGGCGCGCTCTTCGTCGCCGGTTCGATCTATTACCTTTTCAAGCGCGATAAAAAAACCGTCCTGATGCTTCTGGCGTTTACCGCCGTCGCCGCTTCCCTCAACGGCGTCTGGATTGTGCGGAACGGGCTGAGAAGCGGGTACTTCGGATTTTCATCGGTGACCGACGTCAATCTGTACTCGTATCAAGCCTCCGCCGTGCTGGCCGTCAAGAGCGGCACGCCCTATTACGACATGATGGCTATCCAGAACAAGAAAGCGGCCGAATACCAAAAGGAACATCATCTCACCGAGGCGCAAACGCTCGTCTACATGAGAAAGGAGGGCACGGCCACCCTCCTCAAGTACCCGGCCGCCTATCTCGTCATTCATCTGAAAGGAATGGCGACCGTGGCGTTCACTCCCGGCGCCGTGGATATATTAAAGGAGCTGAAATTGTATCCTCGTCGCGGCGGACTGATCGGCAGGATCGTCGATGAGGGGTTGTTCCCCGTTCTCGGCGAGGTGCTCAAGGATACTCCGGTTTTTTTCTGGACGCTGGCGCTGCTTTTCATCCAGCTGCTGTTTTACTATTTTCTGGCGATTTCTCATTTCTTCTCCAAGAACCGGATGTTGTTTCCCTTCACCGTTTTTCTCCTGCTTATCATGGCGTATTTTTGGTTCGTATCCGGAGGCCCCCACGCGGTCGACCGCTTCCGTCATCCCCTCATGCCGCTGGTCTGTCTGTTCGCCGGCTCGGGCTGGGTATTCTTCATGGATAAAATTTCTGCGAGGGTTTCCGCGGGAATCTTCGGTGGAAAAGAGAAGCGCCGAAACCAGGCGCCAGAGTGATGGTTCGATTTCTTCATCGCCTCTTGCTTGTCAAAACGGACAACACCCTCATTCAATTTTTCCGTTACGGGATCGTCGGGGCCGTCACTTTTTTTATCGATATGGGCATCTTGTATTCACTGACCCTCTCGCCCGTGTTCGTCCGATATTACATCCTGGCCGTCACCATTTCTTCCGGGACCGCCCTGCTCTGCACGTACGTTCTCAGCGTTCTGTGGGTGTTCAAGAAAAGGAACATGACGAACCTGCGCTTTGAATTCATCATCTTCTGCGTGATCGGCATCGTCGGGCTTTTGTTGAATTACCTGCTGGTGTGGTTCTTGACGGAAGTGCTGCTCAAGTCCGTATTCGTCGTCGACGTCAAGCGGATACGAATATTGATCGCGAAACCGGTGACGACGGTGATCGTTTTTTTCTGGAATTTTTTCCTGCGGAAACTGATTCTCTTCGGGGGAAAACCCCGTTCGGCCTAGCGGGTTGGTGAAAAAGCTCAACTTTTTCACCAACCCGCTATGACCGGCGGGCGCGTTTTCCGCCGCTGCCGGGCGAAGCGCCGGCGTTTCCGCTCCCGGCGCGCGATCGTCCTTCCGACTGATGCCTGAGCAGCGACAATTCGTAGGTGTAGCGGTTGTTTCTGACGACCGTATCCAGAATCAACCCGACGATGAACATGAGCGCGGAAAGTATCATGACGGCCGCCGCCAGAACGGCCGACGGTACTTTGGACACGAAATTCGTGATGATGAATTCGTAGACGACCGGGATTCCGATCAGGATGCCCAGGACGAAAAGAACGAGGGCGATGATGTTGAAAAACGCCAGTGGCTTGTAATACCGGAAAATATTGAAAATCGTTCTGGTCACCCGCAACCCGTCGGTGACGGTGCGCAGTTTCGAGCTGCTCCCCGGGGGGCGGTTGGAATACTCGATCGGCATCTCCTTGATCCGGAACTTTTTGTCGATGGCGTGCAAGGTCATCTCCGTCTCGATTTCGAAGCCCTCGGACAGGATGGGGATGTTTTTCACGAAGAACCTGTTGAACACCCTGTAACCGCTCATGATGTCCTTCAGCCGCGCATGAAACAGGGTGTTCACGATGAATTTCACCAGGTTGTTTCCGAAATTGTGCATTTTTCTCTTATTGATTCTGGCGTAGGTGCCCGCGGCGTGGCGATCGCCGACGCACATGTCGATGTCGCCGTGCACGACCGGATCGGCCAGTCGCGCCAGGTCGTTCTCGGAATACGTCAGGTCGGCGTCCACGAGCACGTAGATGTCCGCCTCAATGGTCAGGAACGCCCTCCTGACGGCATTGCCCTTGCCGCGCCTCGTTTCCGAAATCACCCCGCCTTTGCAATGGAATTCCTTGAGAGCCGCGCGGGCCAAGCGGTTCGTTTCATCGCTCGAGTTGTTGTCTATTATGTACAGGGAGGCGGCGGGCATTTTCCGGTGAAATCGTCGAATCACCTCTTTGATCGTTTTTTCTTCGTTGTATGCGGGTATGACGACGGCCCAGCGCAGCATGCGGGATACAATAGTAAAATTATCGACTTTCTTCAATACCGCCGGTGAATCGTGGCCTCGGGGAGTCAGTTCCGGGGCGCCGGGTCTCCCTTCCCCGCCGCCGGCATCACCTTCTCGGCAGCCAGACTTTCATCGGGCCCGGTCCGCGGTTGGCCCAGGCGTAGTACGGCACGGCAAAGAGCGATCGCGTGCCGCCGTTTCCGTCCGGAACCCGGGCGGTGATCGCCCGCCCGCCTCCCGGCGCATCGGCGCGCCGAACGAGCTCGAGCTCAACGCCGGCGGGCAGGGACAGGCCGTCGAGGCTCCCGCCGTGGTCGATCCCTTCCACGCAGTAGACGAGCGGGCCGCAGGTGAGGGCCGCCCGGCCGCGGTCCGCCGCGACCCGCGGGTCCGCCACCACCCTTCGCGGCGCGAGCGCCAGGTCGATTTCAACCGCGTCTCCCGCCCGCCACTCCCGCTTGATCTCGGCGTAGCCCCCGGCGACCGGACAGCGGAGGTCGCGTCCGTTGAGCGTGAGCAGCGGCGGCCGCGGCGGTTCGTCGGGAAAGGCGTAGAGACCGCCGGGAAGGAAAGAGGGCCCGGTCCAGCCCGGGATCCGCAGGCGGACCGTAAACCGGGCGGGCCGCTCCGGGTTGATCGTCAAGCGGACCGATCCGCCCCAGGGATAATCGGTTTCCTGATCGACCGTCACCGGCGTCCCGGCCGCCTCGAGCCGCGCGGACCCCGGCGCGAACAGGTTGACGTGCAGGCGGTCTTTCTCCGAGGCATAGACGAGCCCGGGCAGGGAGGGCAGGAAGCGGACGAGGTTGGTGGCGCAGCAGGGGCAATCGAACCAGGGCGACCGTTCGCGCGCGCCCTGGTTGAAGGCGAAGTCGCCGTCGGCCTCGAGCGGGTTCACGTAGAAGAAGCTCGTTCCATCCAGGCCCAGTCCGGCGAGGAGGCAATTATACAGCGTCCCCTCGATGAGATCGTAGTAGCGGCCGTCGCCCGTGAGGAGGAACAGCCGCCGGTTCCAGGCGACGCTCCCGATGGCGGCGCAGGTTTCGCAATAGGCGGTCCGGTTGGGGAGCTCGAACCGGCCGCCCACCGCCTCCCGTTCGCGGCGGGCGCCCAGGCCTCCCGTGAGGTAGAGCTTGCTCCGGACGAGGTCGCGCCAGAGGCGGAACGACGCCCGGAGCAGGGACCGGTCGCCCGTGAGCGCCGCGACGTCGGTCATCCCCGCGTAGAAGTACACGGCGCGCACCGCGTGGCCGACGACCGCGCGCTGCCGGGCGGCGGGCAGATGGTCCTGGGCGTACTCGCCGTACGACTCGCGGCCGTCCCGGCGTCCGCGGAGATAAATGAAGAAACGGGCCAGGTCGAGGTAGGCCCGGTTTTCCGTGATGCGGTAGAGGCTCACCAGGCCCTGCTCAACGATCTGGTGACCGGGCGGGACGGCGAGTTTCCCGGGGCCGAAGCTCCCGACCAGGAGGTCGGCGTTTTTGAGGGCGACGTCCAGGAGCGTGCGTTTGCCGGTGGCCCGGAAGTGGGCGGCCGCCGCTTCGAAGAGGTGGCCGGAGTTGTAGAGCTCGTGGCTTCCGGCCTCGCCCGCCCAGCGCTTCCCCGAGTCGCCGGCCCAGGGCGCGGGGGGGTGCCTGGGATCGACGGTGAACCAGGTGGTGAGATACCCGTCGGGCTCCTGCCCCGTCTTGATCGTTTCGGCGAGCCGGTCGAGGGTTTCGGCGAGGACGGGGTCGGGGGAGTCGACGAGGGAACGAGACGCGCCCTCGACGAGCTTGTAGACGTCGGAGTCGTCGAAGGGCATCAGGCCGCGCACCGGCCCGGGCTTTTCCCCCCCGGCGATGAGGAAGTTGTCGAACCGGCCTTCGGTGGCGCAGCGCTCGCGGACGTGGGGAATCGTTTTTGTCCGCACGGTCTCGAGGAGGGTGCGCAGGAAGCCGGGGCCGAGGGAAACGCGGTCGGCCCCGACCGGGGTAATGGGGTACTCGCGGATCGCGGCGGATCGATTTTTCCTTCGCATCGCTCTTCCCCCTGCCGACACGCACCCTAGCGGTTCGCTGCGCCGCGCGCAGCCGGCGCCGCGCGGTCGTGAGGGTGAACGTTCAAAGCCCGGCGCAGTCGCTTGAGCGGCGGGCGCGGTTCGGGAGAGACGTCGAGAGGCGTTTCGCCGTTCTGAAATCCCGGTGTGACGGCCTCGACGGCCGGTCGGTAACTGCCGGCAACGTTCATACTCCCTCCTCGCGGTCCCCGGACGAAACGGGGACGGGGCCGGAATGGGCCCCGCGCGTCAAGCGTATCCGAAGCGGAGGCGATATTCAACGGCGGATTAAAAAAAGTGAAGGGTGAGCGGGAGGCGATCAGGCGGTCAAAGGATTGAGCTTTTCAGCAACCCGCTATCGCATCCGGGCAAGGCTTGAATCGAGGAGGCGGACGAGAGCGTGCTTTTTTTCCGGACGCTCGAGCGAAAGGGCGTCGATATTCTCCCGGCAGCGGTCGGCCAGGCCCTTCAGGGTCTCCTCCACGCTCGCGAGCGCGCCGCTGTCGCGGACGAAACGCCGCGCTTCCTCGATCCCGGCCGGGGACAGGTCGGGGTTCCCCCAGAGGTCCAGGAATCGCTTTTTCTCCGCCCCGCTGAGCCGAGCCAGCAGCCGATTGAAGAGAAGCGTGCGCTTGCCTTCCCGCAGATCCGACCCGACGGGCTTGCCGATCTCCCGTTCCTCCCCGAAGAGGTCGAGCTCGTCGTCCTTGAGCTGGAAGATCACTCCCAGGTCTTCCCCGATTCGTTCGAGCGCCGGGACCGAGTCCTCCCGCCCGGCCAGGAGCGCGCCCGCGGCGAGCGGCAGGGCGAAGGTATAGCGTCCGGTCTTGTGGCGGTACAGAGAGATGATTTCATCCTCGTCCGGGGCGCGCGCCGCGGGTCGTTCCGCGCCGTTCCAGGCGTCGAGCATCTGCGCCGCGCCTACGAAAGTCATTTCCCGGGAAAAGAGGGTGACCAGGCGCGCCGCCGGGCCGCCGGCAGCCCCGATGCCGCCCAGGATCCGGAAAGCGAGGAAGAAACCGATGTCTCCCAGGCAGATGCCGAGCGCTTCGCCGGTGTGCTCGGCGTCGGCGAGCCCGGCCCGGCGCGCTTCTTCGATGAAGCCGGCCGTCAGGGTCTTTTCCCCGCGGCGCACCAGGTCGCGGTCCATGATGTCGTCGTGGATGAGGAGGGCCGACTGGAGGAGCTCCAGGGCGGCGCCGCAGGCGGTCGCCCCTTCGTTCTCGCCGTCCCGGAAGAGGCCGTAGCCGAGGGCGACGAGGCTCCCGCGGATCATTTTGCCGCGCCGGGTGAACTCGAGGAGCAGCGCGCGCGCCTCGGCGCCGAAGCGGTTCACCCCCGCGAGCGGATCGCCGGCCGCGCCCAATTCGCGGTCCAGGAAAGCCGTGATGCGTCTTTTTTGCGCTTCGAAACCCTCAACCATGCGTCCGTCCCGGCTTCAAGGTATCGACTCCGGAAAAAGAATTCAACCCGCGATGATTCCATCGGCGTTTTCCGAAAAACGATCCGATCACCGGCTTGCTCGTCCGGGGCGACGTGCATATATTAATGGCAGCGAGCAGGCTTCATGACGGTGATCATACCGGAGCACTCCGGGTTCTGCCCGGGTGTTTCCAATGCTGAAAAGAACATTTTTCGACTCAAGGAACGCGAACCGCGGGCCCGCCTGTACGTGTACGGGTACCTCATCAACAACCGGAAGTACATCGCCTTCCTCGAGGAGCGGGGCGTCCGCACCGTCGAATCGATGGACGACATCCCCGGGGGCGCGGTCGTCATCGTCCGCACGCACGGCCTGGACCGGAACGAGGAGGCGGCGCTGCGCGAGCGCTTCCGGGTGATCGACCTGACCTGTCCCAAGGTGAAGAAGGTGCAGAACGAGATCGACGCGCACGCGCGGCGGGGATACGCCGTCGTCATCGTGGGCAAGGAAGACCACCCGGAGACCCGCGGCCACACAAGTTACGCCGGCGAGTGTTCCGTCATCGGCCGCGTCGAGGAGTGCGCCCCGGTCATCGATCGCCTGCGGGCCGCGGGCCGCGGGGACGGCGGCCCGCGCCGGGTGTTTCTCTGCGCCCAGACGACGGCGTCCCGCGACCTGTTCGAGGCGATCGTCTCGGCCTTCCGGGCGGCCGGACCGGGAGCCTTCGACCTTTCCGTGTACGATTCGATCTGCCCCGTCACCGACCGCAAGGAGAGGGAATCGCTGCGGCTCCGGAAGAACGCGGACGTGACCTTCGTGGTCGGGGACAAGATTTCGGCCAACGCCTCGAAGCTGTACCGACTCCTCTCGGCCGAACCCGGCACGCCGGTCTATTTCGTCGAGGACCTGGCGGAGCTCGCCTCCCTGCGCCTCGACCTGCCGCCCGGCGGGAAAGCCCTGCTCGTTTCGTCGGCTTCCACCCCCTCGTTCATCGAACGGGAGATCGCCGCTTACCTGGAGAGCGTATAAATGCGAATCGTCTGCCTGCAGCATGAACCGCACGAAGCCCCCGGCGCCATCGCCGTCTGGTGCCGGAAACGCGGCCACGAGCTGGCCGTGACGAGCGTCTTCGCCGGCTCGCCCCTCCCGGTCGTCGACGGTTCGGACGCGATCCTGCTCATGGGCGGGGGCATGGGCGCCAACGACGACGACCGTTATCCCTGGCTGGCGGAGGAAAAACGATTCATCGAACGCTGTCTCCTGGCCGGCGGGAAGATGGTCGGCGTCTGCCTCGGCGCCCAGCTCATCGCCGCGGCGTCCGGCGCCCGCGTCTACCGCAATCCGCACAAGGAAATCGGCTGGTTTCCCGTCGACCTCACGCCCGCGGGCCGGCGGTCGCCGCTGTTCGAGGGCTGGCCGGATTCCTTCACGGCGCTGCACTGGCACGGCGACACCTTCGATCTGCCGGCCGGCGCCGTTCACCTCGCGTCGTCCGCGGCGACGGAGCGCCAGGCCTTCCTCCTCGGCGGTCGCGCGCTCGGGCTGCAGTTTCACCCGGAGCTCGACGCGCCGCTCCTTGAAAGCTTCATGGCGGAAAATCCGGCGGAGTTGGCCGCGGCCGAATTCGTGCAACCGCCGGCGGAAATTCGCGCCGGTTTTCACCGGCTGCCCGGCCTCAACGGCCTTCTGGAGCGTCTCCTCGACTCATTTTTCAGCGATGTAAAATAATTGTATACAGACTCGTTGAAAACGGATAACATGATCCCGGACGCACTAGAGGAGACGGTCGTATGGCGCGCGCGAAAGACGAGAAAAAACGGCAGACGATTCTCCTGGCCGCGAAAGCGCTCTTTTCGCGGCAAGGGTTTTTCAACACCTCCGTCACGGACATCACCCGGGAGACCGGGCTGCCGGTGGGAAGCATTTACACCTATTTCAAGGGCAAGGAGGAGATCGTCCGGGCCATCGTCGACGAGGGGTGGGGCGATCTTCGCACCCGACTCGTCGAAGCCGTCTCCTCGGCCGAAAAGCCCGAGGAAAAACTGCAGGTGATCATCGATGATTTCCTGCCCGAAGTGCTCAACGACCTCGACCTGGTCAACATCCTCCTCTCCGAGGCCATCACCTATACGAAAATCGAGGAAAAGGTCGAAGAGTTGAGCGGCATCATGCTCACGCTCCTGAAAGCCGTCGCGAAGGACAACAAGGCCCTCGTCGGGTTCGACAAGAAAATGATGGACACCGCGCTCGTCGTCTTTTTCCTGGGGATCATGGCGTCGGTGAAAGTGGCCCGCGCGAGCTCCATCGGCCTCAAGGTGGGCGACATCCTCAAATTCATCAAGTACACGATCGGCAGCTCCCTGGGCGTCGATCTCAAGTGAGACAATTCAAGGAGACCGTTCCCCGTCAGCGAACCCGTCCGGGGGCGGCCGCCTTCGGCAGCTGGAACGCGGGCCGGCCGGCGGGCCGGGCGTGGGGGGAACGGGAAAAGAGCACCCGCCGGGCGATGAGGCGGATCGGCCTGAGGAAGAACCGCCTGATCCGCATGGTCCGCCCCACGGCGGCGAAGTAGTCCTCAAGCGTCGTCCGCTGGTAGCGGAGGAGACGCTCGCTTTTCTCCGTGTCCATGAAGCCGCAGTGGAAGCCGCGGGTCTTGAAGGCCCGGGCCGGCGGCGCGATCCGTCCGATCCCGAAAAGCTCGAACATCTCGGTCAGGTAGTTGCGATAGCTGATCCGGCAGCGGACCCCGCCCGCGACGGGCAGCGTCTCGCGGGAGCCGGGCGGCAGGGCGAGCGCGTTGACGAGCGCCAGGGCGGCGTCCGCGCTGTCGCAGATTTCGAAGGACGTGTCGAGCGGGATGTCCCACATGATGGGGTCCATCCGGAGTTTTCGCTGGGAGACGATGTAGGAGAGCCGGAGCACGGTCCAGTCCAGGCGGGAGGCGCGGATGATTCCCTCGCAGGCGATTTTATGGTGCGCGTAGGCGTCGTCGGGGTTGGGGGCGAGCGGGTCGTCGAGACCGATGTACGGATCGGCCACGCGGTCCCCGTAGACCGATATCGACGAGGTGAAGACGAGCTTGGGCGGGGACGTCGATTCCTCCAGGGCGCGCACTACATTGGCGGTCCCGCCGACGTTGACCGCCTCGGCGAGCGCCGGCTTCCTGTCCGCCAGGGGCGGGATGATCGCGGCCAGGTGAATGACCGCGTCGACGCCCGAGACCGCCCGGCGCACGTCGGCGAGGTTCCTGACGTCACCCCACACGATTTCGGTTCCCGGCTGAAGCTTTTTCGCCTTCCGCCTGTTTTTGTTGGTGGGCAGATCGAAAACGCGCACCCGGTGGCCGCGCCGCGCCAATTCGGCGATCGCGTTCAAGCCCACGATTCCCATTGCTCCCGTCACCAATACCTTCATGGCAGTCTCCTTGAAAATGAATGAATACTCATTCATTAATATATCCCCCTTTCCCCCAAACGTCAACGGTAAGGGGCGCGGATTTTTCAGACGGGTCGGGCGGTTCGGACGGGAGGCAATCCTCGGGCGCGAACCGTGGGCCCGGCGACGGATTCGAAACGACCAATCGGGCACATTTATTTGACACCGCCGTCACCCGCCGTATACTTATTTCTTGTGAACGCTTTCCGGCGCCTTTTCGGTGTAGTCCTCTTCTTTTCGGGAAGCGCCCCCGCTCTTTTCGCGCAGGCCGGGCTGGTCCTCACGGACGCGCAATCAGAGTACGATTTCTCCGGGCGCCTGCGCGCCGCCCCGGACCCCTCGCGTTCCAGGACCCTCGCCGAGATGCTGCCGGTGCTCGCCCGGACCCCGCCCGGGCCCGCGGCCGAGCCCAATTTCGGCTTCACCGGCGACGCGATCTGGTGCCTGGCGCGCCTCACCAACCGCTCGTCGCGGACCCGTTTTCTGTTTTCACTCGACTTCAATCTCGACGAGGTCACGCTCTTTTATTTCGAGCCGAATCACCCGGAAGCCGCCGTCCGCCTGACGTCGGGCTCCTTCGTCCCCGATTCCCGCAAGCCCTCCCTGAGCCGGTTTCCGGTGTTTCCAGTCACCTTCGACCCGGGAAAAAGCTACGACGTGGTCGTCGCGGTGAAGACCAATGGATCGGCGGTCGTGCCCCTGCGCCTTTTCACGCCGACCGCGTTCGAGGCGTACAACGGGAAGCTGGGTCTCTTCCTCGGCGTCATGTTCGGTATTTTGGCCGGCTTGACCGTCTACGTCCTGCTCCTCATCCTGATGACCGGGACCTGGAATTTCATATACCAGATATTCTTTTCGATCTTCCACCTCGTGTTCCAACTCGCGTACAACGGCATCATCGGCCGCTCCCTTCTGCCGGGCCGCCCGGCGCTCGTCGAGGTCATCCTGGTGTCGTCGATCGTGCTGACGATCGTTTTCGGCACCGTCTTCGCCCAGGTGTTCCTGGAGACGAAAAAGCGCGCGCCCGTCTTCCACAAGGCGTTCATCGCTCTCATCGGCGCCTCGTTCGCCGCCGTCCCGTTCGCCCTGTTCGGTTATTTCCGGGCGGCCATCGTCATCGCCAACGTCGCGATGGCCGCCGCGGCCCTGCTCATCACCGTCTGTTCGGTGCGGATGTTCGCCGCGGGGATCCGCACGGCCCGCTTCTACATGCTCGCCTACGTGTCGCTCATCGCCTCGGTGGCCGTCATCACCCTGAAGAATTTCGGCGTTCTGCCGAGCACGTTTTTCACCACCCAGTGCGTTCTCTTCGGCTCGGTCGCGGAGGGCTTGCTCCTGTCGCTCGCGGTCGCGGACCGGATCAACATCCTCCGCTCCGAGCACCTGCGCATGCAGGCGGAGCTCCTTTCCAGCCGCGAGAACGAAATCAAGATCCTGAAGGAAAAGTTCTACCTCGACAGCATGACGGGGATGGAGAACCGGAACCGGATGATCCTCGACCTGCAAAAGCTCAATTACTATTCGCTTTTCATCGTCAACATCGACGGGTTTCGGCGGGTGAACGACCTCTACGGCACCGTCATCGGCAACCAGGTCATCATCGAGACGGCCCGGCGGCTCACAACCCTGTCCCTGCCGCGCCCGCATTCGGCCTACCGGCTGCAGGCGGACGAGTTCGCCCTGCTCGTTCCCGGCGGCATGAACGATCGGGAAATGTCGCGCATCGCCGAACGGATCCGCCTCGTCTGCCAGGAGCGGCCGTTCGTCGTCGACCTGTTCGTCATTCCCGTTTCCTTCACCGTCGGCGCGGCCGTCGGGCGCGAGGACGTTTTGAAACACGCCGACATGGCCCTGGAATGCGCCAAGGAAGCGGGGAAGCCCTTTTTCGCCTATTCGCCCGAATTCGACATGTCGAACCAGATCAGAAACAACCTGGAATGCATCCAGCTCCTGCGGAACTCCATCGACCGGGGAATGATATATCCGGTGTTCATGCCGATCCTGAACAACGCCTCGAACAGGGTCGAGAAGTACGAGACGCTCATGCGCCTCCGCGATCCCGCGGGCAGGACCTACGCTCCCGGCGAGTTCCTCACCGTGGCCAAGCGTTCGAAGCTCTACCCCTACCTCTCCCGCTCCCTCATCCGGCAGGGCATCGATTTCGGCGCGGGCTTCCCGTACGAATTCACCCTCAACCTCTCGGTGATGGACATTCTCGACCGGGAATCGATGGCGGTCATCTGGGAGGGGGTCGAAAGCCACCCGCGCAGGGAGAACATCGGTTTCGAGATCCTGGAATCGGAAAGCATCGAGGCCTACGAGCCGGTCGCCCGGTTCATCAGCGAGGCGAAAAAGCGGGGCTGCAAGATCGCCCTCGACGATTTCGGGAGCGGTTATTCCAACTTCGAGCACATTCTGAAGCTCGACGTCGATTATCTCAAGATCGACGCCTCGCTCGTCCGGGACATGCACGTCGACAAGAACGCCCGCATGGTGGTGGAGACCATCGCCCAGTTCGCCCGCCGCCTCAAGGTGAAGACCATCGCCGAGTTCGTGCATTGCGAGGAGGTGTTCAACCTCGTGCGCTACATGGGCATCAATTACTCCCAGGGGGCGTTCATCGGCATGCCGCAGGAACAACTGGTCGAGAGAGCTTGAGGGAAGCTGTCGAAATTACCGCCGGTTTTCCGCGTTCACCGTCTTTCATCTTTGTTCAAGGAGCGGAAGCCCGCCGCTTGATCAGAAAGGCGAAGACGACGGAAACCGCGCCGACCGCGGCCAGAACCAGGAAATCACTCGCATAGGCGACGGTCTTCTCGCTGATCGATGAGGCGACCGCACCCAGCACCGCCGCGGACAGGAGTTGGCCCACACCCCCCTGGATGTTGACCAGCCCCTGGGCCATGCTCCTCTGCTCCGGGCGGGCTTCCCGCAGCAGGATGTAGCGGATGGGAGCTCCCAGGAGCGCGGAGAGGCCGATGCCGATGCACATCGTCGAGATGATGTAGCCGGCCAGGCCGAAACGGGCCGCGAATCCCAGCGCCGTCAGGCCGACGGTCATGACGATGGTGCCGAAGGCGACCACCACCCGGGGGCCGACCCGGTCAAGCGCCGCGCCGGCCAATGGAGAACCGACGACCATGGCCGCCACGAGCGGCAGGAGCAGGAAGCTCGCGTTCGTGTCCGAGGCGCCGAACGCGGCCACGGCGTACAGCGGCATGAAGACGAGCCCGGCTTCCATCGCGCCCGAGATCACGTTGAGGATGCCGGCGAAGACGATCTGCCGGTTGGCGAACATGCGCACGTCCATGATGGGCGATTCCGCCCGGCGCTCGACGATCACGAAAACCGGGATGAGGATCAGCGCGAGCAGGATCAAGCCGCCGGAGAACGGGGTGAGCAGGCTCGGCAGGAAAACTTCGGTGTCCACCCTGGACGCTCCGTAGGCAAACGCGGCCAGGATGACGGACAAGACGACCGCCCCCGCGGCGTCGAAGCGGCCGGGGCTTTCCTTCCTCGCCCGCGGCAGGCGATTGAAGCCGAGCGCCATGACCAGGGCGGCCAGCGGCAGGTTGATCCAAAAGAGCAATCTCCAGCCGAAGGGGAGCAGCAGCCCCGCGATGACGGGACCGATGATGAAGGCCAGCCCGAAGACCATCCCGATCAGGCCCAGGGCCCGGCCGCGCCGTTCCGCGGGATAAACGTCTCCGATCACGGCGCTGGCGACCGGGAAGATGCCGCCCGCGCCGAACCCTTGCACGCCGCGCGCGACGAGGATGCCGGCAAACGTCGGCAGGAGCGCCACGCCCAGCGAGCCCGCGGCGAAGAGCGCGACGTCGATCAGGTAGATCGTGCGCCTGCCGAAAAGGTCGGAGAGCTTGGACATGAGGGGAGTTCCGACGAGGTTGAACAATATGTAGATGGAAAAGAGAAGCGCGAGGTCCCGTTCCGCCGTCCCCAGGTCCGCCTGGATGGATGGAAGGGCGGGACTGAGAATCGCGATGTCCATGGCTCCCATGAGAACGCCGAGAAAAAGAACTACCATGAGCATGCCCGTCGAGGGCGGCTTTTCATGCTCGTGCGCCATGGAGAGAAGATAATATGGATCACGCTCATGGCCCAACAATTATTTCCATCACCCGGGCGACGGCCAGCACCCTGCTCCGCTTTCCGCCCCCGGAAAAACAGCCCCTCCCTTTCGTCTTGAATTTCCCGCTTTGTTTTGGTATTTTGGATTCTTATCCGCCATTCCATTCGGTTTGAAACACTCGCGCTTTCGCGCGAAGGAGATCATATCCATGAAAAAGGCCCAGAACGGCGACAGAACATTAGGTATTTGCCTCGGCGCCTCGACGATCAGCGCCGTGCTGCTCGGCAGGTCCGGCGGGAGGACCAATATAGAAGACACCTTCATCCTCCCGCACGAGGGCAATCCCAAGGCCGTGTTCGAGGAATTCGTCCGCCGGTTCGAGAAGGACGATCTGCGCCTGCTCATCACCGGCCGGAAGTTCCGGCATTTCGTCAACCTGCCGAGCATCACCGAGCCCGAGGCGATCGAATTCGCGCTCGCGCACGTGGAGAAGCGCGGCGTCCGCTACGATGCCCTGGTTTCAGCCGGCGGGGAAACCTTCATGGTCTACCGCCTCGACCACAACCACAAGGTGGCCGGGATCTCCACCGGCAACAAGTGCGCTTCCGGCACGGGCGAGTTCTTCCTCCAGCAGATCAAGCGCATGGACCTGGACGTGGAGGAGGCGATCCGCCTGGCGGACTCGGGACAGCCCTATGCGGTGAGCGGCCGCTGCTCGGTGTTCTGCAAGTCCGACTGCACCCACGCCCTCAACAAGGGCGAGCCGATCGCCAACGTCACGGCCGGCCTCTGCCAGATGATCTCCCAGAAGATCACCGAGCTCCTCGCCAAGACCCCCCACGAGAAAGTGCTCGTCGTCGGGGGCACGGCCCAGAACAAGGTCGTCATCGACCACATCAAGCGGGAAATCCCCGAGGTCGACGTGCCGGCGGAGGCCCCGTACTTCGAGGCCCTGGGCGCGGCCCTGGCCGCCTTCGACCGCGGCGAAAAGCTGTCCGCCGAGCTCTTTCACGGCGAGCGCTCGGGCTTTTCGTTCCTCCCCTCGCTCGACAGCTTCGCCTCCCTCGTCACCTTCAACTCGATCGAGTTCGGCACCGCCCGGCCGGGCGACGCCTGCCTCATCGGGCTGGACGTGGGCTCCACCACCACCAAGGCCGTGCTCCTGCGCCCGGCCGACCACAAGATCCTCGCCTCGATCTACCTGCGCACCAATGGCAATCCGGTGGAAGCGTCGCGGCAGTGCTACGTCGCCATCCGCGACCAGCTTCAGGGCGTCAAGGTGAACATCGAGGGCATCGGCGTCACCGGCTCGGGCCGGCACATCGCGGGGCTGTACTCGCTCACCGAGGGCATCATCAACGAGATCATCGCCCACGCCTCGGCGGCCGTGTATTTCGATCCCGGCGTCGACACGATCTTCGAGATCGGCGGCCAGGACGCCAAGTACACCTATCTCACCAACTCCGTGGCCGCGGACTACGCCATGAACGAGGCCTGCTCCGCGGGCACCGGCTCCTTCCTCGAGGAGGCGGCTTTCGAGTCTCTCGGCGTCAAGACCACCGGCATCGCCGACCTGGCCGTCAAGGGCAAGCGGCCGCCCAACTTCTCCGACCAGTGCGCGGCCTTCATCTCCTCCGACATCAAGAACGCCACCCACGAGGGCATCGCCCGCGAGGACATCCTGGCCGGGCTCGTCTACTCGATCTGCTTCAACTACATCAACCGGGTCAAGGGCCACCGGCCCGTCGGCCGGAAGATCTTCATGCAGGGCGGCGTCTGCTACAACCGCGCGGTGCCCCTCGCCATGGCCGCCATCATCCGCAAGCCCATCGTCGTGCCCCCCGAGCCCGGGCTCATGGGCGCCTTCGGCGTGGCGCTCGAGGTGGAAAAGAGGCTGAACCTCGGCCTGCTCGAGCGGAAAAGCTTCGACCTCGACGCGATCATCGGCCGGGCCGTGTCCTACGAGGAACCGTTCATCTGCGCGGGCGGCAAGGAGAAGTGCGACCTCAAGTGCTCCATCAACCGCATCCGGATCGAGGGCGCGCTCTATCCCTTCGGAGGCGCCTGCAACCGTTACTACAACATCCGCTACAAGATCCACCTCGACGCGGAGAAGCTGGACCTGGTGAAGCTCCGCGAGGAGCTCGTGTTCGACAAGTACGTGCGGACTCAAGGCCCGGGAGCGGGCGGGCCCGTCATCGGCGTCAACCGAAGCTTCCTCACCCATCGGCTCTTTCCGCTCGTCTACAACTACTTCACGCTTCTGGGCTGCCGGGTGGTCCTTCCGCGCGAGCTCAATGAGAAGGCCTTCGACCGCCAGACCTCGTCGCTCTGCTTCCCGGCCCAGCTCGCCATCGGCTACTTCGACACCCTCGTGGGCATGAAGCCCGACTACTACTTCATGCCGCACATTGAGGAGATGTACATCGCGGCCGGCAACACCCGCAAGGAATTCTCCTCCACCTGCATCTTCATCCAGGGCGAGGCGTTCTGGATGCGCCAGATTTTCAAGGACAAGGATCTCGAGGGCAAAATCCTTTCCCCGACCGTCAATTTCGCCGGCGGCTGGCACAACGGCGAGGGCGAATTCGTGGAGACGGCCGGGAAGCTGGGCTTCGCCGCCGAGGAGGCGCAGCGGGCCTTCGCCCAGGCCGTCCGCTTCCAGGAACAGTTCGAACAGGAGCTCACCATCATCGGCACCGAGGCGCTCGCCGAGCTGCACCGCCATCCGGAGCGCATCGCCCTGGTGGTCGTGGGGCGCCCCTACAACGCCTTCACCGACGAGGCGAACAAGGGCATCCCCAAGAAGATCGCCACCCGCGGCTGCCTCGTCCTGCCGCACGACATGCTTCCCTACCAGCGCGAGCCGCTTCCCGTCCCGCACGACGACTACATGCACTGGGAGATCGGCCAGGAAATCCTGCGCGCCTCCGCCATCATCAAGCGCGACCCGCAGCTGTTCGGGGTCTACGTCACCAACTTCCTCTGCGCCATCGATTCGCTCATGGTCACCTATTTCCGCAAGCTCATGCAGACCAAGCCCTCGCTGACGCTCGAGCTCGACGGCCACACCGCCGACGCCGGCATCAACACCCGGCTCGAGGCCTTCCTCGACATCATCAAGAACTACCTCCACGTGCAGAAGGAGGTGAAGGACGTCTCGACCAATGGTTTCCGGCTGGCGCGGATCGCGGTGGAGAACACCGGGATGTTCTTCGTGGGCTCCGACGACCAAAAAATCCCGCTCACCGACCCGCGGGTGAAGATGATCATTCCCTCGATGGGCGACCTCGGCAGCCGCGCCCTGGCGGCGGTGCTGCGGAAGCGCGGCGTCAACGCCGTCGCCATGCCCATCGCCGACAATGAAGCCCTGCGCTTCGGGCGCGGCGTCACCACCTGCAAGGAGTGCCTGCCCATGCTCGTCTGCGTGGGGTCCATGCTCAAGTACCTGGAGCACCGCGAAACCCCGGACGAGAAGCTCGTCGTCTTCCAGCCGCGCGCGGCGGGTTACTGCCGCCTCGGCCAGTACCACGTCTACATGAACATGCTCGTCCGGGAGCGCCGCTTGAAGGACGTGGCGGTCCTCTCGCTCGCCAACGAGGAGCGCTATTCCGGCCTGGGCCCGACGTTCGCGCTCTCCGCCTGGGAGGCGATCGTGGTGAGCGACGTCATGGACGACATCAGGAACTCCATCCTGACGCTCGCCGCCGACCGGGAGGCGGCCCTGGCGCTGTTCAGCGCCGAGTACGACAAGGTGCTCGCGGTGATGGCCGGCGCGCGCCGCGGCTCGCTCTACCGGCAGCTCAAAACGATGGCGCGCGTCCTGGCCGGCATTGAGCTCACGATTCCGTACCAACAGGCGCCCCAGGTCATCGTCATGGGCGAGATTTTCGTCCGCCGCGACGCGTTTTCCAACCAGGGAATCGCGCGCATGCTCGCCGAGCGCGGCTTCGTCGCCCGGCTCTCGCCGGTGGCCGAGTGGATGTATTACCTGAACTACATGATCAAGGAAGGGCTGCACTATTCGAACCATACGCTGTTGGGGGCGCTCGAGTTTTTCATCTCGTCGAAAACGCAGCGGATCGTGGAGAAGCGGATCAAGCGGATCCTGGCCGCGAGCGGGCTTTACACCTACGAGATCATCAACATCGACGACCTCATCCGCTATTCGAAGAAATTCCTGCCCAATTCGCTCAAGGGCGAACCGGGACTCATCATCGGTCTTCTGATGCGGGACCTCCTCACCACCTACACGGGCATCATCAACATCGGGCCGTTCGGGTGCATGCCCGTGCGCTTTACCGAGGCGGTCGTCGCCAACAACATCGACGTCGGGACGAAAACCGCGGCCTGGAAAGAGGCCGGCGTCGAGCTCGGCGACATCGGGTTTTCGAAAGAGGATCGCATCCCCTTCCTCACGATCGAGTGCGACGGCAATCCCTATCCCCAACTCCTCGAAGCCCGCTTCGAGAGCTTCTGCCTGCAGGCGGGCCGGGCGGCGGAACGACTCGGGAAACAAGTACCGCACACGCGGCGGGAAAACGCGCGCGCCGGGACGGTCGAAGGATAGCCGGCGCCCGGCCGCTTCACCCGGGATTTTATTCCATTCGAACCTCACCTTCCGCTTCCCGGCGGCTGTGCTCGTTGACGGCGTTGCCGCCCGCGAGCTTCAATTTAAGAATAGAATTTGCACGCCGGTCTCCGACTCCACTATAATTCGAGGTAGCCTCAAAAAGCGAAACGAGCTCCGCGGCGGGCGATTTCGCCGTTCGGTTCGATGCGGGCCGACTCGTGTCGCGCGCGGTCGGGCGCCGCCGGCGAGAAGGCGGGAATCGATCCGCCGGACGGGGCGCGCCGGCGGGACGGATGGTGCGAAATGAGCGACGGGAATGCATTGCAGTTTGTCGATAACACTCCACTGGCCGCCATCCTGTGCTCGCCTGACGGCACGCTCCGGCGCATGAACGGGGGGTTTCGATCGCTCTTCGGCGTCACGGACCCCGACCTGCTCGTCGGCCGCTACAATATCCTGAAGGACGAACTCCTGCGGCGGGGCCTGCCGCCCGACGAACAACTGGCGCCGGTTTTCGCGGGAACGACGATGTTTTCCTCCGTCGTCCGGTATCCCCTGGCGACGGCCGAACCCGGCCTGGGAGCGGGTAAAAAGGATCTTCTCGTCCTCGAGGTCGTCGCCTTTCCGGCATGGTCGGAGCATCCCGCTTCGGCGGGCGTCGTCATTGTCTTCACCGACGTCTCCGCCCGGGAGACGAAACAGCTCCGGCTCGCCGAGAGTGAAAAGCGATACCGCACGCTCATGGAAGCGCTCCCGGACATGCTTTTTTGCGTCGCGCCCGATCAGACGATTTTGTTCGTGAACGCGAATTCCGCCGCCAAGTTCCATACGACCACGGAACGGCTCGCCGGAAAGAAGTTGTCCGATATTTTCCCCCGGCATAATGTTGAGCGGATGTGGAAAAATATCGATCGGGTTTTCGAGACCGGCCGGCCGGACTATACGGAGAACAAGACATTTTTCGGAGAAACGCCCCTCTGGCTCGATACCTGGCTGGTGCCGCTCCGCGACAAGGACGGGGCGGTTTACGCGGTGATGGGCGTCTCCCGCGACATCACCGAAAAAATGAAATACAAGGAGGAGCTGGAAAAGACGCGCAACCTCGAATCCCTCGGCACCCTGGCCGGCGGCATCGCGCATGATTTCAACAACATCCTGGCCGCCGTGCTGGGCAACCTGTCGCTCCTCAAGGCGACCTGCGCGGGAATGGCGGAGCAAACCGAGTATCTCGCGCAGGCGTCTCAGGCGACGGAACGGGCGCGCGTTCTCACCCGGCGGCTCCTCACCTTCTCCAAGGGAGGCGCCCCGATCAGGGAGGAAGCCTCCGTCCCGGAACTGATCACGGATTCGACGGAGTTCATCGTCCACGGAACCGCGGTGCGCGCCGAGTTTTCCATCTCGAAAGACTTGTGGCAGTGCCGGCTGGACTCCGGCCAGATTAGCCAGGTGCTTCAGAACCTGGTGCGCAACGCCGTGGAAGCCATGCCGAAGGGGGGGGTGGTTGCCGTGGGCGCCCGGAACGTGGAATTGGAAAAAGGACACCCCTCGGGCCGTGCCGGGCGCTTCATCGAGATATCCGTCAAGGACCGGGGAACGGGGATTCCGGAGGAGAACCTGGAAAAGATATTCGTTCCCTTTTTCACCACGAAGCCTGCGGCGCACGGCCTCGGGCTGTCACTCTGCTACTCGATCGTGAAAAAACACGAGGGTTTTATGGACGTCGCTTCCGGCCCCGGCGGCGGAACGACGATCTCGTTCTTTCTTCCCGCGAACGAGCCGAAGAGAAGGGAGGGGACAGTGGCCGGTGGAACGGACGTCAAGAAAAACAAGGCGGGGAAGCGGGTCCTGGTGATCGACGACGAGGCGTTCGTTCGCTTCACCCTCGAGAAGTGCCTGCTTCACCTCGGGTGCCGTCCGAGCATGGCCGCGGAAGGCGAGGAGGGGTCCCGCCTTTTCCGGCAGGCCCTGGAGACCGGCAATCCCTTTGACGTGGTCATCCTCGATCTGACGATCCCGGGGAGCGCGGGCGGCGGCGTCATCCTGTCCGACCTGGTGAAGCTCGATCCGACCGTCAAAGCGATCGTCTCGAGCGGGTACTCCAACAGCCCCGTCCTGGCCGACCCCGCGGCGTTCGGGTTCAAGGCGATTCTGGCCAAGCCCTTCACCGTCGCCGACGTGGAGAACGCCCTCGACCGGGCATTGTAACGGCGCGCGCCGCGCCCGAAAACGGCTCCCGGCGTCCCGCGGAGGCGTCCTCTCCCGGCCGTTTCACTTCTTGCCGGTTTCCTCCTGCCTGCGATGCACTGAGAAGTAGAGAACTTTCTCGAGCATGAGCGCCAGGTCCACGTTTTCCACGTACACCGAGTCCGGAACGTTCAGGCTGAGCGGCGCGAAATTCAGGATGCCCTTGATCCGGTTCTTCACCATGAGGTCGGCGACCGATTGGGCGTTCTCGGCCGGCACGGTGATGATCCCGACGCTCGCCTTCAGATCGGCGACGACATCCGCGATTTTTTCAAGAGAATGGCAGGGGCAGCCATTGTATTTCAGGTTGACCTTGAGCGGATCGCTGTCGAAGGCGGCGACGAGATTGTACTCGGACTTGTCTTTGGTGAAGTAGGCGATCAGGGCCCGGCCCAGATTGCCGGCTCCCACGAGGATCAGATTCTTCACATCCGGTTTGTCGAAGAAAACGTCGAGGCACTCTATGAGAGCCTTTATTTCGTATCCATGGCGGGGTGTTCCGTAGTATCCGATATTCATCAAGTCCCTTCGGACGATAGCGGCGGAATAGCCTGAAATTTCAGCCAGTTGGTGGGAATAGATGTAGGTTTTTCCGTTCCGCAACTGGTTCTTCAGCAACCTGCGATAGAGAGCAAGCCTTTCGACTGTCTTTTCCATAAGAACACACCCTAAAATTGTGATAAATATAACAATGTTAATATTATTACATTGTTTGACATTTCACAAATACTATATTATAATTGTATTGTGAAATATCAAACGATGCATATGTTCATCCGAGCTCGCATCGTCTTGCTCCGAAAAAGAAATGAAATACAACGATGCGTTCCGCGCTCGGAAGAGCTCGAAGGCGGCCGCAGCGCCCGTGAACGTTATACCATAATTTAAAATCCGTTGGTAGCAAAGGTTGTTTCAAGGCTTGGCGGACGAAAGGAGCAGGTGCATGAGCAATCCCGTGCTGGAAAAGATATTCACCAAGTATCCCCGGGCTTCCCGTGAAAATCTCATCCCCATCCTCCAGGACGTGCAGGAGAGGGACGGCTATTTATCCAGGGAAGCGATTCAGGATATAAGCCGCTATCTCAAGCTCCCCTCCAGCAAGGTCTACGGAGTCGCGACCTTTTACAACCAATTTCGCTTTCACCCCACCGGTCGGTTTCATATCCAGCTCTGCCGCGGAACGGCCTGCCACGTGAACGGATCGGCGAAGCTGCTCGAAGCCGTGAAGAAAATACTGAAAGTGGAGCCGGGCCAGACGACCAAAGACAAAATGTGGAGTCTCGAGACCGTGGCCTGCATGGGCGCCTGCGGGCTTTCGCCCGTCATCTGCATCAACGGCGAATTCCACGCCAAAGTCACGCCCAAGCTGCTCGTGAAAATACTCGATCAGTATCGCGCCGAGGAGGCCCGACATGCCGGAAAATAAATGCTTCGCCGTTCCCCCCCTGCCGGGGAAGGAGCTTCTTTCCGCCATCGGAAAAAATCCCTTTCCGGAAGCGAAGGGCGAGGACGATCTCCGAAAGCTTCTCGCGCGCCATCGGCGGGAGACGGTCGACAAGCCGGTCGTCTACGTCGGCACCGGCACCTGCGGGCTCGGGGCGGGCGCGGGCAAGACGCTCAAGGCCGTCCGCGCCTTTCTCAAGGCCCGCCATACCGACGCCGAGGTGGTGGAGGTGGGCTGCATCGGCATCTGCTCCGAGGAACCGCTCATGGACGTGCAGCTCCCGGGAAAACCGCGGGTGAGTTTCCGCCGCGTGACGGAAACCGACGTGCCCGAAATTCTCGACGCGGCGCTCGCCGGCAAGATC
>CAZKOS010000004.1:20733-29315 GCA_964554445.1 uncultured Spirochaetaceae bacterium | reverse complement strand
GCGGCGCTCGCCGGCAAGATCATGCCCGAGCGGACGCTGGGTTATTTCGGCGCGGGCGGCGCGCTCGCGGGCTTGCCCGAGATTGCGGGCTTGCCCGAGATCGGCGCGCACCCGTTCTTCGCCGGCCAGAGGCGGTGGGTGCTCGCCAATTGCGGGCTCATCAATCCCGTGAGCATGGAAGAATATATCAGCCGCGGCGGGTTTACCCAGCTCGCCCGGGTCTTGTCGGGTTTCACCCCCGACCAGGTGTGCGACCAGGTCGAGCTCTCCGGCCTCAAGGGCCGGGGCGGCGGCGGCTTTTTGACCGGGAAAAAATGGAAACTTTCGAACCTGAAAGCTTCTGAGGAAAAATATCTCATCTGCAATGCCGATGAGGGCGATCCGGGGGCGTTCATGGACCGGGCGGTCATCGAGTCCGACACGTACCGCCTCCTCGAGGGCATGGCCATCGCCGCCTACGCCCTGCGCGCGCGCAAGGCGTACGTCTACATCCGCGCCGAATATCCGCTCGCCATCGAGCGGCTGAAGACCGCCCTCGCCCGCTGCCGGGAGTACGGGCTGCTCGGAGAAAACATCCTGGGCTCGGGATTCGGCCTCGAGATCGTCATCAAGAAGGGCGCCGGCGCCTTCGTCTGCGGCGAGGAAACCGCGCTCATGCACAGCATCGAAGGCAAGCGCGGCATGCCGCGGCCCCGGCCCCCGTACCCGTCGGAGTCGGGATTGTGGGAAAAACCGACCGTCATCAACAACGTCGAGACGCTCGCCAACGTGCCGGACGTGTTCCGGCTCGGGCCCGAGGGTTTCGCCGCGGTCGGCACCGAAGGCAGCAAGGGCACCAAGGTCTTCGCCCTGTCGGGCGCCGTCAACCGCACCGGCCTGGTGGAGGTGCCGATGGGCGCCACCATCCGGCGCATCGTCGAGGAGATCGGCGGCGGGGTGGCCGGGGGGAAGCGGGTGAAAGCCGTCCAAATGGGCGGCCCGGCCGGCGGCTGCGTCCCGGAGCAGCACCTCGACGTGGAAATCGATTTCGAATCCCTCAAGAAATACGGCGCCATCATGGGCTCCGGGGGCATGGTCGTCATGAACGAGCATACCTGCATGGTCGACCTGGCCGCGTATTTCATGGAGTTCATCCAGAACGAGAGCTGCGGCAAGTGCATCCCCTGCCGGCTGGGCACCAAACAGGTGCTCGACATCCTGAAGTCCATCACCCGCAGCCGCAGGGAGGAGACCGAGATCGACGCGCTCCTGCGCATGCAGGGCGTCGTCCACCTGGAACGGCTTGCCGCCACCATCAAGGAGATCAGCCTCTGCGGCCTGGGGCAGAACGCCACCAACCCGGTGCTCTCCACCCTGCGCTGGTTCCGGGACGAATACGAGGCGCACATCTTCGAGCGCACCTGTCCGGCCGGGGCCTGCCGCTCGCTCTCCGGCGTGCCCTGCCAGCGCAACTGCCCGGTGGGCACCGAAGTCTGGCGGTACGTGGCCGAGATCGCGAACGGCGACTTCGAGGAGGCCTACCGCGTCATCCGCAAGGCCAACCCGTTCCCCTCGTCCTGCGCCCGGGTCTGCAACCACCCCTGCGAAACCAACTGCCGCTCCGGCTCCACCGGCGGGGAGCCGGTCGCCGTGCGCGCCCTCAAGCGCTTCGTGGTGGACCAGGTGAACCCCGAGGCGTTCAAACGTCCGGTGATCAAGGCCGACCCCTCGGCCAAACGCGCGGCGGTCGTCGGGGCCGGGCCGTCGGGCCTGACCGCGGCGCACTACCTGTCGCTCGAGGGGCACTCGGTCACCGTCTTCGAGCGGGAAAAGACGGCGGGCGGCATGCTCATGGCCGGCATTCCCGAGTACCGGATGCCGCGCGGCGTGCTCGAGCGCGAGATCCGCAGCCTCCTCAATGAAAACATCGAGCTCAGATTCGGGCGGGAGCTCGGCGTCGACTTTACGGTCGACGGTCTTCTCAAGGAAGGCTAT
The DNA here is from genome assembly GCA_964554445.1 of uncultured Spirochaetaceae bacterium. Taxonomy (GTDB): domain Bacteria; phylum Spirochaetota; class Spirochaetia; order SZUA-6; family RPPD01; genus JAFGSW01. Next base: position 27,341 of record CAZKOS010000004.1, on the reverse strand, counting down.
GAGGCGGTCTACCTGGCGCTGGGTTCGCACAAGAACCAGAAGCTCGGCATCGAGGGGGAAGAGGCCGCGGGCGTCATGGCCGGCATCAATTTCCTCAAGGACTACAATCTCCGCGGCCGCGAGACCGCGGCCGGCCGGGTGGGGATCATCGGCGGCGGCAATTCCGCCATCGACGCGGCCCGCGTCGCCGTGCGCCAGAAGGCGGTCAAGGACGTGACGGTGTTCTACCGCCGGTCGCGGGACGAGATGCCGGCCTACCCGGAGGAGATCGAGGCGGCCGTGGAGGAAGGCGTGAAGATCGTCCCCCTCGTCGCTCCGGTGTCCGTCCGCGGGGAGAAGGGCCGGCTCAAGGGCGTCACGTTTTTGAAGAACCGCCTCGGCGAAAAGGACGCGACCGGCCGCCGCCGGCCCGAGCCGGTGCCGGGAACGGAAGCGGAGGTCGAGCTCGACACCCTCATCATCGCCATCAGCGAGCAGCCGGAGACCGAGCGGATCGACGCGGTCAAGAAACAAAAATGGGGCGGCATCGTCATCGATCCCGAGACGATGCTCACCAACGTGAAGGGCGTGTTCGCGGGCGGCGAGGCCGTCACCGGGCCGGGGACGGTCATCGACGCCATCGGCTCGGGAAAGAAGGCGGCGCGGCTCATGCACCGCTACCTCATGGGCAGAGGCCTGGTCGTGTTCGAGGACCCGGTCCTGCCCGACCACTACGTGGCCCCGCCCGAAAACGGGAATGGGAACGGTCGGGAGCGGGCGAGGGCCGCCGTTCCGCACCTGGCGGTCGTCAAGCGGAGCAAGAATTTCTGCGAGGTCGAGCTCTGCCTCTCGGCGGGCGAAGCCATGGCCGAGGCCAAACGCTGCCTGCGCTGCGACCTCGAGTTCACCGCCGACGCCCGGTAGGCGGGAAAGGAATTATCGTATGGCGAAGGTCACCATCAACGACAGGGAAATCGCGGTCCGTGAAAACGAGACGATCCTGGAGGCGGCCAAAAAAGCCGGCATCTCCATTCCCACCTTGTGCCACCTGGAGGGCTTCCCTCCCTCGGGCGCCTGCCGGATCTGCGTGGTGGAGCTCGAGGGGCGGGGACTGGTGCCGTCCTGTTCCTTCCCGGCCGCGGACGGAATGAGGATCAAGACCCATTCGCCCCGGGCCCTGCGGGCGAGGAAGACCGTGGTGGAGCTGCTGCTCGCCAACCATCCCGATTCGTGCAACTATTGCGCCCGCAATCAGAGTTGCCGGCTTCAGACGCTGGCGTCGGAGCTCGGCGTCCGGCAGCGCGTGTACGCGGGCCGGAAGGAAACATACAAGCTCGATACATCGAGCCCGTCGATCATCCGCGATCCGGCCAAGTGCATCCTCTGCGGCCGCTGCGTGCGCGTCTGCGAGGAGGTGCAGGGCGTGGCCGCGATCGATTTCGCGCGCCGCGGGTCCAGAACCGTCGTCTCCGCCGCCTTCGAGGAAGGCTTGAACCTTTCGGCCTGCGTCAACTGCGGGCAGTGCATCAACGTCTGCCCCACCGGCGCGCTCACGGAAAATTCGCACGTGAAGCTCGTGCTCGACGCGCTCGCCGATCCCTCGCTTTATTGCGTCGTCCAGCACGCGCCGGCCGTTTCGGTGAGCATCGCCGAGGAGCTCGGTTTCCCGGCGGGAAGCGACGTCGACGGCCTGATGGTGGCCGCCCTCCGCCGGCTCGGTTTCAAGAAGGTGTTCGACACGAGCTTCACCGCCGACCTCACCATTATGGAGGAAGGCTCCGAGCTCGTTCACCGGATCAAGAACAAGGGCGTGTTGCCGCTCCTCACGAGCTGCTCGCCGGGCTGGATCAAGTTCATCGAACAGTTTTATCCCGATCTCCTGCCCAACGTCTCCACCTGCAAGAGCCCGCAGCAGATGATGGGCGCGATCGTGAAATCGTATTTCGCGCAGCTGAACTCCCTGCAGCCGCGGGACGTCTTCTCCGTGTCCGTCATGCCCTGCACCGCCAAGAAGTTCGAGGCCCGGCGGCCCGAGATGGGACGCGACGGCGTTGCCGACGTGGACGCGGTGTTGACCACGCGCGAGCTCGCCCGGATTTTCCGCATGTACGGCCTCAATCTGCAGGCCTTGACTCCGGAAGCGGCCGATACCCCCTTCGGCGCCCGCTCGACGGCGGGCAAGCTCTTCGGGGGCACGGGCGGCGTCATGGAGGCGGCCGTCCGCTCGGCCCATTTCCTCCTCACCGGGACCGAGCTCGAAAACCCCGTCGTGGACAAGGTGCGCGGGCTCGAGGGCCGCAAGGAGGCGTTCATCTCCATCGGCGGCATGGAAGTGGGCGTGGCGGTGGCGTCAGGGCTGGCCAATGCCCGCAAGGTGCTCGACGCGGTGCGGGCCGGGCGGAACGATCTCCACTTCATCGAAATCATGACCTGCCCGGGCGGGTGCATCGCCGGGGGCGGGCAGCCGCTCGGCGCGGACCTGCGCGCGGTCAAGGCCCGGCTGGCCGCGCTCTACGAGCTCGACGGCAAGGCGGCATTGCGCCTGAGCCACAGGAACGAGGACGTGCTGCGGCTGTACAAGGAGTTCCTCGGCGAGCCGCTCGGGGAGAAGAGCCATCGCCTGCTCCATACGCGCTACCACGTGCGCGAAGTCATCTAGGCGGCGCGGCGGAGCCGGAAAGACCGGAAGGCAAGGAGTCGGGTATGAAGAATAAAGCTGAGGCGAAAACGGTGCTGGTAGTCGACGACGACGTCGACGTCCTCGAGCAGCAGAAACTCATCCTGGGCAATGCCGGGTTCAGGGTGGTCGTCTGCGAGAGCCGCCGGGAAGCCGAGGAATACATCTCCGGCGAGCGTCCCGACGTTTCGATCGTCGACCTCATGATGGAGACGAGCGACGCGGGCTTCGTCCTCTGCCACCACCTGAAGAAAAAATACCCGGACGCGCCCCTCATCGTGTTCACGAGCGTGAGCGCCGAGACCGGAATCGAATTCGACGCCGTCGGCAGGGACGAACGCGCCTGGATCAAGGCGGACGTTCTCCTGCACAAGCCCGCCCGGCCGGAACAGATGGTGAGCGAGGTGAACCGGCTGCTGCGGGCCGGAACCTGACGCCGCGCGCCGCCCGCCCGGCGGGAAAAGAAGAAATCGGTGGGAGGGCGCGGAGGTGCGCTTCTTCGGGCAGCGAGCCGGACGAGGGTGGATGTCTCGCGGCGACGGTTCGAGCGGGAATTCGGGATAAACGGGGAGCTGGAGAGAAATAACTTGTCTTCTTCTCCTCCGTGCGCTCCCACTCCCTCCGTGTCCGGCGGAAAGGCGGTGCAAAAAAATGAATTATTCCAATTTTGGGCCGTCGCTCGTTAAAACGATCAAGGAACGCTGCCGGGTCTGCTACACCTGCGTCCGCGAGTGCCCGGCCAAGGCCATCCGGGTGGCCGGCGGGCAGGCCGAGGTCATCACCGAGCGCTGCATCGGGTGCGGCAACTGCACGCGCGTCTGCAGCCAGCAGGCCAAGGCCGTCCTCAATTCCATGGAGACCGTCAAGACGCTCCTCGCCTCGGGCGCGCCGGTGGTTGCCTGCCTGGCGCCGAGTTTCCCGGCCGAGTTCGCCGAGTATTCACACCGCGGGCTCGCGGGCGCGATCAGATCGCTGGGTTTCGCCCGGGTCGTGGAAACATCCTTCGGAGCCGACCTGGTGGCGGCGGAATACCGGAAACTCGTCGCAGCCGACGGCGGCCGTCCCTACATTTCCACGGCCTGCCCCGCCATCGTCTCGTACGTCGAGAAATACTTCCCGCAGCTCATCCCCTTTCTCGCGCCCGTGCTTTCCCCCATGGGCGCGGCCGCCCTCGTCGTCAAGAAGCTGTACGGGGCGGGGACGCGCGTCGTCTTCATCGGCCCGTGCCTCGCCAAGAAAAACGAGGCGAAGCGGATCAAGGAGATCGTTTCCATCGACGCGGTCCTCACTTTTTCGGAGCTCCGCATACTCTTCGAGGAAGCGGCCGCCGCGGCCGGTCCCCGGGCGCCGGCGAACGAGTCGGATTTCGACCCGCCCCACCCGCGGCACGGCACCATCTTTCCGATGGGCGGGGGACTCCTGCAGGCGGCCGCCATCGAGCGGGATCTCATCACCAACCGGGTCATTTCCACGGAGGGAAACCGCAATTTCGCGGAGGTGATCAAGGACTTCGAGGCTTCCTCGCGCGGCGCGCAGCTTCTCGATATTCTGTGCTGCGAGGGATGCATCATGGGGCCGGGGATGACGAGCGCCGAAACGCGCTACGCCCGCCACGAGCGGGTGAGCGCCTACGCCCGGCTCGTTTTCAAGGAGCGCGATCCGGCCGAATGGGAGGAGGCGATGCGCGGGCTCGCCAGCCTCTCCCTGGCGTGCGGGTTCCGGACGGACGACCGGCGCCTCGACGCGCCCTCGCCCGACGTCATCAAGGCGATCCTCGAGCGCATGGGGAAGACCCGCCTGGAGGACGAGCTCAACTGCGGCGCCTGCGGTTACGAAACCTGCGTCGAGCACGCGGCGGCCATCCACAAGGGTTTCGCCGAGACCGAGATGTGCCTTCCCTACGCGGTCGACAAGTTCAAGGAGAACGCCAAGGAGCTGTCCGTGTCCTACCGGCAGCTGGAGGAGGCGCAGGCGGCGCTCATCCAGTCGGAAAAACTCGCCAGCATGGGACAGCTGGCGGCCGGCATCGCCCACGAAATCAACAACCCCCTGGGGGTGATCCTCCTGTACGCGCATCTCCTCTTCGACCGCGCCGCGGCCGGGTCGGAGCACCGCGACGATCTCAAAATGATCGTGGAGCAGGCCGACCGCTGCAAGACGATCGTCGGGGGGCTTCTGAACTTCGCGCGCAAGAACAAGGCCGTGCTCCGGCGGGCCGACCTGGCCGAGCTCGTCAGGCGCTGCGTCCAGGCGGTGAAAAACTCGGCCGCGATCGATGTCGAGTTCGAAAATCACGGCGAAGAGGCCCACGCCGACGTGGATCCGGAGCAGATGATGCAGGTGCTCATCAACCTGTTCACCAACGCGATCGAGGCCATGCCCCGGGGCGGCGCCCTGCGCATCCGGACGAGCCGGGCGGACGGCGTCGTGTCCGTTCGCGTGTCCGACTCAGGCGTCGGCATTCCCCCGGAGAACAGGACGAAGATCTTCGAGCCGTTCTTCACCACCAAGCAGATGGGGAAGGGCACGGGGCTCGGCCTGGCCGTCACCTACGGCATCGTCAAGATGCACCGGGGAAACATCGAGGTCGAGTCCAACGCGGACCCGGCGCTCGGGCCGACGGGGACCACCTTCATCGTGACCCTGCCGGTGCGCCAGGAGGAGGCGTGAGCCGCACTGAAAGATGAGCCACAGAGGACACGGAGGACACGGAGAAGAAATGCAGAGAAGAAATGGGAGAATGGAAATTGGATCTTCCGCCCTTTTCGTTCTTGTATTTTCTTTCCTCTCTGGGTTCGGCGCCTGCCCTGAGCGAAGCCGAAGGGTGCCTCTGTGGCTGTTCGAAAGGGGATAGGGCCATGACGACATTCTCGGTGCTCATCGTGGACGACGAGCCGGGCATGAGGCTCGGCGCGGAACGCATCCTGAAGGACTTCCGCATCCCGCTGCCCGATTTCGGCGAGGAGATCGCGTTTTCCACGCGCATGGCGGCCACGGGGGGAGAGGCGCTCGCTCTCCTGGAGGCCGAAACGCCGGACCTCCTCCTCCTCGACTACAAGCTCCCGGACGTGCAGGGACTGGAGATTCTTTCCAGCGGAGCGCGCGTGAAAAACAACGTCCTCACGGTCATGATCACCGCCTACGCCTCGCTCGAAGTGGCGATCAACGCCACCAAGAACGGCGCCTTCGATTTTCTGGCCAAGCCCTTCACGCCCGAGGAGCTCACCAACACGATGCGCAAGGCGGCCGAGCACCTGTTCCTCGAGCGCAAGGCGCAGAAGCTCGAGGCCGAAAAGCGGCAGGTGCGGTTCCAGTTCGTGTCCGTGCTCGCGCACGAGCTCAAGTCGCCCCTGGCCGCGATCGAGAATTACCTCCGCATCATGGCGGGCCGCGTGTCGGGCGACGCCCTCTCCGCCTACGACGGCATGATCGACCGCTCGCTCGTGCGGATCGACGGCATGCGCAAGCTCATCGTCGACCTCCTCGATCTCACCCACATCGAGTCCGGCCAAAAGACGCGGACGCTCGAGGCCGTGTCCCTGCGGCCGCTCGCGGAGGAGGCGCTCGAGAGGATCCGGGGCGAGGCGGAGATGAGAAACGTGGCCCTGGCGCTCGACTGCGACGCCGCGCTTTCGTTTTCCTGCGACCGCGGCGAGCTCGAAATTCTCATTTCCAACCTGCTCACCAACGCCGTCAAGTACAACCGGGACGGAGGGGAGGTGATGATGGCCCTGGCGGCCGACGGCGGCGGACTGCGCTGCGAGTGCCGGGATACCGGCATCGGCATGACGGCGGAGGAGGCGGCCGGTCTGTTCAAGGAATTCTACCGGGTGAAAAACGCGAAGACGAAAGACATTCTGGGGAGCGGCCTCGGCCTGTCCATCGTGAAAAAGATCGTCGACCTGTACGGCGGGACGATCGCCGTCGAGAGTGTGCCCGGCGAGGGCACGAC
>CAZKOS010000004.1:8754-20633 GCA_964554445.1 uncultured Spirochaetaceae bacterium | reverse complement strand
TTGATTTGACGGACCGAGATGTGGATAAATCCCGGTCCGTCAAAGAATTATAACCGGAAATACCCGACAAAGCGCAGTTTTACGGGTATAATTCCCGGAGATTGGAGCCGCGCATGATTCGTCGTTTGCTGCTCATCGCCGCAGCCGTTTCCCTCACGGCCGCCGTTTCCTGCGGCGGCGAACAAGAACCGGATTCTCCCCTCCGGGTTTCGGTCCCGGCCGCGGTGTCGTCCGTTCCCGTGCTCGCTCTCGACGGCGCGCGGGTCTCCGGCCGTTCCGTTTCCGTTTCGATCTTCCTGGACCACTCGCTGACTCTGGCCGAGTTTCTGCGCGGCGACGTGGACGTGCTCATGACCGGTTTCACCCAGGGCGCGGCCGCCTTCGCCTCCGATCCCGGGGTGCGCCTCCTCGCCACCCCGGTCTGGGGCGTCTCCTCGCTCATGGTCCGGGACAAGTCGATCTCGACCTTGGCGGGTCTGCGCGGGAAAAAAATCATGGTGCCCTTTCCGGGCAGCCCGCTCGATCTGCAGACGCGCGCCGTTCTCAAGGCCGGGGGGCTGGCGGGGAACGTGGGCATCGTCTTCGGCCCGCCCCAGCAGGCGGCCGCCCTGCTCCTGGCGGGAAAGGCCGACGCCGTCGCGGTGCCCGAACCGGTCGCCTCCCAACTCGAAGCTTCGGGGAAGGCCTTCCGCCTGGCCCGCTACCAGGACCTGTGGGCGCTGGCGGCGGACGGGGAGCCCCGTTCGCCGCAGGTGTCGTTCTTCGTCAAGCGGAAATTCGCGGACACGCACCGCGAGCTTCTCGCCGCCTTCCTCGAGGCCGCGGCGGACGCGACCGCCGCGGTCGCCGCCGATCCGGCCGCCGCGGCGGAAAAGGGGGCGGCCGTCTTCAAGCTCGATCCGGCGATCGTGCGCACGGGCCTTGAAAATACGCTCTTCGATCTGCCCGGCCCGGAGGAAAACAGGCGCTTGAGCGACGATTATCTGCGGCGGCTCGGCCGGCCGGCCGTCGATCGCGTCTTCTTTTATGACCACTAAACGCCGGGGCGCCGGGGTGAGCGGAAAAATAAAAATCCGGATCGCGCTGCTTTCGGGCGTGATCGCCATCCTCAGCGCCTGGTGCTTCCTGCCGCTCGCCTTCGGGCCGACGGTCGTCCCCTATCCCTGGACCGTCGCCGTTCGCCTCGCCGAACTCATGGCGGACGGCGAGCTTTTTCGGCACATGGCGCTCACCCTCGTCCGCACGCTCGCCGGATTCGGCCTGGCCCTCCTCGCGGGCTCGGCCGTCGGTTTCGTCACCGGCCGGTGCCTGCTCCTCGAGCGCGCGCTCTTCATCCCGGTGAGCGTGATGCAGGGAGCGCCGCCCCTCCTGTGGATCATCCCCCTCGTCCTCGTGCTGGGCGGCGCGGGCTTGGCGCCGGTCGGGGTGGTGTTCTTCGTCGTCCTGCCCCTCGTCGTCATCGGCGTGCAGGAGGGGATGCGCGCCCTCGATCCGGCCGCGCTCGAGATGATGAAGGTCTACGCTCCCCGCCTGCGCTCCCTCGTCCGGGACCTCTACTTCCCCGGCCTGGCCGCGCACTTCCGGGCCCTCATCCTCGCCGGATTGCTTTTGGGATTGAAAAGCTCGATCATCGGCGAGTGGTTCGGCGCCGAGGCGGGCGTGGGGCGGCTGATCAACGCGTATTTCTACAATTTCGACATGCCCTCGTTCTATGCGGTGGCGGCGTTCTATGCGGCCGTCACGGCGGTCCTCGCCTGGCTGGCCGGGAGGTTCGGCAGGCGCGCGTTCGCGCGCCGCGTATCGAAGATCGACCCGGCCGCGGCTCCCGCCGGGGAGCTCGTGAGGAGGCGCGCCCGCTCGGCCCGGCTCGAGCTCGCAGACGCGTCGTTCGCTTTCGGCAGGAATCTCGTGTGCGACCGGGTTTCGTTTTCGCTCGGCGCGGGGAGGACGGCGGTGCTCACCGGCGAATCCGGGGTCGGCAAGACGACGCTGGTCCGGCTCGCGCTCGGGCTCTTGAAGCCGAGGGCCGGCCGGGTGCGGGTGCCGGCCGGCGCGCGGATCGTCTTCCAGGAGGACGCGTTCCTGAACCACCGCGACTGTTTCGCCAATGCGGCGGTTGCGGTCCGGACGGGCTCCGGCGGACGGAGGACCGCCGATCGCGCCGAGCGGGATGGCCGGGCCCTGGCGGCCCTTTCCGCGGTCGGGCTCGGCGCGCACGTCAATCAATTCCCCGACGAGCTCTCGGGCGGCATGAGGAAACGCCTCGCCTTCGCCCGCCTGCTGGCTTCGGACCCGGACTTCATCGTCCTCGACGAGCCGTTCAACAAGCTGCATAAAAAGGCCCGCCGCGAATTGTGGGATCTCTTCTTCACGTTGTTCGCGGGCAAGGGAATCCCATCGCTCATCGTCACCCATTTTCCCGAGGAGCTGGGCCGGCGCCAGGGGATGACCCGTTTCGAGATGAGGGACGGGAAGGTCTTTCGGCGCAAGAGTTACCGCTGACGGCGGGCAAAAAAAGGTTCCTTTCCACAACGTGGCGCCCGGCGGAGCTTGAGCGTGTGCGCCGCCGGGTGATAATACCTGTTATTTTCATTGACAAATCCACGGAAAAACCGTCACTATTTACCAGTTCGCGGAAGAGTTTCTGAAAAACCGCGAGCCGAAAGGACGCAGCATGGATGCCGAGGGCCGGAAAGCGATCGACGACCTGGTCGAAAAATCCGAGCTCATTGAAATCGCCGCGGGTCTGAAAAAATCTGACGCGCCAAGCCGGCTCTTCGCGTCCGGCGTCCGTCCCCTGGCAAAAAAAGAGATCGACGCGCTCCTCGCCCTGGGCAACGTGTGCTCCGATTGGACGTCCATCAAGGTAGCCGCCGGCTTCAGGACCGATTTCATCCGGGGCAACGCTTTCTCCGGCGCCTGCGTCCTCGGCGTCTTCTCGGGCGCGCCCCGCGAGGCCGCGCCGGGCGTCGTTCTGCCGAGCGGCATCTACGGCGGCGCGATCGTCGAATCCGAGATCGGGGATGAATGCCTGGTGCGGGACTGCGGATTGATCGCCCGGTGCGTGGTCGCCGGCGGCGCGGTCGTGTTCCGGGTCGACGAGCTCTCCGCGGCGCCCGGCTGCGCCTTCGGCAACGGGCTGGCGATCCCGGTCGGCAAGGAGACCGGCGGCCGGGAGGTGACGATGTGCGCCGAGCTCGACGTCGGGCTCGCCGCCCGGATCGCGCTCGGCCGCGGCGACGCCGGGTTTCTCAAAGCCTACGGAGAGGCCGCGGCCCGCTACCGGGACGCGGTGACGTGCGATTTCGGCTTCGTGGGCGGGGGGGCCGTCGTCCGCAACACGCGCGCGGTGCGGAACGCCTTTGTGGGCGCCGGCGCGCTCGTGGACGGCGCGACGCTCGTCGAGAACTGCACGATCCTTTCCGGACCGGAGGAAAGGACCGAGGTGAGCCACGGCGCCGTGCTCCGGGATTCCTGCCTTCAGTGGGGCTGCGAGGTCACGACCGGGGCGATCGTCACCGGATCGCTCCTGACCGAGCACTCGCGCGCGGAGCGGCACGCCAAGGTGGCCGCGAGCGTCGTCGGCCCCAACACCGCGATCGCGGAAGGGGAGGTCACCTCCTGCCTCGTCGGCCCGTTCACGGGCCTCCACCACCAGTCCCTCCTCATCGCCGCCCTCTGGCCGGCGGGCCGGGGTAACGTCGGCTCCGGAGCCGACGTCGGGTCCAACCACACCTCCCGCGCCCCGGACCAGGAGATCTTCTGCGGCGAGGGCGTCTTCTTCGGCCTGGGGACGAACGTCAAGTTCCCGGCCGATTTTTCGCGCGCCCCGTACTCGATCGTCGCCACCGGGGTCGACACGCTCCCCCAGAAGGTCGAGTTTCCGTTCTCGCTCATCGCCGCCCCGTCGCGGACCCAACCCGATTTGTCGCCGGCGTTCAATGAGATTTTCCCCGGCTGGGTTCTGTCCGACAACGTGTACATGCTCCTGCGCAACGAGGAAAAGTGGCGGACGAGGAACAGGGCGAAGCGGATCGATATCGAGCTCTCGGTCTTCCGGCCGGAGATCGCCGACCTGATGGCCGAGGCGCGGAAGCGGCTGCGCGGCGTTGCGGAAACGCGGCCGGTCTACACGGACCGGGACATCCCGGGCCTGGGCAAAAATTTTCTCACGGAAGAAGCCCGCCTGGCCGGCCTCGCGGCGTACGAATTTTACCTTGAGTATTACGCCGTCGGCGGACTTTTCGATCGCCTGCGGGAGACGGGCGCGACCGGGGCCGCAGCGATCTATTCCCGACGGACGGACGATTCACGGTGGGAGCATCGGCGCGCGCTGCTCGCCCGGGAGGGGTGGGACAAGCGGAGCGTGAAGGAAAACCTCCTGCGACTCATGGAAATCGTGGAAAAAATCGCGGCGGACGTTTTCAGGGCCAAGGCCAAGGACGACGAGCGGGGCGCGCGGATCATGCCGGACTACAGCGCAGCGGCCGTGACGGCCCGGGACGACGGGCTCGTCAAGCGCACGCGCGCGAAGACGGCCGAGACGCTGAAAACGATCAAAGAATTGACTTCGCGACTGCCCGACTGAACGCTCCCGCTCGATCCCGGATAATTACCGGGACCCTTGTCGCGTCAGGAATCTGAATCATAGAGGACACGGAGCACACGGAGAGAAGAGGAGAGCACGGAGGAAAAATAAATAAGATCGGTTTATGAGCATCTTTTCTCTTTATTCTTCTCCGTGTTCTCCGTTCCCTCCGCGCCTCCGTGTCCTTCCTGAAATAAAGGTTTCCATCCTGAGAAGAGCCGTCTCCCCGGCTTTCGCCGGTTGCTCACTTCCCGCGAAACATGTACATTGGACCGTCAGTAATTTAATGCGCATATTCTGAAAGGAGCGGCGAATGAAAAAGAGAAGGTTGGGTTCGAGCAATCTCATGGTGTCGGCCGTCGGGCTGGGATGCATGGGAATGTCGGATTTCTACGGGCCGTCGAGCTTCGACGACAATGTCCGCCTCATTAAAAAGGCGGTCGACCTCGGCATCGACTTCTTCGACACGGCCGACATGTACGGCGTCGGGCACAATGAGGTCCTGGTGGGACAGGCGCTCAAACGCGTGCGCGACAAGGTGGTCATCGCCACCAAGTTCGGGAACATGCGGCGCGTCGACGGCGGATTCCTCGGCGTCAACGGCAAGCCCGAGTACGTCAAGGCCGCCTGCGACATGAGCCTCAAGCGCCTGGGCGTGGAGGTGATCGACCTTTACTACCAGCACCGCGTGGACCCGGAGACGCCGATCGAGGAGACCGTCGGCGCCATGGCCGACCTGGTCAAGGCCGGCAAGGTCCGCTTCCTCGGCCTGTCCGAGGCCTCGGCCGCCACCCTGCGCCGGGCGCACGCCGTGCATCCGATCGCGGCCCTCCAGACGGAATACTCGCTCTGGACGCGCGACCCCGAGGGCGAGATCCTGTCCGCCTGCCGCGAGCTCGACGTCGCCTTCGTCTCCTACAGCCCGCTCGGCCGCGGCATGCTGACGGCCAAGTACCGGTCCCCGGCGGCGTTCGCCGAAAACGATTACCGGCTCACCATGCCGCGCTTCCAGGGGAAGAATCTCAAGCGCAACCTCAAGCTCGTACGGCAGCTCAAGGCCCTCGCCGCGGGCAAGGGGTGCACGCCGGCTCAGGTCGCCCTGGCCTGGGTGCTCTCGCGGGGCGACAACGTCATCCCCATCCCCGGGACGCGGCACAGCAGGTTCCTGCGCGACAACATCGCGGCGGTCGACATCACCCTGACGCCGGAGGAAGCCGGACAACTGGAATCGATTTTCCCGCCCGAGGCGATTCAAGGGGCCCGCTACCATGAACAGGGCATGAGTCTGGTCAACAAGTAAGGCGTACCCGGCGATCCGTCGTGTAGGCATTGGTTCCCGTCGTTTCCGGCGCGCCGGCCCGCGTTCGCCGACCGGCGTTTCCGGAAACGAATTTGAATTTAAAAATGGAGGTTAAAAATGAAAGCGATAAAGATTCGTGAATTCGGCCCCCCCGGGGTGATGAAGCCGGAAGAGACCGCCGAACCGAAACCCGGCCCGTCGCAAGTCACCGTCGAGATCAAGGCGGCCGGCGTCAATCCCGTCGAAACCTATATCCGCGCCGGAGCGTACGCGCGCAAACCCGATCTTCCCTATACACCGGGTACGGACGGGGCGGGCCTCGTGAAGGAAATCGGGCCGGGCGTCGGGACCGTGAAGCCGGGCGATCGGGTCTACCTTTCCGGATCGCTCTCCGGCACGTACGCGGAAATCGCGCTCTGCCGGGAAACGCACGTCCACCCGCTGCCGGACACGACCGGCTTCGCACAGGGGGCCGCCCTCGGGGTGCCCTACGCCACGGCCTGGCGCGCCCTGTTCCAGAAGGCGTCGGCCTTAAAGGGCGAAACGGCCTTCATCCACGGGGGGAGCGGAGGGGTCGGCATCGCCGCCATCCAGCTCGCCCGCGCCGCCGGCCTGCGCGTCGTCGGCACCGCGGGCACCGTGCGGGGGATGAAGCTCGTCGAGACCCAGGGAGCGTCGGCGCTCGACCACGGCGCGTCCGATTACATCGACCGGCTGCGCGAACTCACCGGCGGCCGCGGCCCGGACGTGATCCTGGAGATGCTCGCCAATGTCAACCTGGCCAAGGACCTGGCCGTGATCGCGCCGCGCGGCCGGATCGTCATCATCGGCAGCCGCGGAAAAATCGAGATCGATCCCCGGCTGATCATGGCGCATGACGCGGTCGTGACCGGCTTTGTGCTCTTCAACGCCACCGAGGGCGAGCTCGCGGAGATTCACGCCGGGCTGGCGAAAGGGCTCGCCGACGGGTCGCTCCGTCCCGCCATCGCCCTGGAATTCCCCCTCGCCGGGGCGGCGGCCGCGCACGAGGCGGTCATGGCGGGCGGGCATTACGGCAAGATCGTGCTCGTGCCCTGACGCGGGGCGGGGAGGCCGATCGTTCCCGGGGGACCTTTGCGCGCGGATTCCCGGATCGGGCCGGATCCGAATTCTATTTTCCTTCCCGGTTGCGCGTGCCGGACCCGATGATCCCCGGAAACCCACCCGATTCCATCTGATTTTGACCGGATTCCCTCTCGCCTCATTTATCAATAGCCTGATATCGATCCTTTTGAGTAGATTCAGAACAGGAAACGGGAGAGCAAGGGGAAACGTACACCGGCCGGTCGCAAGGCGGGTGGATTGCCCGCGGCCGTCGCGGCCCGGAGAGAGGGAGCGCTGAACGGCCCGGCGCGAGTACCTGGGCCGCGGCAGACCGGGAGATCGGCGACGGCCGAAACGTAAAGGAGTGAGTCACATGAAGCAAAAATACGATTACGTGATCGTCGGCGGGGGGCTGGCGGGCGCTTCGGCGATCGAGGGGATTCGTTCGCTGGATCGGAACCGGACGGTGCTTCTCGCGGGGGCGGACCCGAATCCGCCGTACGACCGGCCGCCGCTTTCAAAGCAGCTGTGGACGGGGAAGAAAAAGCCGGAACAGATTTTCCTGCACGACGACGCCTGGTACCGCGAGGCGGGTGTCGACCTCCGTCTCGGGACGACCGTGCGCGAGCTCGACGTCTCGGACAAGGTGATTGTACTCGGGGGCGGCGAACGGATCGAGTACGGAAAGCTCCTGCTCGCCACCGGGGGACAACCGCGGCGCCTCACCGCGCCCGGCGGCGACCTGCCGCGCATCCGTTATTTCCGCACCTACGACGATTACCGGTGGCTGCGCGAGCGGGCGACGCCCGGCGCGCGGGCGGTCGTCGTCGGCGGGGGGTTCATCGGATCCGAGATCGCGGCCGCCCTTTCCCTGAACGGCGTGAAGGTCACGATGATTTTCCCGGAGCCGTACATCGCCCAGCGGGTCTTCCCCGAGGGGTTGGGCCGCGCGGTGCAGGACGAGTACCGGAGTCGGGGCGTCACGGTGCTCGCCGGGGACATCCCGGTCTCCTTCGAGGAGACGGGGAAGGCGATCGTCGTTCGAACGAGAGAGGGCCGCGATCTGGAAGCCGATTTCGCGGTGGCCGGGATCGGCATCGTACCGGGGATTAGCCTGGCCTTGGGCGCCGGCCTGGCGTCGAACGGCGTCGTTCCCGGGGGAGGGATTCGCGTGAACGAATTTCTCGCCACCTCGAATCCCGACGTCTACGCGGCCGGCGACAATGCCTCGTTTCCGGCCAAGGCATTGGGAGACATGATTCGGATCGAACACTGGGACAACGCGCTCGCGCAGGGGAAGGCCGCCGGCCGGAATATGGCCGGGGCCGGGGAGCCTTTCGAATACCTGCCCTATTTCTTCTCCGACCTGTTCGATTTCGGATACGAGGCGGCGGGCCTGGTCGACGCCCGGCTCCCGACCCGCGCCGTGTGGAAGAAGGAAAACGAGACCGGCGTCGTGTACTACCAGCGGGACGGCGTGGTCAAGGGCGTCATGCTCTGCAATGTCTGGGGCAAGGTCGACGAGGCGCGCCGCGTCATCTCGGCCGGCGCGCGTGTGGAAGAAACGGATTTGCAAACGGCGATCGCGGTGTGACGGCCCGGGCTCAAGGGGCCGGCGCGGCCGGCCGCACCACGACGATATGACGTTCGCGATTCCCGCCGGGCGGGCTCACGTCGTGCGTCTCGGTTTCGAGCCCGAGACCCGCAAGGGCGGCGATCTCCGCTTCGATTTTTTCCCGTTTTCCCTTGTAGGAGAAAAGGACGCCCCGCGGCGCGAGGAGGCGCCGGACGAGCGCGTACATGTCGGCGAGCGACGTCACCGCCCGGAAGGTGACGGCGTCGAAGCGGCCGGCGGGCAGGCGCGCGAGGTCGTCCGCCACGGCGACCTGACCGAGCTTGAGGAGCGCGACCGTTCCCGACAGAAACGCCCGCTCACGCGCCTTGCGCTCGCAGAGCGTGAACCGCCGGTCGGGAAGAAAGACGGCGAGCGGAAACCCGGGAAAGCCGGCGCCGGTGCCGACGTCGAGGATGAAGCCCCCCGGGGGCACGAGCGCCGTCAAGAGCGGGAGTCCGGCCAGGGCGTCGAGCAGGTGCAGGCTGACGAGCTCATCCGCGTCGGCCTTGACGAAGCCGTAACGGGCGTTCCAGCGCCCGAGCTCCGAGAGGTAAAACTCGATCCGGGCCACCCGTTCGGCCGCGGCCTCGACGCCGAGCCTGGAGAGCCCCGATAAAATCATGTCATGGCGTTTTTTTTCCGCTTCCCCGTTCAATACAAACCCCGATCGTCTCCGTTTCCCGGTCACTATACCATGAAAACGCCGCCGGAAAAACACAATGGCGACACCGCGGTTCGTTACCCTTTCCGACGGAAGGGAGGCGCGCATGAGAGTGGCGGTCATCTGCGGCGGGAGAAGCGCGGAGCGGGAAGTCTCGGTGGCGAGCGCGACGAACGTTCTCAAGGCCCTGCGCGGGCAGGGCCACGAGGCGATCGCGGTCGACCTGGAGCGGGGAAGGCTCGGGCGGGCCGATGAGGCGCGCCTGCTGAGTGCGGAAATCGGCTCCGTTCCGCCAGTGGACAAGGGCGGCATTGAGAACGTGAAGCTGCCGGCGCGCTTCGCCTGGTTGACGGACGCCGGGTGCGGCGGATCCAGCGACGTATTGTTTTTAGCCGTGCACGGCGGCGCCGGCGAGGACGGCACCCTGCAGGCCGTACTGGAAACGGCGGGCTTCCCGTTTACGGGGAGCGGGTTCCGGGGGTGCGCCTTGGCCTTCGACAAGGACACGGCCAAACGGCTTTTTCTTTCGGCCGGCGTGCCGACCCCGCGCTGGCTCATGGCGCCGTGCTCTCCGGAAGAAGTCGGAGCCCGATTGGGGTGGCCCGTGGTCGTCAAGCCGAACAAACAGGGCTCGACCGTCGGGCTTTCCCTCGCGAAGGGCCCGGCGGATCTGAAACCGGCGATCGCGGCGGCGCTCCGCTACGACGACGAGGCCATGGTCGAGGCGTTCGTCCCGGGCCGGGAGCTCACCGTCGGCGTGCTCGAGGACCGCGCTCTCGCGGTCGGCGAGATCGTCTGCCCGGACGGGGGAATCTTCGACTACGCGACCAAATACCGGCCGGGCGCGGCGCAGGAGATTTTTCCGGCGCCGTTGTCGCAAGCGGAGACGGAAACCGTCCGGAATCTGGCGCTCCGCGCTCACCGGGCCTGCCGGCTCCGCGATTACAGCCGCGTCGATTTTCGCCTGGATGGCGCGGGACGCTGGTGGTGCCTGGAGGTGAACTCGCTGCCCGGCCTGACGCCGACGAGCCTTTTTCCCCAATCGGCGGCGGCGACGGGCATCGGATTTCCGGAATTATGCGAGCGCATCTGCCGGCTGGCGATGAAAAGGCACGGGAATCAGGCTGCGAGGTTGGGGCGCTTAAGATATTGATCATGAGGTGCACCCGAGATTGTTATTCATGCACCCGGACACTCGTCCTCGGGTGTTTTGAAATTTAACGCCGAAGGCGCACAATACGATCGGGACCAGGTCGAAACGGACGTTTGGCAACACTCTTGGGAGCACTCGGCTGTCTTCAGGAGCTTTTTTTCTTCGTCAGGTGCACGATCAGCACGGCGATGTCGGCGTTCCGCACGCCGGGGATGCGCGCGGCCTGGCCCACGGACAACGGCCGCACCTTGGCGAATTTTTCCCGCGCTTCCTTGGATATGCCCTCGAGGGCCGAGTAATCGATGTCGGGGGAGAGCGTGAGTCGTTCCAGCCGCTTCACCCGCTCCACCTCGTTTTCCTGCTTTTTGATATAGCCCTCGTACTTGAGGTCGAGCTCGGCCTGTTCGCGCCAGGCGGGAGGAAAGGCGGCGAGCTCGGGCTCGAGCGCGAGAAGGTCGCAGAGCCGCACGCCCGGGTCTTTCAGGGCGTAGGCGAAACTCCTGGACACGAATTTCCCAAGGTCGGCGCGCCGCGCCGCGTCGTCGGCTTTCACTTTCCGCTTCTCGAGGAGCGCCCTGAGCGCATCGATTTTATTTCTTTTTTCCAGGAAGCGCTCGTGGGCCTCTTTTGTCTGCAGGCCGGCCGCGTAGCCTTTCTCAAGGAGTCGCGCGTCCGCGGTGTCGTGCCGGAGGGAGAGCCGGTGCTCGGCACGGGAGGTGAAGAGACGGTAGGGCTCGGTAGTGCCGAGGGTGACGAGGTCGTCGATGAGAACGCCGATGTAGGCTTCGGCCCGGGAAAGAATCAGGGGCGGCTCGCCGCGGAGCTTGAGCCCGGCGTTCAGGCCCGCCATCAGTCCCTGGGCCGCCGCCTCCTCGTAGCCCGAAGTGCCGTTGGTCTGGCCGGCGACGAAAAGCCCGGCCAGGCGCTTCGTCTCCAGGCTGGGGTAGAGTTGGAGCGGGTTCAGGTAATCGTATTCGACCGCGTAGCCCGGCCGCGCGATGACGATGTCCTCGAGGCCGGGCACGGTCCGCAGGAACCGGTCCTGCACCTCTTCCGGCAGCGACGATGAAATCCCGTTCAGGTACATCTCTTCCGTCGACAATCCCTCCGGCTCCACGAATATCTGGTGGCGCTCGCGGTCGGGGAAACGCATCACCTTATCCTCGATGGAAGGACAGTAACGCGGGCCGACGCCGACGATTTTACCCCCGTAGAGCGGAGAGCGCCCGATGTTCTCCCGGATGATCCGGTGGGTTTCCGCGTTCGTGTAGGTCATCCAACAGGAGACCGACGGCCGGTCGATCCGGTCGTCGGCGAAGGAAAACGGGAGGGCGACCTCATCGCCCCGCTGCTCCTCCATTTCCCCGAACCGGAGCGACCGCCTGAGCACCCGCGCCGGCGTACCGGTCTTCAGGCGGCCGACCTCGAAGCCGAGGCGGCGCAGCGACGTCCCGAGGCCTTCGGCCGCGGGCTCGCCCA
>CAZKOS010000004.1:4110-8654 GCA_964554445.1 uncultured Spirochaetaceae bacterium | reverse complement strand
CGAGTCACGCTTGGCTGCACCTATCACAATCGCATCGAAATCCATAAATAACGTCATCCTTTTTCGTCGACGGATTAAAATTGGTCCCGGTGCTTAGGCCAAGCAACAATTCTATCAAGCATTAAGCTAAACCTAATGTTACTATATAAAAAAACACGAGTCACGCTTGGCTGCACCTATCACAATCGCATCGAAATCCATAAATAACGTCTTCCTTTTTCGTCAGCAGATTAAAATAGGTCCCGGTGCTTAGGCCAAGCAACAATTCTATCAAGCATTAAGGTCAACCTCATGTTACTATATGAAAAGAACACGAGTCACGCTTGGCTGCACCTATCACAATCGCATCGAAATCCATAAATGACGTCATCCTTTTTCGCCAACGGATTAAAATTGGTCCCGGTGCTCAGGCCAAGCAACAATTCTATCAAGCATTAAGCTAAACCTCATGTTACTATATAAAAAAACACGAGTCACGCTTGACTGGCGCCGATTACAATCGCATAAAATTCCAATTTATTTCCCCACGCAAAATTTCGAAAATACGGTCTCCAGGATCTCGGCGCTCGTCACCTCGCCCGTGATCGAGCCGAGGGCGTCGACCGCCTCGCGGAGGTCGGCGGCGACGAGGTCGTAGGAGGCGTTTCGTTCCAGACCTTCGTCCGTTCGGGTGAGCGCTTCCCGCGCCCGTTCGAGCGCCTCCTTCTGGCGGAGCGAGTCGATGACCGCCGCCCCGCCCTCGCCCGGGAAACCGCCGAGCAGGGCGCGGCGAATCGCGGCTTCGAGTTCGGGGAATCCCGTTTCGGTCCGGGCGCTGAACGGGATGAAGCCTTTCGGCGCGGCCGCGGGGGCGATATCGGTCTTGTTCCAGAGCCGGACGACGGGGGACCGACCGTCGAGCGAGGCGAGGGCGGCTTCGTCGTCCCGGGACAGCCCGACGGCGGCGTCGACGAGGTAGACGACGAGGTCCGATCGGTCGAGCACGAGTTGCGTTCGGCGGATGCCCTCGCCCTCGAGCTCGTCCCGCGTCGGACGGAGACCCGCCGTGTCGAAGAGCCGGATGGGGATGCCGGCCACCGTGACGGCGCCCTCGATAAAGTCGCGGGTGGTGCCGGGCGTCTCCGAGACGATCGACCGGTCTTCCTTGAGAAGGAGGTTGAAGAGCGTCGATTTGCCGGCATTGGCGCGGCCGGCCACCGCCACGCTCGCGCCCTCCTGGAACAGCCGGCCGGCTCCGTAGGTGGCGAGCAGGGCGTCGACCGCGGCGCGCGCGTCGGCGAGGACGGCGCGGGAGGGAACGACGTGCTCGTAGGTTTCGTCCGGGTAATCGATCATCGCCTCGATTCCCGCGAGCGCTTCAATGAGCCCGCGCTTGAGGGCGTCGATCCGGTCGTGCAGGGCGCCGGACAGGCGCGAGAAGGCGAGGGCGCGGGCCCGGTCCGAGCGCGCGTTGACGATCTCGTTCACCGCCTCCGCCGCGGAGAGGTCCATCTTGCCGTTGCGGAAGGCGCGCAGGGAGAACTCGCCCGGCGCCGCGTCGCGGAAGCCGTGCCGGCGCAAAAGATCGAGCGCGGCCGCGATCGTGGGCAGGCCGCCGTGCAGGCTGAGCTCGACCGAGTCCTCGCCGGTGTAGGAATGCGGAGCGCGGAACACGGCGGCGAGCACCTCGTCCACCTTCTCGCCGGACGCCGGGTCCGAAAGGAAGCCGTGAGTCAGGGTGTGGCCGGGCCGGTCGCGAAGCGGCTTCGGTCCGGAAAAAAGCCGATCGGCGAGGCCGATGCACCCGTCGCCCGAGACGCGGATCACGGCGACGGCGCTTTTCCCCCAGGGGGTGGCGAGCGCGGCGATGGGATCGTGGAGGGAGAGGGGCGATTCGTTCATCGGTGTGGTATTAAAAAGTATCCGCAAAAGGCCGGAAGATCAAGGCGAGCCGGTTTTGATCGCCTTGACCGCGTAGAAGTTGACCGCCTCGGCCTTGCCCTTGATCTTCTGGTTCGCGATGAGGGTGGTCGCGACGCGTTCCGTTACTTTCTGATTGACCGCCTCGGAGATGAGGATCATGTTCCGTTTGGCCAAGCCGCAGAGCCGGGAGGCCAGGTTGATCGGGTCGCCGATGACGGCGTATTCCAGGCGGTTCCTGCTGCCGATGTTGCCGGCGATCACTTCGCCCGCGTTGATCCCCACGCCGATATAGAGCCCGTTCCCGTGTTTCTTGTCGATGGCGTAGACGGCCTTGACCATGTCCACCGCGCAGCGAACGGCCGTGTACTCGTCGGTGAATACGGCCATGAGCTCGTCGCCCACGAACTTATCGATGTCGCCGCCGCACTTTTCCACGAGCTCGGCCTGGGCCTGCAGGATCTCGTTGAGCACGTTGATGACGGTTTCCGGGGGCCGGGACTCCGTGAAGCTCGTGAAGCCGCGGACGTCGGAGAAGAGTACGACGATCTTTTTTTTCGTCACGCCGTCCTCGGCGCGCCCGCCGCCGCTGACGATCAGGTTTTCGGTCGATCGGGAGACGTACTTGGAGAGGTGAAAGCGTTCCTTGAGGCCCTTGATCATGTCGTTGATCTTGGCCGCCAGGTCGCCGAGCTCGTCGCGGTTCTTGATCTGCACGCGGGCGTCCAGGTCTCCGGCGCCCAGGGCCGTCACCGCGCTTCCGATCCGGTTGAGCGGAGAGATGATGAGCCCGCGCATGAAGAAGACGAGGAGGACGGTGAAGAGGATTCCGATGCCCGCGAATACCAGGGTGAGGAGAAGCGTGGCTCTATTGATCTGGTTGAGCGTTTTGTCCACGGGAATAATGAAATGCGCGACACCGCGTACGAAATTGGCCTGACCGGTGGACGGGTCGCCGTGACAGGCCCGGCACCGCACGTCGTTGTTCAGAATCGGATAATAATATTCGATTTGTTTCTTCTTCTCCAGGTCCTGAAATTCAAGCGGTGAGCTGGTTTCAAGGACTTTCTGGAAGTTCTGATTGTCGAAGATGTTTCGTTCCAGGCGCGGGGTTTTCGGGAAAACGATTTTTTTCTGGTAATTGTTGACGAAATTGAGCGTGGCGTAGTCATTGAAGGCATTGCTGCCGTCCACCCGGTAGATCTTGATTTCCCGGAACTCCTCGATTTCCGCAAGGCTCTTCATGGTGTTCACGGCGATCGGGGCCTCGCCGCTGACCATGATGTTGCGGATGGTGCGATTCAGTATCTCGGTATTCGTAAAAAGGGTGCGCTGCGTTGCCGTAATAAGATTGTCGCGTTGAACGTACAGGGAAAACGAGAGCGAAGCCGTCACGAATAACAGGAGGACGAAGACGATCAGGGAAACGATCTTGACGCGGATCGAGTTGATCTTCATCTGTCGCCGTCCGGGAGCGCCCGGTCGAGGGAGCGGACGATCAGGTAATCGTTGGGCTTCATGCCCGAATGGCAGCTGATGCAGTAATCGGGCTTGCCTTCGAGTTTGATCTTCCCGCCCGGTTCGTAGGCGGCCCAGAACCAATCGCTGACCGCGGGGTTGTATCCCTTGACCTTGGCCATGACCGTGTAGCCGACGTTGTTTTTGTCCGCGTCGTAGTTCTCCTTGACGACGATGGTCCCGTCGGGCGCGATCCGGCTCTTGATCGGGAGGGCGTTTCTGAGAACCGAATTGATGTAGATTTCATGGTACCGGCCGTGGGGCGACTGGCCGATCTGCATCCCCTCGAATCCGGGCCATTCGGGGTAGTCATCGTACGGAGCCTCCACCGTAATCCTTTGCCACAGCCGGGCACCGCTTATCTCCGAGGCGGTGAGTGGGGGGAGGATTTTTTCCGTCTTTTGGCAGGCGGGGAGAAGGAGAAGGAAGAATAATGGCAATCCGAGCGGTTTCATACCTTCGCTTGAGCATAGCCGCGCGTAATGATCACGTCAAGGATTTTATTCTCTTTTCGGGATCGGGCGGGTCCGGGTCTCAAGACCCTTCGCCCTGCAATTTCTTTTTGAGTTTCTCGAGCTCCAGGTCGGCTTCCGTGTCCTTGATTTTTTGGGCCGTCGTGTCCGGCTGGCCGGTGACCATCTCGAGCTCGGCGAGGAGGGCCTCCGGGTCGAGGGAAAGTTCGGGCTTCGATTTGAGCCGTTGCAGCTCGTCCTTCATGAAATCGACCTTGCGCCGCAGCTCCGCTTCCTCGGCTCTGAGCGTCGCCAGCCTGGAATCGATCTCGTTCACCTTCATCTCCGCCTGGGTGGCGAGCAGCTCCTCGTTCCTGGCCCGGGCGAGTCCGACGCGGCCTTCCCAGAGCGCCTTTTCCTGTTCCGCCGCGAGGCGCGCGCGCTCGGTCTCCTTCAGCGTGGTGATGAAGGCGAGAACGTACTCGGAGGCCGCCGCCTTGTCCATGCCCCCCAGGTCGGTGTCGCGTTTGCCCTCGTTGGCGGCGTTCATCCGGGAAAAAAAGTCGTCGTGATTGGAATCGTTGTCCGACATCGGCGCCTCCCCCGCGGCTCGTTCCTCCGGGCCGCGTAACTTTCAATTTAGGAGAGATGCGGAAAGAATTCAAGCCGTTTTGC
>CAZKOS010000004.1:0-4010 GCA_964554445.1 uncultured Spirochaetaceae bacterium | reverse complement strand
CTTGACGCAAGCCCCGGCCTCACCGTACTTTGTGCCATGGACGAAAATCCCCTCCGCCTCGGATTGGACATCCAGGACGAGCCCCAGCCGTTGACCGTCGTCATTTTCGGCGCGACGGGCAATCTCACCCGGCACCGCCTCATCCCGGCGCTGTGGTCGCTTTTCTCCCGCAAGTTCATCCGCGACTTTCGGGTGATCGGGTTCGCCCGCCGGCCCTGGACCGACGAGCTCTTCAGGAGCACGATGGCCGGGCATCTCGCCCCGGCGCCTTTCGGCGGCGGCGACAGGAAGGCCGAATTTCTCTCCCGGCTCGAATACCTTCAGTCGAGCTTCGACGATCCGGCCGGCTACGACCGGCTGGCCGGGCGGCTCGCGGGCGACCCCCTGGTCGTGTTCTACCTGTCCACGCCGCCGGAATCCTATCCCGCCATCGTCAAGCTCCTGGGGGATAAAAGGTTGGCGGGGGGACGGCGCCGCATCATTGTGGAGAAGCCGTTCGGCCGGGACCTCGACTCGGCCCGGGAGCTCAACGCCACGCTCCTGGCGCGGTTCGCCGAGTCCCAGATTTACCGCATCGATCATTACCTGGGCAAAGAAACGGTGCAGAACCTCATGGTCCTGCGCTTCGGCAATTCGACCTTCGAACCGGTCTGGAACAGCCGCTACGTTCACCACGTTGAGATCACCATGGCGGAGACGGTGGGCGTCGAGGGCCGGGGAAATTATTACGAGCAGGCGGGCGCGATCCGGGACATCCTCCAGAACCACCTCCTCCAGCTTCTCTCCCTCGTGGCCATGGAGCCGCCCTCGAGTCTCGAGCCCGAAGCGGTGCGCAACGAGAAGGTGAAGGTGCTCAAGTCGATCCGCGCCCCCTCGGGCGCCGCGCTCGGCGGCGGACCGTCCCCGGACGGATTCCTCCTGCGCGGCCAATACGCGCCGGGCACGGTGGGGGGCGAGGCGGTGCCGGGCTACCGCGAGGAACCGGGGGTGGCCGCCGATTCCGGCGTCGAGACCTACGCCGCCGTCAAGCTCTTCCTGGACACCTGGCGCTGGTCGGGGGTGCCCTTTTTCCTCCGCGCCGGGAAGCGTCTCTCGCGCCGGCTGACCGAGATCGCCGTTCATTTCAAGCGGCCGCCCCTCGACCTCTTCGGGACCTTCCAGTCGCGTCCCCGGCCGAACGTCCTCGTCTGGCGCATCCAGCCGGACGAGGGCATGCGCTTCACCTTCAATTCCAAGATACCGGGCTTCCTGCCGCGGCTGACGCCCGTACAGATGCGCTTCTCGTACGGCGGAGCTTTCGGCGAGATTTCACCCGACGCGTACGAGCGCCTGCTTCTCGACGTGATCCACGGCGATCCCTCGCTCTTCACCCGCAATGACGAAATTGAGGCGGCGTGGACATACACCACCCGGCTCCTGCGCTCGGCGGAGGCCTCCGCGCCCGGGGAGCTCCGCCCTTATCCGGCGGGCACGGCCGGGCCGGCCGAGGCGGGGCGCCTGCTCGCGCCGTACGGCGTGACCTGGAGGCGCTTGTGAGCGCCCCCTTCGATCCGGCCGCCATCGAACGTAAAATCGACGAGAGCCTCGCGGCGACGGGAAGCGCTCCCGCGGGCGGAGGGCCGGCCGCCGCGGCGCTCAGGCGCTCGAGCCTGCTCACGCTGGTCGTCGTTCACCCGCGCGAGCTGCAGGCCGCCGTCGCCGCCCGTCTGGACTATCTCTTCGGCCGGCGGCCGCTCCGCATCATCCGCCTGGAGACGGGCCATTCGTCGCCCACGGCCGTGGACGTGTCCACGCGCTGCCTGCCGCATCCTTCCGGCGACGAAGTGTGCTTTCAGGAGATCGTTTTTTACAACGGTCCCGACGGACGGGGGATGGAGGCGGGAGTCTGGTCGCCGCTGGTGATCCGCGACCTGCCCGCGGTGCTCATGTGGCTCGCCGGGGCGGACGGCCTGGAGGAATTTCTCGAGCGGTCGGATTTCGAGTTCGACAAGTGCATCATCGATCTTGAAACCGAGAGCGGTCGAACCCCCGGCGCCGGCGACGCGCCGTCGTTCGTGGTCGGGACGCTCGCCCGGCTGGCGCGGCGTTTCGGCGCCCGGGCGGGAGGAGCCGAGCCGCCGGTCCTCTCCGATCTCGCCTGGCAGGCCCTCGCCCCGGTTCGCGCGCGGCTCGCGCGGCTCTTCGATCCCGAACCCGCGCGGCCTCTGCTCGCCCGGCTCGAGCGGACGTCCTTTTCCGGATTGCCGGACCTGTCCGCCGCTCTCCTCGTCCTCTGGCTCGCGTCCCGGCTCGGCTGGTCGCGCCCGCGGCGCGCGAAGGGGGGACTTTCGTTTACGGGCCCGGACGGGCGGGTAATCGAGGTGAAATTGCCGCAGGGTGAAGCGCGGTTCGCGATTGAGTTTTCCGCGGCGGGGCAGGAGTCGACCGGTCTCGGACGGGGCGAGACGCTCGACGTCGTGTGCGGCGAGGACTGCCTCCTCGCCGAGATCGATCACCTCGCCCCCGATCCCGCCTTCAATGATATGCTCGCCGCGGCCGCCGCGTTCGCGGGCGATGCGGAAACCGAATGAGCGGGGGACCGATTCCCGTCAGCCGCGTTTCGGCCGCGGAAGCCGCGCGGCGGATTTTAGCGGGTATTGAGCGCAGCTTGAAATTGAAGGGCTCGTGCGCCGTGATTCTCGCCGGGGGCGAAAGCCCGCGGCCGGTCTACCTGGAGCTGGGAGCGCTCCTCGCCGGGCGCGTCGCTCCCGGGTCGATATCCTTTTTCCTCGGAGACGAGCGCGTCGCCGGGCGCGGCTCGCCGGAGCGCAACGAGACCATGGTGCGGGAAAGCCTCTTCCGCGAGTTCACACCCCTTGAGGAAAACGTGTTCTTCTGGGACGCGCTTCCGGTGCCGCCGGCAGAAAGCGCCGCGCGTTATACGAAAAAAATCGACGAGTTTTTTCTGCGGCCGGGCCTGGCGCCGGACATCGCCCTCCTCGGGCTGGGGGCGGACGGCCACACCGCCTCGCTCTTTCCCGGTGCAGAAGTTGTCAGCGACGGCCGCAGGACGCCCGTATCGGCCGACCTGCCTCAGGGCGCCTTCGCGGTGTTCGTGCCGGGGCGGAACCTGTGGCGTTTGAGTCTGTCGGCGGCCTTCCTGCGCACGAGCGGGGAAACGGTGTTTTTGGTCGGCGGGCAAGGAAAGGAAGAAGCGCTTGCCGGTCTCGCGCGCCGGGACCGATCCCTGCCCGCGGCCTGGGCGGCGGGAAGTGACGAAGGCGTTATGATCTTTCAGATGTAAACGGAGCCACTTGAAATGAGCAGGCAGCCATATTCGGTCACCACATATCCGAAGGTAAATTTATCATTTTACAAATCAACTTAACATCGTCAAATTTCCGCCGGTAGATTCTGTTTTTATATTCATAAACAATAGAAACGGAGACGGTGATCGTATCGCCGACCTCAAAATCTTTCAGCCTTTTGCTCGTAAAAAAATCGCTTATATCAGACTCGCCACTATGGAGGGTAATGGGATAGTGTTTTTCCTTTTTCGCATGTTTTGTAATCGTATATGAATATTCTAACGGTTGATTCTTGTAGTAATGTGTCCAATCCAATTGAATAATCTTTAATTGCCCCTGGCCCTTGTTTTCTATCTCGATTCTAGAATTGCCGTCCACCCTTTTGTACAATGATAAAATTAAATAACTAACTTTGATTAACTTGTCTTCAAAAACTACTTTTACATTCACTTTTTTAAAAATACTTGTAGCAGCAGTATCTTCTGAGAAAAGAAAATCTTTCCCCTTTTGACTGCAACTGTAAAAGAAACTCAATAAAATAGAAAAAGAGAGAAATAATAAAGTGCTAAAAAATCTTATCTTGTATTTTGGTTTAGTGGTCAACATACTTATAATCAAATTTGTAATCTCCTAAGGATCCTAATAGATTTCTCTCCATATGTCTCCATATATGTGCGGCACAATTTACAATAAAACAGGAATATGTATTACAGTTTTAAAACA
>CAZKOS010000003.1:13398-70119 GCA_964554445.1 uncultured Spirochaetaceae bacterium | reverse complement strand
CCCGGCCACGCCGACTACATCAAGAACATGATCACCGGCGCGGCACAGATGGACGGCGCCATTCTCGTGGTTTCCGCTCCCGACTCCGTCATGCCGCAGACCCGCGAGCACATCCTGCTCGCCCGCCAGGTCGGCGTTCCGGCGATCATCGTTTTCCTGAACAAAACCGACATGGTCGACGACAAGGACCTGCTGGAGATCGTTGAAGAGGAAGTCAGGGACGTCTTGAAGGAATACCAATTCCCCGGAGACAAGATTCCGATCATCAAGGGCTCGGCGCTCAAGGCCATGGAAAAGCCGGACGATCCCGAGAGCATCGCGTGCATTACCGAGCTCCTGGATACCATGGACGAATATTTCCCGATTCCCCAACGTGAAACGGACAAGCCGTTCCTCATGCCGATTGAAGACGTATTCACCATTCCCGGCCGCGGCACCGTCGTCACCGGCAAGGTCGAACGCGGGGTCGTGAAAATGGGCGATGAAGTCGAAATCGTCGGTATCAAGGATACGAAGAAGACCGTCATTACCGGAATAGAAATGTTCAATAAACTTCTCGATGAAGGCATGGCGGGCGACAACATCGGCTGTCTGCTGCGCGGCATCGACAAGAAAGAGGTTGAGCGCGGGCAGGTTCTCGCGAAACCAGGTTCGATCACCCCGCATAAGAAGTTCAAGAGCACCGTGTTCTGTCTGACCACCGCCGAAGGCGGCCGCCATTCTCCCTTCTTCACGGGGTACAGGCCCCAGTTCTATTTCCGCACCACCGACATCACCGGAACGGTTGAATTGCCGGAAGGGAAGCAGATGGTCATGCCCGGAGACCAGGCAGAACTTACCATTGAACTGATACATACGATCGCCATCGAAAAGGGACTTCGTTTTGCAATTCGGGAAGGCGGCCGAACGGTCGCCGCCGGATCCGTGACGGAGATCATCGAGTAGCGTTCTTTTTATTGCGAAGTAGTTAGCGGGGTTCTTTAAGTTTAAAGGGCTGTGATCGTCTCAAGGACTTAAAGAACCCTTTTATCTGGAGGACAAATGGCCAAGGAGAGAATTCGGGTTCGGTTGCGCGGATTCGATATTGAGCTCATAGATCAAAGCGCAAAATCGATTGTGAAGACCGTGATGAAGGCTGGTTCCAAGGTGTGCGGTCCGATTCCGCTGCCGACGAAGATCAACAAATTCACGGTGCTGCGCTCTCCTCACGTCAATAAGAAATCGCGTGAGCAGTTTGAAATGCGCACGCACAAACGGTTGATCGACATCATCGAACCGACCCCCGCCGTCATGGACGCGCTCATGAAGCTCGAGCTGCCGGCGGGAGTCGATGTCGAGATCAAGCAGTAAAGGTGTGACAGTATGCTTGCCGTCATAGGTGAAAAAATAGGAATGACGCAGATGTTCGACGAGGCCGGCGTACTCGTTCCGGTGACCGTCATCAAGGTCGAAGACCACGTGGTGATCGGTTCCAGGAACAAGGAGAAAAACGGATACGACGCGCTCGTCGTCGGCACCAGGCCCGCCAAAAAGAACAGGGTGAAAAAGCCGGTCGCCAAACAATTCCCGCAGGGTATTGAGCCTTTGAGAATCGTCCGTGAGTTTCGCGACTTTGAGCGTGAATGCAAAGTCGGCGACAAATTCGGCGTGGAGATTTTCCAGGATATTTCGTTCGTCGACGTGGTCGGAGTCTGCAAGGGCAAAGGCTATCAGGGGGTTATTCGCCGGCACGGTTTCAAGGGCGGGAAGAGCACCCACGGCTCAAAGACCCACCGCGAGGTCGGGTCGACGGGGCAAAACTCGTATCCGTCCCATGTCTTCAAGGGCAAAAAAATGCCCGGGCATATGGGCAACAATCGAGTCACGACGCAGAACCTCCGGCTGGTGAAAGTGGACCCGGAGAATAAAATGCTTTTAGTCCGCGGCTCCGTTCCGGGCGCGATTCACAACACGCTCATCGTCTCAACGGCCAAACGGAAATCGAGGCTGAAATGAAAACGAAGGTCTTTTCAACAGAAGGTCAATCCGTCAAGGAAATCGATTTGGCCGACGGAGTCTTCGGAATCAAGGTGAGCGAAGGCGCCATTTATCACGCGCTTCGCAACGAGCTTGCCAACCGTCGGCAAGGGAACGCATGCACGAAGACCAGGAAAGAAGTTCACGGGTCGAATCAGAAACCCTGGCGCCAGAAAGGAACGGGCCGGGCCCGTTCGGGCGATAAAAAATCGCCGCTCTGGGTCGGGGGAGGGACCGTTTTCGGTCCGAAACCGCGTGATTACAGCTATAAATTGCCGCGAAAACTGAAGCAGCTCGCCATGAAATCGCTTCTCAGCCTGAAGCTGAAAGAGGAAAAGCTCCAGGTCGTCGAGGATATCGCCCTGGAATCCGGAAAAACGAAAGATCTCGTCCGGATGATTCAGAAACTCTCGAAAATGGAAAAAACGGTGATCATTCTCAATGCCGACGACAAATTGGTGAAACGCGCGGGATCAAACGTACCCTGGCTCACCCTGCTTCAGTACAACAAACTGCGCGCCCATGATCTTTTTTACAGTCAGCACGTACTGCTCTGTGAAAAGGCCGCCGCCAGTCTCAATACCTTTTTCGGAGAGAAAAAATGACCGCCAACCAAATCATCATTGAACCGGTCGTCACTGAAAAATCGAACCGCTTAAAGGAAAAGAAAAAATACGTTTTTCGCGTCGATATGAAGGCGAATAAATTCCAGATCAAGCAGGCGCTCCGCGAGTTGTTCAATGTCCATTGCCTGGAGTGCCGAGTGCTGACCGTCAAATCGAAGCCCAAGCGGGTTCGTTATAAAAAAGGGTATACCGCCACCTGGAAAAAGGCGATCGTGACCCTTCCGCAGAGCGAGACCATCGGCGTCTTCGAGGGCGCTTGATCGTCCTTGGCGCGGAGACGAGCGAAGAGAAAAGAAAGAGGTACCGAAGGTGGGGATTAGAAAATACAAACCGGTGACAGCGAGTACTCGCTACAAGACCGTGCTCACGTTCGAGGAATTGACCGCTTCCCAACCGGAAAAATCACTCACCAAATTCCTTCCCTCGAAGGCCGGACGGGCCTCGAACGGGAGAGTGAGCGTCAGGCGGCGCGGCGGCCGCCATCGCCGGTTGTATCGCACGATTGATTTCAAACGCGATAAAATCGGGATCGAGGGAAAAGTATTCAGCGTCGAATACGATCCCAATCGGAGCGCCTTCATCTGCTTGATTCATTACGCCGATGGCGAAAAACGCTATATCCTCGCTCCCAAGGGGATCGTCGTCGGAAAGAAAGTCGTCAGCGGACCGCAAGCGCCCATGGAAATCGGAAACGCCATGCCGCTCGAGCACATCCCCTTGGGGATCAACATTCACAACATCGAGTTGACGCGCGGGCGGGGAGGCCAGATGGTCCGGAGCGCCGGCTCGAGAGCGGTGATCGTGGCGAAAGAGGGCGATTACGTGACGATTCGTCTGCCTTCCGGTGAGACGCGCCTGGTCTTCAAAAAATGCTATGCCACCGTCGGAGAGCTTTCCAATGAGGATCACATGAACATCAGCCTCGGCAAAGCGGGGCGATCGCGCTGGCTCGGCAGACGACCGAAGACCCGCGGCGTCGTCATGAACCCCCACGATCATCCGCACGGCGGCGGCGAGGGAAAAACGTCCGGCGGCCGCCATCCGGTGACTCCCTGGGGCAAACCCACCAAGGGCTTCAAGACGCGAAAGAAAAAGAAGACCTCGAGCAATTTTATCGTTAAACGAAGAAAATAGGAGAGGACCGTGTCACGTTCGATTAAAAAGGGCCCGTTCATCGACAAGAATCTTTACAAGAAAATCGTCGATTTGCAGAAAAAGGGCGAAAAGCGCATGATCAAGACTTATTCCCGCTGCTCGACGATCATTCCCGAAATGGTGGGGTTGACAATCTCCGTTTATAATGGCAAAACCTGGATTCCGGTGTACGTCACTGAAAACCTCGTCGGTCATAAACTCGGGGAGTTCGCTCCGACGCGTGTTTTCAGAACTCACGCCGGTTCTGAAAAGAAGTCGTCCAGCTCCTCTTCATCAGCTCCGGCGGCCGCGGCGCCCACGCCTTCGCCCGCCGGGCAGCAATAGGACGTGACCCATGGAAAAGAAGAAAGGATACAGCGCGAGCGTCAGATTCGTTCTCATCGCTCCCTCCAAAGTCCGCCGCATCGCCGTTCACTTAAGGAAAAAGCCTTATGTCGAGGCGATGGCGATTCTGGAAGCGCTTCCCAACAAAGGTGCGAGAATTCTCAAGAAATTGTTGAAATCCGCGGCCTCCAATGCGATTTATCAAAATAAAAAATTGGAGGAAGACATGCTGTACATCCACGAGTTACAAGTGAACGACGGACCGCGGATGAAAAGAATCTGGCCGCGGGCGAGACGGAAAGCGGACGTTCTGCTGCGCCGTGCCAGCCACGTTTCCGTCGTTATGAACGAATTGTCGCAGGAAAGGTAAACTATGGGGCAGAAGGTCAATCCCTACGGATTACGTCTCAACATCAATAAATACTGGAAATCGAAGTGGTACGTCGAACCGAAAGAATACGCGAACGTGCTGCACGAAGACTTGGAGATCCGCCGCTATCTCGAAAAAAGTCCCGAAACGACGGGCGCGGAAGTATCCGATGTTGAAATCATCAGACACCCGCAACGGGTCACGGTCATCATCCATTCGGGGAGGCCCGGAGCGATCATCGGCGCCAAGGGTGTGACCATTGAAAAGTTGGGCAACGACCTTCAGAAAAAGCTCGGCAAAAAGGTTCAGATCAAGATAAAGGAGATCAGGAATCCCGAGACCGTCTCCCAGCTGATAGCCGACAACATCGCGCGGCAGCTGAAAAACCGCATGCCCCATCGCCGGGTCATGAAAATGGCGATTTCCACGGCGATGAAATCGGGAGTGCAGGGCATCAAGGTAAAACTGTCGGGACGCTTGGGAGGGGCGGAAATCGCCCGCCGTGAAGAATACAAGGAAGGCCGGGTGCCCCTTCATACGTTCCGCGCCGATATCGACTACGCCACCTCGACCTCGGTGACCACGTTCGGGACCATCGGCGTCAAGGTGTGGATTTTCCACGGCGAAGTGTTCGACCGTGACCGGAAGGACGACGCCGGCTTGCTGTTGAAAAAACATACCGGCAAGGCAAGGAGCGACAGAGAAGATGCTTAGCCCGAAAAGGACCAAATACCGGAAACAAATGCGCCGGTGGAAAAATCGCGATGCCACGAGAAACAATACCCTGGCGTTCGGAGATTTCGGACTCATGTCGTTGGAGACAAAGTGGATTTCCAACCGGCAGATCGAGGCCGCCCGTATCGCCATGACGCGCCACATCAAGCGCGGCGGGAAAGTATGGATCCGGCTTTTTCCGGATAAGCCGTATACGAAGAAACCGGCCGAAACCCGAATGGGCAAAGGCAAGGGAAATCCTGAATATTGGGTCGCGACCGTTCAGCGGGGAATGATCCTTTTTGAAATTCACGGCGTCACGAAGGAACTGGCGGCGAGCGCCATCCGCCTGGCCGGCAACAAGCTCCCGATCAGCACCAAATTCGTCATGCGCAGAGGTTTGGAGCAGGAACATGCGTGATTCATTCAAAGACTCGACGTATAAGGAATTGATCACCAAAAAGGAAGAGTTGGTGAAAAAATATCGCGACGTTCGATTTAATGTCGTCATCGGCCACGTGGAAAACACGCTGGAAGAGAGAGTGCTGCGAAGAAAAATCGCGCGTCTCAACACTCTCATACACGAATTTGCCCTCGGCATCAGGAAACAGTAGGAGCGAGCATGGAGACGAAAAACGCCGTCAACGCGAACAAGAAGATTTTCACGGGCAAGGTCCTGAGCAATAAAATGCAGAAGACGATCGTCGTCAGCATCGAACAAAGGAAGCTTCATCCTTTGTACAAAAAATACATCATGCGGACGAAAAAGCTGAAGGTGCACGACGAAAAGAACGAATGCCAGATCGGAGACCGGGTGCGTGTCATCGAATCGAGGCCGATTTCCAGGGAAAAATGCTGGAAACTCCTGGAAATCGTTGAACGGGCGAAATAAAGCTTTGAAATAAAGGTAATTACTATGATTCAGATGAGAACATACCTGACGGTCGCCGACAACAGCGGGGCGAAAAACGTCATGTGTATCAAGGTCCTGGGCGGAACGCGCCGCAAATACGCCTCAATCGGAGACATCATCGTCGTGGCCGTGAAGGACGCCATCGCCAATGCCTCCATAAAAAAGGGCACGGTGGAACGGGCGGTCATCGTCCGCACGAAGCGTGAATACAGGCGACCCGACGGATCCTATATCAGGTTCGACGATAACGCCTGCGTGATCATTGATGCGAGCCTAAACCCGAAAGGGAAACGAATCTTCGGACCGGTGGCGAGGGAACTTCGCGATAAGAATTTCATGAAAATCGTTTCCCTGGCTCCGGAAGTATTATAGGAGAAAAACGATGTCGGCTGGGAACACCATAAAATTAAAGCGAGACGATACGGTCAAAGTCATCAAGGGCAAGGACCGCGGGAAAAGCGGACGAATTTTGAGCGTCGATCACCAGAAGCGCCGCGTTATCGTCGCGGGACTCAACATCGTGAAGAAGGCGATGAAGCAGAAGAAGCAGAACGACAAGGGCGGTATCAAGGAGCTCGAGGCGTATATCGCGTCCGCCAATGTCATGATTGTCTGTAAAAAATGCGGCCCGACCAGAATCGGATACAAGCTTGCCGACGGCCAAAAGGCGCGAATCTGTAGAAAATGCGGAGAGAAAATTTAATGAGTGCGGCCAAATACGAACCACGACTCAAATCGCTCTACAAGGAAAAGGTCATCAAGGAATTGCGTGATGAGTTTGGATACACGACCGTCATGCAGATACCGAAAATCGAGAAAATTGTCCTCAATGTGGGCTGCGGCGAGGCGACCGTCAATAAGAAGGCCCTTGATTCGGTATTGCGCGAACTTTCCCAGATCAGCGGCAGGAAGCCCGTGAAGACCAAGGCCAAGAAATCCATCGCGCAATTCAAAATCCGCACCGGTATGGAAATCGGCGCCATGGTGACCCTGCGCGGGAATTACATGTACGAGTTCTTCGATCGACTCGTCAACGTTTCATTACCGCGCGTCAAGGATTTTCGCGGGACCAATCCCAATGCCTTTGACGGTCACGGCAATTACGCCATGGGCGTCAAAGAGCAGATTATCTTTCCTGAAATCGATTACGACAGCATTGAAAAGGTGAGCGGCCTGAATATCGTCATTGCCACCACCGCTCAAACCGACGGCGAGGCGAAGAGCCTTTTACAGAAAATGGGAATGCCTTTCCGGAAATAGCGAGGAAGAGAATGGCCAGAAAAGCAATGAGAATCAAAGCGGCGCGGAAACCGAAATACTCCACGCGCAAGGTCAATCGCTGCAGGATATGCGGCCGCCAACGGGGATACATCGGGAAGTTTCAGATGTGTCGTATTTGTTTCCGTTTGTTGGCGAGCCAGGGGAAGATTCCCGGCGTGACAAAATCGAGCTGGTAAGAGGAGAAGGCGAATGAGTGTTTCTGATCCCATCGCGGATATGTTGACGAAGATTCGTAATGCGGTGAATGCTCGGTTTGAAAAGGTCGATATCATCACATCGAAGATAAAGCTTGAGATCGTCAAGATTCTGAAGAACGAAGGATACATCAAAAATTTCAAAAAGCACCAGGAAAACGGCAAGAATTATATCCGTATTTTCCTGAAGTACGATGAGAGAATGAACCCCGTCATCCACGGCGTCGAGCGGTTGTCGACGCCGGGCAGGAGATTTTACGTCGGCTGCCAGAAGATGCCTCGGATTTTCAATGGATACGGCGTCCTGCTGATATCCACCTCGCAAGGCATCACCACGGGGAAAAAGGCTTTTGACAAGCGGATGGGCGGAGAGCTCATCTGCAGCATTTGGTAAAGAAGGGAAGACCATGTCGCGAATTGGCAAGCTCCCGGTCGTCATTGCGCAAGGCGTGAAAGTCGAAATCAAGGACGGTACGGTGCGCGTGGAGGGGCCGAAGGGAAAATTATCCATTCCTTATCGTCCGGAAGTCACCGTCGAGATGAAGGACGGGAAAATCAACGTTCTGCGGTCGAATGACTCGAAGAAGGTACGCGCCCTGCACGGTCTCTACCGGAATTTGATCAACAATATGGTCAAAGGCGTCTCCGTCGGCTTTAAGCGCGTCCTGGTAATAAACGGGGTCGGATACCGCGCCGAGAAAAAAGGCAATTCTATCCTCTTCAATCTCGGATTTTCAAATCCCATCGAGTACCCGATTCCCGAGGGGATCACCATCGACGTGGAAGCCAATAACCGGGTGACGATCGGTTCGATCGACAAGGAAAAACTCGGAAAAATCTGCGCGGAAATTAGAAACTTCAGACCGCCCGAACCGTATAAAGGCAAAGGCATCAAATATGAGGAAGAACGCATTCGCAAGAAGGTCGGGAAGACAGGGGTGAAATAAGAGGACGGTATGAAAAAGGAACTCGATACGATCAGGAAGCGCAACCGGCGCAAAATGCACATCAGGAAAAAGCTGAAATGTTCGAACGAGCGCCTTCGTGTCTCGATTTTTAAAAGCAATCGTTTTACCTACCTCCAGGCGATTGACGACAAAAAAGGGGAAACCCTGGTCTCGGCCTCGAACCTTGAAAAGGAACTGCGAGACATCAAGAATAACGTCGAAGGCATCGGTCGGCTTGGTGCGATCATGGCAGAACGCCTGAAAGGGAAAAACATCAACACCATCGCTTTCGACAGAAACGGGTATCCGTATCATGGTATCGTCAAAGCCGTCGCGGAGGGTATTCGCAAGGCGGGAATCGAATTCTAGGGAGTAAGACGTGGAGCGCGATAAAAATCAGAATGAATTTCTGGAAAAATTGGTCAAATTGAACCGCGTCGCCAAAGTGGTGAAGGGCGGAAGACGATTTTCGTTCTCGGCGCTTTCTGTCGTCGGCGACAGAAAAGGGAGCGCCGGGTTCGGTTTCGGAAAAGCCAATGACGTTTCCGAGGCGATTCGGAAAAGCCTCGAGCGGGCCCGGAAGAACATGAAGAAATATTCCATTAAGAATCAGACGCTGCCTCATCCCGTAAAGATCAAATTCAAGGGCGCCCGGGTTCTGCTGCGACCGGCGGCGCCCGGCACCGGCATTATCGCCGGCGGCCCGATCCGCGCCGTCATGGAAGCCGTCGGGGTGCACGACCTTTTGAGCAAGTCGCTCGGCTCGCCCAATGCGTCGAACATCGTGAAGGCGGCCTTTATCGGGCTCGACAGCATGATGGACGCCAAACGGATTTCCGACAATCGCGGCAAAACGGTGAAGGAAATGTGGGGTTAAGATGGCTGAAAAAAACAAAAAAATCAAAATCACCCTCATCAAGAGCCCGATCAGCCAGAAGCCGGCTGTCCGGAAGACCGCCGTGGCGCTCGGGCTGAAACGCATGCACGCGAGCGTCACCCACGAGGCCCGTCCCGAGATCCTCGGCATGGTACGAGCTGTCGCCCACATGGTGCGAGTGGAGGATATGGAATCATGAACGATATTTTCGTACGGCGCCCCAAAGGAGCGGCCAAAAATAAAAGACGCGTCGGGCGGGGCCTCGGCAGCGGCCGCGGCACGACGGCCGGAAAAGGCAATAAAGGGCAGAACGCCAGGTCCGGCGGGGGAGTGCGCCCCGGATTCGAAGGCGGCCAGATGCCGCTTTTTCGACGCATCGCCCGTCGTGGATTCAAGAACTATCCGTTTAAAATCAGATATACCACCATCAATCTGGATGATTTGCAGGTTTTCGGCGATGGAGACAAAGTAACGAAGGACGTTTTGATTCAACGCGGAATGCTGAAAAAAAGCTGCGGGCTCGTAAAATTGCTCGGCCGTGGTGAAATGACGAAAAAAATAATCGTCGAGCTTGATAAAGCCTCCGAAAGCGCCAAAGAAAAGATCTCCAAGGCCGGCGGCAGCGTTACGGAATTGAAGACTCCCAAACCCGTTTTGAAGAGAAATAAAATGAAAAAGGCGAAGGGTAAAGACTGATGGCCGGAAACGCTTTGGTAAATATTTTCAGAACGCATGAACTGAGGCAAAGGGTTCTTTTCACCCTGGTCATGCTTTTTATTTTCCGCCTGGGAGCGACCATCCCCTTGCCCGGTATAGATTTCATCGCGCTGCAGGAGGCGATGAAGCAGCCGCTTTCCGGAAGCAGCGTCAACATCCTCGACTATATCGACCTTTTCGCCGGCGGCGCCTTCAGGAATTTCTCCGTTTTCATGCTGGGGATCATGCCCTACATCACCAGCTCCATCATCATTCAGCTGCTCATCGTCGTCGTGCCGCGGCTCAAAAAGCTCTCCGAGGAAGAAGGCGGCAAAAAGAAAATGCAGCGCTACATGAGGTACGCCACGGTCGTCCTCTGTCTGGTGCAGGGCTATTTTCTCATCAACAGCCAGATTCCCGCTTCGCTCATCAGAATCGACCCGACGCTCTTCAAGGTCATTTCGCTCTTGTCCGTCACTGCCGGCTCGATATTTCTCATGTGGGTGGGCGAGCAGATCAACCAACGGGGAATCGGCAACGGGGCGTCGCTGATCATTTTCGCCGGGATCATCGTCCGTCTGCCGGACGTGCTGGTGCAGCTGGGCATCATGAAATCGATCTTGAGTTTTTTCGAGGAAATCCTGGTGTTGATCGGTCTGATGCCGAACCGAGTCATCGGAGCGACCAGAAATACCGAGCAAATCAATCCGCTCTTCATATTGATCGCGATCATCATGTTCGTGGTGACGGTCGCGCTCATCATTTACGAACAACGCGGCCAGCGCAAGATTCCCGTCCACTACGCGAAACGCGTCGTGGGAAGAAAGATCTATGGTTCGCAAAACATCTACATTCCCTTCAAGCTGAATCCGTCGGGGGTCATTCCCATTATCTTCGCCAATGCGTTGATTATTCTTCCGATCCAGATTTTCCAGAGTCTTTCCACGAGCGTGCCTTTTTTCGCGCAGCTGGCGCGCTTTCTCAATCCCTCGGGCGGGTGGTATCTCGTCATTTACGCGATTTTGATCGTTTTCTTCGCGTATTTTTACACGCAAGTCACGCTCAATCCGACCGAAATATCGAAACAGATACGCGAAAACGGCGGATCGATACCGGGAATTCGTTCTGAAAAAATGGAGGAATACCTGATGCGGATTCTCTATCGCATCATTCTTCCCGGATCGCTCTTTCTCGCCCTGATCGCCGTCATTCCCAACATCGTCACGAAGATATTCTCCTTTCCGTACATGGTCGCCAATTTCATGGGAGGCACCTCGCTCATCATCATCGTCGGCGTGGGATTGGACACGATGTCGCAGATTGAGAGCTATTTGCGGATGCACCACCAAGAGGGATTGGTGAAAAAGGGCAAAATCAAGCCCAGAAATCTATAAGAGGTTGTTATGAAAGTACGAGTAAGCGTCAGGCCGATTTGCGATAAATGCAAGGTCATCAAACGTCGCGGTATCGTTCGAATCATCTGCGAAAACCCCAAACACAAGCAGAAGCAGCGGTAGGAGGAATGCATGGCACGTATCGCCGGGGTCGATCTCCCCAATAAACAGATACATATCGCGTTGACGCATATTTTCGGAATCGGTGTCACCTCCGCGGTGACCATTTGCCGGAAGACGGGTATCGACCCGGTGAAACGCACGGGCGACCTGTCCGCCGACGAGGTCAACCTGTTGCGGAAGGAAATCGAAAACGAGTACAAGGTCGAAGGCCGCTTAAGGACCGAAACTTCCCTGAACATCAAGCGGTTGATGGACATCGGCAGTTATCGCGGGTTGAGGCACAGAAAGGGTCTGCCCGTGCGCGGTCAACGCACGAAGACGAACGCCCGGACACGCAAAGGCAAACGGAAGACGGTCGCCGGCAAGAAGCGGGCACCCGGACCCACGTAAGGAGAATGAGGTGAAGAAGAAAAGCAAACGCGAACGCAGGAAAAATCTCGGCGAAGCCAGGGTCTATATCCAGGCGACGTTCAATAACACCGTGGTGACCGTCACCGATATCACGGGCAACACCATCTCCTGGTCGTCGGCGGGAAGCCTCGGCTTCAAGGGAGCGAAAAAATCGACTCCGTTCGCCGCCCAATCGACCACTGAAGCGGCCGTCAACAAAGCGCTGGAATACGGAATTCAGGAAGTTGACGTCTACGTCAAGGGCCCGGGCGTGGGCCGCGAATCCGCCATCCGGTCGATCGGAAATCTCGGTCTTCGGGTGCGGCTGATCGTCGATATCACCCCGATTCCCCATAACGGTTGCCGCCCGCAAAAGGCACGCAGGGTGTAGAAAGGAAAAGTCATGGCACGATATATCAGACCGAATTGCAGACTTTGCCGGGCGGAGAAAATGAAATTATTTCTCAAGGGCGAACGCTGCAAGAGCGACAAATGCCCCATTCAGAAAAAGAAAGGCGCTCCCGGCAAGGGACCGCGGGCCCGTTCAAGAAAAGTATCGGATTACGGAATTCAGTTGCGCGAAAAACAGAAATTGAAGCGGATTTATTGTCTCCTCGAGAAACAATTCAAAATCTACTTTGTGAAGGCCGCGCGGATGAAAGGCGTGACGGGTGAGAATTTGTTCGGGCTCCTGGAGCGGCGCCTCGACAATATCGTCTATCGGATGCATTTCAGCTCCTCGAGAAAGCAGGCGCGCCAGATCGTGAGGCACGGACACGTGTTGGTGAACAAAAAGAAAATCGACATCCCGTCGTACCTGGTGAAACAGGACGACGAGATTTCAATCTGCGACAAAAGCAGGAACCTGACCGTCATCAAGGAAGGCTTGAAGGAATTTACAAGCGCCGGCGTGGTTCCCTGGCTGGACGTCGACGCGGATAACGTGCGCGGGACCGTGAAAGCAATACCGCGGCGCAACGACCTGATGGACATGCGGGATATCAACGAGCAACTCATTGTCGAGTTATATTCAAAATAAGGAGCAGTAATGGCAAGAAGGAATCTTTTAAAGGGATTCAAGAGGCCTAAGGGGATAAACTTCGAGCATAGTGAAATCAGCAAAAACTATGGCAAGTTTATCGCGTACCCGTTCGAGAGGGGATTCGGCACCACCGTGGGCAACACGCTCCGCCGTATCCTCATTTCTTCGCTCCAGGGATATGCGATCACGGCAGTGCACATTACGAGTTATTCCAAGGACGGCAAACCGCATATCATCTCGAGCGGATTCGAGCTTATACCGGGAGTATCCGAAGATACGCCGCAGGTCCTGAGCAATCTCAAGCACGTCCGTTTGCTTCTCGATGACGAGATCGAGGAAAAGACGATCATCGTTTCGAAAAAGGGAGCGGGTAATTTTACGGCCGGCGACCTTGAAGTGGAGGAAGGCGTTAAGGTCCTGAACAAGGATCTTTTCATCGCCACCCTCGCTTCCGACGCTCATTTTGACATCGAGCTGCAGATCAACCTGGGCCGCGGCTACGTTCCCGCGGAGAGGAACGAACAGTGCATCGATATCGTCGGGACGATACCCATGGACGCCATCTTTTCGCCGATTCTCAAGGCCCGTTATGAAATCAAGGGCACCCGCGTGGGGCAGAGAGCCGATTACGACAAGCTCATTTTCGAGTTATGGACCGACGGCACCATCAAGCCGGAAGACGCGCTCGCCGAGGCCGCGAAAATCGCAAAGGATCATTTTACCATTTTCATCAATTTCGACGAGGAGAGCATCAGGGAAGACGAGGAAGCGGATGAGGAAGAACGCAAGATCCGCGCCATTCTGGATACGCCCATCGAAGAGTTGGAGCTCTCGGTTCGTTCCTCGAATTGCCTGAAAAACGCCAATATCAGGACCATCGGCGATCTCACGCAAAAAACCGAAGAGGAGATATCCAAGACGAGGAATTTCGGAAAGAAATCGCTTCAGGAGATCAAGGACAAACTCAAAGAATGGGGACTGAAGCTCGGCATGAAGGATTTCAGCTCCCTGCGCAAATTGTCGCTCAAGGTAAAAGAATCCCCTCCGGCTCACGAGATGGATGAAGCGGTCGACGAAGAAGAGTACGAGAAGGAAGACGAAGATGAAGCATAGGGTCGCACTCAATAAATTAAGCAAGAAAGCGGGGCACCGGAAGGCCATGATCCGCAACATGGTCACCTCGCTTTTCAAATTCGAGAGAATCAGAACGACGAAAGCCAAGGCGCGCGCCGTGCGGCAAAAAGCCGAAAAAATCATCACCCGGGCGAAGGTCGACAACGTACATAATCGCCGCATCGTTGGCGCCAAAATCACGCAGCGCAGCGTGGTCAAAAAATTATTCACCGACATCGCGCCCCGCTACAAGGAGCGTCCCGGCGGATACACGAGAATTCTGAAGCTGCAACCACGCATCACGGACGCATCGGAAATGGTTTTTCTCGAGCTGATCGACAGAAAGATCAAACCGAAAAAAGCCAAAAAGACTCCGGCCAAGGAAGCCCAGGCCAAAAAGGACTGATTGGAAAAAGCGAAGTCATTGAGACACGACGCCCGATCGGGAAATGACGGAAGATATGTTCTCTTTACGGGAGACATATCTTCTTTTTTTTTATTCGGCTATTGCCTGTGCCTGGCCGTTACGATCGTCCTGGCCGACGCACTCTATATCAAACTCGTCCAATTCATTTTTTTCTGCGGGCTTGTTTGGCTTACGAAAAAAAAACGATATCTCCTCGGAACGATCGTCGTTTTTTCATTCATCGTGCTCTTCAATCTCACCACGGTCGAAGGGAAGGCGCTCTTCACCGTGTTCGGCCATCCCGTTACCGACGGCGCCCTCGAGACCGGGATCGCCCGCGGGCTCACCATCGTCACCCTTTTTTACATGTCGAAATCGCTGATCGGTCCGACGCTGTCCTTTCACGGACGGACGGGTTCCTTCCTCGGCAAGGTATTCCTGTACTTCGACTTTTTTACGAATGAAATAAGAACGCTCAGGGTAAAAACCCTTTGGAAAGATATCGATCGCCTCCTGCTGACCGCCGCAACGTTGGGAAAAGCCGCCTCCCGGCGGAGCAGGCCCGGAAAAATCCGGATCCGATCGGTATTTTTGCTCGGCGGCATCTTGTTCGCCAACATCATTTTGCTTATACTAAATTATGTTTTTTTCAACTTCAGCGGCCGATAATGAATCTGAAAGGAATAAATCCGATTTGAGATAAGTATGGTGAGACGCAGCGTCAAAGTCCTCCTCAGTCTTCTTTTATCTCTTGTCATCAGCGCGGTGTTCACCTTTTTTTCCTTCACCCGGCTTTTCCCCCTGATCGAAACGGGCATATATTATCCGAACCTGAAAGCCGGGGCCGAGCATGACACGCTTTCATTTTCCAAACGGATAAACGATTACGTCCGGAACACGATCGATCGTTTTCAACCCATTGTCCAAAAGGATTTTGTCTGGAGGGCTTTTTCCAGCCGCCAGCTCGATTCGGACATCAACGAACGGCGCCTTACGTTCAGCAGTCTCCTTCAGGAATATCCTCAGCTGGTAAGCGTACGACTGATCGACACAACCGGCACTCATATCCATTACAGCACTCTCGAGAGCGACATCGCCTCCCGTTCCGTTAACCGCATCACCTACAAAAACCTCGACCAGACGGAGCGGCCGGCGGCCGTTGGTTCTCTTTTCTCGCCGGGCGCATCCCTGCCTCGTCTCCTCTGGGACGGCGCGCGGCAAGAGGTCGTATTCGCCCTGGAGGTGAGGGATGCTTCCGGGAAAGCGTACGGTGCCGCCCTCTTCTCCATGAAGCGCGAAGCACTGGAAAACGAGCTCTTCATCCGTCAGGGAACGACATTTCGCGGTTTTGTGATTTTGGGCGACGCGGGACTGCTGATCGATACCTCCGGGGCGATCGCTCTCTCGCAGCCCTCGCCGGGCCTGACGTCGCTTGAGTCCGACTGCCTGGCGGTCTGGAAGAGCGCCGGACAAAATACCGTGTCTCAGACCTTGTTGAAAATTTCGGACGTGCCCGATAACCTCGCCCTCTTTTCCGTCGCCCTCGATTCGAACGGCTATGTGGGCGTTCTTTTTCCGGCCCGGCGTTTCGAGATGGGGATGTTCGATAAGATTCTCATCCTGGGCGTTTTCTACGTCACCGTCTTTCTCATCATCCTCCTCATCACCAATGTGAAGCAGGACCCGATCAAAGTCGTGGCGACCCGGATGCATAAATTCCAGGTCGAATTCCTCAAGGCTTTTTTTGAGAATAAGGACCGGCTCGATCTCTCCCGCTGGCAGAAAGAAATCGATACACGGCGCGACGAAGTCAAGCGCTACATGAAAAAAGGTCTGAAGAAGATCACCTCGTCGAAAGAAGCCGAAATCGATTCGTACA
This sequence comes from uncultured Spirochaetaceae bacterium, assembly GCA_964554445.1. GTDB lineage: Bacteria > Spirochaetota > Spirochaetia > SZUA-6 > RPPD01 > JAFGSW01. Next base: position 53,659 of record CAZKOS010000003.1, on the reverse strand, counting down.
TCATCGGCAGCTGGAACGAGGTTGTTTCCATCATCAAGAGCAAGGTTCAGAAACAACCTGAAAACGATCTTTCAAAAATCGAGATGCTTCTTCGCAAGGTCCTCGAGGAAGGCCGCGTTTTCATAGCCCCCGCCGCCCAGCGCGCCATCGGTTCCGCGGGAAGCATCCGGCCGGCTCAGTCGGAAGCGCGCGCCGAGACGAGCGCGGCATCGACCATCGAGAAACCGGCGACGAGTGAAGAAATCCCGGAACTTGAGGAACTTGAAGAAATCGAACCGGCCGCGGAAGCGCAGCCGGTCGAACCGTCGGTTCCGGGCGGCTCGGCGTCGGAGGACCTGGAAGAAATCGCTGCGCTCGAGGAACTTCCCGCCGAACCTCTTCCCGAGACTGCCTTGGCGACTGATTCAGCAACCGCCCCGGAGAGCGTCCCGGTGACCGCTGCCGGCGAAGATGAAATCCTGGAACTCGAACCCATCGAGGAAGAGATCACTTCCCCCGAGCCCGCACCGGCGGCCCGCTCCGCCGCCGGCGAAATGAAACTTCCCCGGGAGGAGGCGCCGGTATCGGAAACCGAGCGGTCCCCGGCGACTCGATCCAGTGATGCGGGACGCGGCGCGGAAGAGATCGAGTATCTCAACATTGTTTCGGAAATAGCCGAACTGCCGCCCTTACCCTTTGAGGAACTGGAGGAACTCCAGGCGGTCGATCTCGAAAAAAAGCCGAATATCAACCTCATTGACGCGTTTTCCGTCTTTGAGACGTCCATCAAAAAAGGCGACATCAGTGTTTTCAGCGTCAAGGACGCTCAAAAGATCGCGGAACAGACTCCTTCGAACATCATCATGCGCAACGGCGTGTACACCATCAATGAAGCGTTGTATGCGAGCGCCAGACCCGTTCAAAAACTGAAAGGCTTGAAAGCGCTCGCCCAATCCCTTCTGGACCGTCAACAGGTCTCGATATCCAGTATTGACGAATTATACGGGAATAAGGAAATCCTGGCGGACGCGGAGAAAAAGCAAATTCAGGAAAATATCTCCCTTTCCAGGAAGAGCAACCCCCAGCAACGGAAAATGCCGCTCACGGGGCGGGGGATGGATCTGGACGCCTACATGGAATCCTTCGCCCACCAGGTCACCGACAAAGTGATGATTTACGCGATCGGCGAGTTGATAAAAAAAGCCAAAGCCGTCAGTTCCATTCTGTTCACCGACGACGCGGGGCTCAAGGTGGCCATGGCGATCGGCGTGACCTCACGGAGCGCCCATCTTTTCACCTTTGCCAAAGACGAAGCCCTCTACCAGGAATATTTCAGCGGGAGAAACATCATTATCATCAAAGACGTTTTCAGGGATCAAAAATTATTCACCAGCCGCCTGTCCAGCGACGACGTGAAATTCATTCGCTCCGCGGTGTTCTTCCCGGCCACCATCGAGCACAAAGACGCATATTTGTTCTTCGGCATGACCGAGAACGAAGGCGTCGCGAATTTGGAGACATTTATGAAAAAAATTGACGTGATTCTCTCAAAATCCCGGGACTGATCGCGCTGTCACCCGCCGGCATCCCTCTTTTGATCATTTTGATACACAAAACATCTTGACTTAATTGTGCTAAAAAGTATACTTATTATAGCTAATGCAAGGGGGAAGAAATGGAAATATTATTCATCATTCTTCCTCTCGGCGGTATTGTTCTAGGTTGGTTAATACGATGGCTTTATGCCAAAATACAGGTTACTTCTTCAGAGCAGCGTGCAAAACGGATCATTCAGGATGCGGTAAAGGAATCGGAAGCCAAGAAGCGTGAGCTTCTTCTCGAAACGAAAGATCAGTTAATTCGGGAACGAAGCCAACTTGAAAAGGAAACAAGAGAACGTCGTGCTGAAATTCAGCATCTTGAAAGACGAATCCTGCAGAAGGAAGAAAACCTAGAAAAAAGAGTGAGCTCTCTTGAGAAACAGGAGAGATCGCTTCAAGGCCGTGAGAGGCTGTGTGTAGAACGAGAAGAAAAGGTCCTCGAAGAACAGGAAAAGTGTAAGAAAGAACTGGAACATCTTTCCGGTCTTTCCGCAGCCGATGCGAAAAAACTCCTCATTCAAAGCATGGAAAACGAGGCCAAGCACGACGCCCAAGTGCTCATCAACAGGATCGAGCAGGAGGCGCAACTGTCGGCTGAGAAAAAAGCGCGGGATATCGTCATCACGACCATTCAACGGATGGCCACTGATATCAGCTCGGAAGTGACGGTCGCGACGGTCAGCTTGCCGAACGATGAAATGAAGGGCCGGATCATCGGAAGGGAAGGCCGCAATATCCGCACCCTCGAAACGCTCGTGGGGGTGGACATCATCATCGACGATACCCCGGAAGCGGTCGTGATTTCATGCTTCGATCCCATTCGCAAGGAAACCGCGCGGATCGCTCTGGAACGCCTTATTTCCGACGGCCGCATTCATCCGGCGCGGATAGAAGAAATCGTTCAAAAGGTCTCGAAGGAAATCAACCAGATAATCTACGAGCGCGGCGAGCACGTGATTTTCGAACTGGGCATCCATAACATCACGCCCGACATCATCCGGGCCCTGGGACGCCTTAATTTCAGGACCAGCTACGGCCAGAACGTCCTCATCCATTCCAAGGAAGTGGCGCTGATCGCCGGCATGATCGCCTCGGAGCTGGGGGCGGATTCGGAGCTCGCCAGGCGGGCGGCGCTGCTGCACGACATCGGCAAGGGCGTCGAGACCAACAGCGAAGGCAACCACGCTGAAGTCGGCATGGAAATGGCGCGGAAAATGGGCGAAGATCCGAAAGTCGTGAACGCCATCGGGGCGCACCACAATGACGTGGAGCCGGAAACCGTGGAAGCGATCATCGTGCAGATCGCCGACGCCATTTCCGCCGCGCGACCGGGCGCCCGCAAGGAGACGCTCGAAAATTACATCAAGCGGCTCGAATCGCTTGAAAAAATAGCCGAATCGTTTCCGGGCGTCGACAAGGCCTACGCCATTCAGGCGGGCCGCGAGTTGCGCATTCTGGTGAACAATGAGAAGGTGAACGACGAGGACACCAAGATGCTGGCCAAGGAGATCGCCAAAAAAGTCGAGAACGAACTCCAGTATCCCGGGCGCATCAAGGTGACCATAATCCGGGAAACGAGAATCGTCGAGTATGCCCGATAAGCAGGCCGCGACGCTGCGCGCGCTCGTCATCGGAGACATCGTCGGCCAGTCCGGGTGCCGGGCCCTGTTTTCCATGGCGAAATCGCTCAAGCGCGAGTTCGCCGCCGACATGGTGATCGTCAACGGCGAGAACGCGGTGGAAGGCTCCGGCCTGACTCCCGAAGTTCTCGCCGAATTTTTCGAGGCGGGGGCCGACGTCGTCACCTCCGGAAACCATATCTGGAAAAACAAGGCGATTTATCCGGCCCTCGACGCCGAAAACCGCCTCTTGCGGCCCGAAAACTATCCGAAGGTCGTGCCGGGCAAGGGACACTGCACCGTCTCGGTGCGGGATTGCAGGGTGAGTATCCTCAATCTCGAGGGAGGCCTCAACCGGTCCCGCCTGCGGTGTCCCTTTACCGTCGGCAGGGAAATCGTTCAAAAACTCAAGAAGGAAAGTCCGATCATTTTCGTCGATTTCCACGCGGAATCGTCTCAGGAGAAGGAAGCGCTGGCGACCTATCTGGACGGGGAGATAACGGCCCTGTTCGGGACCCACACCCACGTCCAAACGGCCGACGAGAGGGTGCTCCCCCGCGGGACGGGATACATCACCGACATCGGGATGACCGGACCGGCGGAAAGCGTGATCGGCATGTCGATCAAGATCGCCCTCGATCGGGCCCTCACCCAGATGCCCCTCAAACTGGAAATCGAAGACAAACCGGCGGTCGTGATGGGAATCGTCATCGAAGTCGATCCCGTTTCCGGCAAAACGATCGGCCTTGAGCGTTTTCAGAAAAAATCGGCCCTCTAGCTCCGGCGAGGAATTGAAAGGACGACGGCCGTTTCGCGGCCCGGACGCCGTCCGAACGGCGGATCGACGGACATGCGCACCATGACGCTTTTCGCTTTGCTGAAACGACGATTCCCCTCCATTTCCCAAAAAGAATTGTACGCGTTCATCATGTGCGGCGAGATCCGGCTCAATGGCGAGCGGGTTCGCGACCCGTCGCGCAAATGCGATGTTCACGACCTGGTTGAGATCAGGGGGAAAACCGGGTTCGTCTCCCGCGGCGGAGAAAAACTGGCCGGCGCCCTGGCGGCCTTCGGGTTCGAATGCGGCGGGAAGGTTTTTCTCGATTGCGGCGCCTCGACGGGGGGATTCACCGACTGCCTCTTGCGGGAGGGAGCGCTCCGCGTCTACTCGGTCGACGTCGGCTACTCCCAATTCGATTTCCGTCTCCGGCACGACCCGCGCGTCAACCTCATGGAGCGGACGAACGTCATGGACCTGACCCGCGCCTCCCTGTCCGAGCCCCCGCAGGCGGCCGTCATCGACCTTTCCTTCCGGTCCCTGCGCCGGGCGGCCCGCCACGTTCTCGAACTGACGACCGACGAAAAGGCGATCGCCCTCGTCAAGCCGCAATTCGAATGGCTCGATCCGCCGCCCGATTACGACGGCATCGTGCGCGACGACGGGCGACGGCTTGAGATTCTCCTGCGCCTGGCGGCCGATCTTGAGTCGGAAGGCGTCTATCCGGAAAAAGCCGCGGTTTCTCCCTTGCGGGGGACAAAAGGGAACATTGAGTATTTTTTCCTGCTGACGCTGCGAAAAACGATCGCGGACGGGGAAGCCGAAAGTCTGATTACGTCGCTCTTCCGCGGATGAAAATTGTCCGCCACGGGCCCGCTAGAAGGAGCTCCGTGACAGCGGTGCTCCCACGTACACGCCCTCCTGAGCGAGATATTCGACCTTCTTGCCGTCGATCAGGATTTGAACTTTTCCGACATTGGAAAATTCGGTCGCGGTATACACGACCTGCTTGAGCTGGGCCATGAGCCCGGGCACCCCGTAATCGTTATACCTGAACTCCTGGTTGAAGCTGATGTAGGCCGTGTCTCCCTTGACGTAGACGTCCTCCAGTTTCGTGCCTTCCGGGATCAGGGAGATGATCGACGACCGTTTTTCATTCGGAGTCGGTCCCTTGAGGAGCACCGACAGCGTTCCCGTCAACGGGGCGTTATCGTGAACCACCTGCCGGTTGACGGTGGCGAGCGCGATCGAATCGTTCGCTTTTCTCGTCAAAAAATACAGCTTTGCATTCCGGACGTCCTTCTTGACCGGGGCGGGCGAGGGGGAGGCCGACGGCGAGGGCGAAGGGCCCGGCTCGGTTTTCGCGGCGTCTTTCGGTCCGGCGGATCGAGCCGGGGTGGGCGTCGCCGAGGGAATCTCCAGGATTACCCCCCCATGATCGCCGGGATTCGCGGACGGCGAGGGGGACGCCGACGGCTGCGGGTCGACCGCCACATTGGGCGAGAAGGTTATTTTTCCGTTCCCGGCCTGAAACCGCTTGATGAATTGCATGATATTGTTCTGGTTGAAAATGAACAATACCACCGCCAGGAGAAAAATGGCGATCCAAAAAAGACAACCGAGTGACGCTCTGGGGCCTTTAGCCATGATACTGTGATTATCGTCAAAAATCGGAAATATTTGACTGGAACGGGAGGGGAGTGGAGATATTTGACACCTCCAAACAATCTCCGTATAATGACCCGGATGAAAGAATTCAAAGGTATCAGCGTTTCGCCGGGAATCGCCCTGGGAAAAGTGTTTTTGCTCAAGGAAGAGAAATATTCGATCCCGCGCTATACCATCCAAGCGAAAGACGTCAAGGCTGAAATCACACGCTTTTCGGGCGCCATTGGCAACGCCATAGAAGAAATCAGGCGCTTGCAGGAGAAAAGCGCGACAGAAATGGGAGAGCAGGAAAAACAGCTTCTCGACTCCCACATTACCATGCTGAGTGACGCGGAATTCACTGGCGACATCGTCAAAAAAGTACATGACAGCAAAATGAACGTGGAATGGATTCTGCTGCAGGTAATAGAGGAACTGACGAAAAAAATAAACGAATCATCGGATGAATATATCCGCGCCCGAAGCCTCGACATCCACGACGTCTCACGGCGCGTCATGCGCCACCTCCTCCTGCGGGAACGGGTTTCGCTCGCCGACCTCGCGGAGGAAGTGATCATCGTCGCCCACAACCTGCTGCCCTCCGACGCGATCGGCATGAACAAGAAAATGGTGCGGGGCATCGCGGTCGATCTGGGAAGCAAGACCTCGCATACCGCCATCATCGCCCGCTCCTTCAATATCCCGACGGTCATGGGGTTGTCCGAGATCAGCCTGCAGGCCGCCGAGGGGGACGACATCATCATCGACGGCAACCGCGGCGTCGTCGTCGTCCAGCCGGCCGCCGAAATGAAAACCGCCTATCACACGACCCTCGTCAAGTGGCACCGCCACGAGAAAAAGCTCGAGGAGCTCAAAAAACTGAAAGCGGAAACGCGCGACGGAAAGATGATCGCGCTGTCGGCCAATATCGAGGTCGCCGAGGAGGTCGACGCGGTTATCAAACACGGCGCCGACGGCATCGGGCTCTTCCGTTCGGAATTCCTGTTCATGCGTTCGCCGTCCGTTCCCACGGAGGAGGAGCAGTACCGCACGTATAAATACGTCCTCGAACGGATGAAGGGAAAAAAGGTGACGATCAGGACCCTGGATCTGGGAGGCGAAAAAATGGTCCCCGGCCAGAAAATCGAGGCGGAGGACAATCCCATCCTGGGGTGGCGCGCCGTACGCTACTGCCTGGCCAAGCCCGACGTGTTCAAGGCCCAGCTGCGGGCGATGTTCCGCGCCTCCGTCCACGGCAACCTCGAAATCATGTTTCCCATGATCTCGGGGATCGAGGAGCTCCTCAAGGTCCTCGACGTGCTCGATCAGGTCAAACACGAGCTGAAAAAGGAGAAGACCGAGTTCCGCAAGGACATCCCGGTCGGCGCCATGATCGAGGTGCCCTCGGCCGCCCTGACGTCGGAAATCCTCGCCAGGAAAGTCGACTTTTTTTCGATCGGCACCAACGATCTCATCCAGTATACGATCGCGGTCGACCGCAGCAATGAGAAAATCGCCTACCTCTACGAGCCGTTCCACCCCGGCGTTCTGCGCCTCGTCAAAATGATCATCGACAACGCGCACGAGGCGGGCATCCCGGTGAGCATGTGCGGTGAAATGGCGGGCGATCCGCACGCCGCCGTCGTCCTCCTCGGCCTCCACCTCGACCAGTTCAGCATGAGCTCGTTCAGCATCCCCGAAATTAAGAACATCATCCGCAACGTGAATTTCCGGGAGACGGAAGAGGTGGTCGAGGCGATTCTCAAGATGAAGTTCTCCCAGGAAATAGACGAGTACGTGAGGGATTGGATGGAGGCCCGACTTGCCGTGGTCACGTACTGAATCCGACGCCCCGCGCGTCGTCATCCTCGGGAGGACCAATACCGGCAAATCCACCCTCTTCAACCGGCTGCTCCTCAAGCGGCGCGCCGTGACCGATCCCACCCCGGGAGTCACCCGCGATCCGGTGGAAGCCCTCTGCCGGCTCAACGGGCGGAACGTGGTCCTGGTGGACACGGGCGGCTTCTCGCTCGACCCCGACGCCCTCCAGAAACAGGTCCGGGAAAAAACGTTTTCCTCGATCGCCTCCGCCGATCTCATCCTCTTCGTCGTCGATATCGAGGAGACGACCCAGGAGGACGAGGAATTCCTGAACCGGCTCCACCCCTTTCGCGACAGGGTTATTCTCGTGGCGAATAAAATGGACACCGCCGCCAAGGAGATACTGCTTCACGAGAAACACGAGTTCGGATTCAAGCGTGTCGTCGGCGTATCGGCGGAACACGGGCGCAATATTCAGGCGCTCGCGCGGGAGATCGAATCGTTTTTCACCGAGCACGCGGCCCCCGCCGGGACGGCCGCCTCACGGCCGGAAGCCGCGCTGTGCCTTTCCCTGTTGGGCCGGCCGAACACCGGCAAGTCGACTCTGCTCAACACCGTCCTCGGCCTTGAGAAATCCATCGTCTCCGACGTTCCGGGAACCACCCGGGACGTCATTGAAGGTTATTTCACCTTCCGGAAAAAGACTCTCCGCATCCTCGATACCGCCGGCATCCGCCGTAAAAACAGGATCGAAGACGCGCTCGAATATTATTCGGTCAACCGCGCGATCAAGACCATCGAGGAAAGCGACGTCGTCGTCCTTCTCATCGACGCCCTCGTCGACGTGAGCGAACAGGACAAAAAAATCGCCGGGCTGGTGATGAAGCGCGGAAAGGGACTCATTCTCGCCATGAACAAGTGGGATATGCTGGAAAAAGTTCCCAACCGGCTGCGGGCCGTCCGCGACCGGATCGAGTTTCTCTTTCCCGCGGCCGAGCACCTGCCGCTCCTGCCCCTTTCAGCCAAAACGGGGGAGGGGGTCGAGAAGCTTCTGGCGACGGCGATCACGGTCGACCGGGAAATGGATAAACGGGTTGAAACCGGAGAGCTCAACCGCGCGCTCGAAAGTTGGAAAACGAGATTCAGCCTCCCGTTGAAAACGAACGTCCGCATCCGCTACATGACCCAGACGGGCACCCGCCCCGCCCGGTTCGTCGTGTTCGTGAACTCGCGGCGCAGTTTTCCCCAGTCCTACGCCCAGTACCTCACAAACCGGTTGCGCGAGGATTTCGGTTTCCGCCACGTGCCGATCCAGATCGAGATCCGGAAAGCCGCCTCGTCAAGGACATGAAGCAGTATACCATCGGCGAAGTCGGAAGGCTCCTCAACCTGAAACCGCACGTTCTGCGGTACTGGGAAAGGGAATTCCCGTTTGCGAAGCCGAAACGGAGCCTCGCCGGCCGCCGCGTCTATACCGAGCGTGAAATCCAGCTGCTCTTCCGCCTGAAATACCTGCTGCACGAAAAACGTCTCACCCTGGAAGGCGCCAAACAAAGAATCTGGGAGGAAATCGACGGCCGGGAAATCGACATGAAACTCTCGGTCCAGGAGATCAGGGGGGAGCTCCTCGACATTCTCACGCGCGTCAATGATGAGAAGCCCGAACAGCAACCCTGACCCCGTTTCGACTCACCCCTTTTCCGGTCGGCGGCCCTTCTTTTTTCGGACCGCGGTGACGATATTTTGAATGTAGGGCGCGTATGAAAATATCCGATTGTCTTCGTCTTTCCCTGTTTTTCCTCGCCGGTTCCGCGCTCGCCCCGGCTGAAAGCCGCATGTCGCACATCATCGCCGCGGGCGGCATGATCGAGAACGCCGACGTCAGATACGCGTTGAAAGACGAGCTCGTCAAGCCGGCCGAGGATCTCCGGGCCGGAGTTTACGAATACCCGGCCTTCGGCGGGGAACCGTCGGGGCGAATGAAGATTATTTTTACGAACGACGCCGTCTTTTTCCTTTTCATAAACGTCACGGCCGCGGGTTACCCGGAAGCCGGGAAGGGCAATTACCTTATCAAACGCAGCCGCGACACCCTGCGGTTCGAATCGGTGAAGATTTTTTTCCGCGACGAGGGGTTTTGCTACCTGCAGGTCAGGCCGCGCGGTTCGGAGTCGACCCTCGACGTATTTCTGTTCGGCCGCAAAATCTACCGCGACCTGCCGCTCCCCATGCCGCTGGAAAAAATCATTACCTCCCCCCTGTCGTCGCTCCTCGACATGACCCGGGGCAGGGTCGACTGGCCGCGGCTCTTTTTCCACGGCGGCCGCCCCGAGGACCGTCGGGTGGAATCCGTCGTGCGGGCGATCGCGCGCGAGCTTCCCACCGTGCGGGAAACCGCCGACGGCGCCCTGGATCGCCACGGCCGGTTCGTATTGATCGCCGACGGCCTCCCGCAACGGGGGACGAAAGGGCTCAACTGTTCCGGTTTCGCGAAATGGATCGTCGACGGCTTTTATTTCCCCCTTACCGGCGGATATACCGATATCGACCTCTTGAAAACCAAACATCTGGAGCGGCGCGGAAACCGTTGGAGCGATCTGCGCGAGACGGCCCGCGATCCGTACTTCGGGCTCGATTGGACCAGAAATCTCGCCGTCGCGTTGAAAAGCGCCCGGACCGGCGAACGTCCCGACATCGAATCCTGCGACGTCCGGCAGGTGCCGTTTTTCAGTTACGAGGAAGACAGCGGGTACCGGATGGCCGATCTGTACCAGATCCTGTATTTCCTGGCCGTCGACGAGCCGGGCATGGCGTATCTGGGCGCGGTCAATGACATTTACCGGCCCAATCCCGTCCTGGTCGAGTATTTCCACGTCGCCGCCTTTTTTCCCTATTTCGACGGCAACGGCCGCTTTCACGTCGCCGTCATGGACCAGCACAAAGACCAGGATATTTTCCGTTTTATCTCCCGCTATCCCTCGACCTTCGTACACCTGGTCCGGTTCGACACGAATTCCGATTTTTCACTCTTTCATATTGAATAATCCGCCGGCATATACTATGTTCTTTCCGTAGCCGGAGACGAACATATTCGACGCGGGGGGCAGTCGACCCGCCGGGCGAAAACGGCCGCTCCGACGCGTGAAAAAATATGGATGTAAAAGCAGTCACCTTCGATCTCGACGGGACCCTGTATCCCGAATACCGCATTCTCCTGCCCTCGCTCCGCGTGTTTGCGCGGCACGCGCGCCTCATCTATTATTACAGCCGCGTGCGCAGGGAAATTCGTTCGATCAACCCGATCGTCGACTACCGGTCGAAGCAGGCGGAGCTCGTCGCGTCGTATCTCGGACAGGACGTCGCCCGGGTGGCCGACCGCATCGATCGGGTCATCTACGGGGAATGGCTGAACGCGATCGGCGCCATGCGTCCCTTCCGGGGCCTGCGCGAAATCATCGCGCGCCTCCGGGCCGCCGGATTCCGGACCGCCGTGCTCTCCGATTTGCCGCTCATGAAAAAACTCGACTACCTCGGGATGAAGCATCTCTGGGATTACGCGTCCACGTCCGAGGAAACCGGGTACCTGAAGCCGCATCCCGCCCCGTTCGAGCGCATGCTGAACGCCCTCGGCGTCAAGCCGCACGAAACCATCTACATCGGCAACAACTACGAGTATGACGTGATCGGGGCGCACCGGATGGGGATGAAAACGGGATATTTCTCCTCCCGCCGGGTCCGCGACAGCAAGGCGGATTATACGTTCACCCGCTACCCGCAGCTGAGAGATTTTCTCACCTCGCTTCTCACGCGTTCGTGAGAATGACTAGTTTTGACCCAGCCGAATAAATGAAATTTCAATCCCTCTCGGCCTTCGCTTCAGGCGGGACACGGAGTCTCCGCGTTCCGGTAAAGGGCGAAGAAAGAATCGACGTTTCCGGCACCTCTCTTCTTGCATTTGTCCATGAATTGTTTTAAGCTTTGGTGCCGAACCGCCGCCGACCGTAAAGGAACCAACGCATGATGAAATCATTCGTCATTGACACCAATGTCTTCATCCACAAGTACGACTGCATCGCTTCGTTCCGCGACAATGAAGTCATCATCCCCCTCACCGTGCTCGAGGAGCTCGATCGGCTCAAGTCCTACAGCGACGAACGCGGCCGCAACGCCCGGCGGGCCATCCGCCTGATCGCCGAGCTCGCCAAGCACGGCGACCTCAAGCAGGGGGTGAAAATGGAGAACGGTTCCCTGCTGCGGGTCGAGCTCTCAACGGCGCGGGCTCCCGACGAGGACTTCACGCTCGACCCGGGCGTCCCCGACAACCGCATCATCCTCGCCGCCTACACGCTGCAAAAGTCGGGAAAACGCGTTTTCTTCGTCTCCAAAGACATCAACGCCCGCGTCAAGGCCACCGCGCTCGGGATCAAGGCGGTTGATTACGAGAAACAAAAAGTCGACATCGAAAGCCTGTACGGGGGCGTCCGGGAAACGGAACTCTCCGCGGAAAACCTCGCCCAGCTCAAAGCCGAGGGATTCCTGGCCTGGCACGAGCAGCTTCTGCCCAACGAATTCATGAGTTTCCGCGTCAAGGGGGCGGAACAACCGGAGCTCGCCCGGTATGACGCCGAACGGGGGGGTGTGCGCTACATCAGTTTCGAAAAGGCGGGCGCCTGCGGCATCTCTCCCCTCAACGAACGCCAGGTCATGGCCTTCCAGGCCCTTCTCGACGACGCCTTGTCGATCGTCACGCTGGTGGGGAAGGCCGGCACGGGGAAAACGCTCCTCGCCATCGCCTCCGGCCTGTTCAAGGTGATCGAGGAAAAAAAGTACTCCCGGGTGCTCGTCTCGCGCCCGGTCATACCCGTCGGCAAGGACATCGGCTATCTGCCGGGGGCGAAGAGCGAAAAACTCTCACACTGGATGCAGCCGCTCTTCGACAATCTCGAATACATCTTGAGCACCTACCGGAAGCCCAACTTCAAGAACATGGAGCAGTTGTTCGACAACAACGTCATCGAGCTCGAGGCGCTTTCCCACATCCGCGGCCGTTCCCTGCCCGAACAATTCATCATCATCGACGAGGCGCAGAACCTTTCCCCGCACGAAATCAAAACCATCGTGAGCCGGGCGGGAAAGGGGACGAAGGTCGTGCTCACCGGAGATCCCTACCAGATAGACAGCCCGTACCTCGATTCGAATTCCAATGGGCTTTCCTACCTGGTGGAGGCTTTCAAGGGTCAGAAGATCTACGGCCATATCACTCTTCTTAAATCCGAACGCAGCGAATTGGCCGAGCTCGCCGCCACGCTTCTCTAGACGAGAGCGCATTCACCTTATTTTTCCGCAAAAACCGTCCGCAATGACGAAAACCGCCGAGAACGGGGCTGGAAATCGCGCTCAAACGGCGAAATCCAATCCAGCGAATCTTTTTCCGCGCGGTTCCTTTTTTCTCAAGAAACAGGTAATGCCTTGGCGCGAATCTCCCGAAATTCTACTAGAAGTACCCTATGAATGACCCGAGGAGTCGCGCCTTCCGCGCTCGGCCGCCAACGCGCCTCTCGGCCAAGGAGCGCACCATGCAGGAATTGGACAATTTCATCCAGTCGATGAAGGACGAGGCGGGACATCTCATCTCTTTCGCCGGCATGGAGGAGGAGATGCAGCGACTCGTCGTGGAACGAAAGTGGGACGGTCTCGAAAGCACCATTGTGAGGCTGCGCAAGAAAAGCGAGCTGGTCGACCGGGCCGAGGATGGCCGCGTCCGGTCCTTTCAGATGCTGAAAGTCGTATTGGGAATCCCGGAAGACGCCGGTTTTTTCAAGCTGCTCCCTTTCATACCGGAGGAAAAGCGCCGTGCGCTGACCGAATCCTACCGCAAGCTCAAGCTCGCGGTGTACGCCGTCAAAGGCGCCACCCTGCGCCTGAGCTATTACTTTCAATCATATTCGGAAACAGTCAAAAAAATCATGGGTGAACTTTTCCCGCATCGCAAGGGGAAACTGTACTCTCAAACCGGCCGGCCCACCGGTACCATTGACGAGCGGCTCGTGCTCGACAAGCGCATGTAATCGCTTTCGCGAAAGGCGGGGAGGAGACGATGCTTTCGACATTCACCGGGATCGAACTCGGAAAACGCGGACTCTTGGCGCACACGCAGGGATTCGTCACGACCGGCCACAACTTGAGCAATGCCGGCGTGGACGGATATTCCCGGCAACGCGTGATCATGACCGCGTCCGACCCCATTTACCAGCCCGGGCTCAATCGGGAAATGACCAAAGGCCACATCGGTCAGGGCGTCGAGGTGGAGCGCGTGGAGCGGGTGCGCAATCTTCTCCTGGACGACGAGATCATCTCCAAGGCGGGCAATGGCGGGTACTGGGACTCGTCGAACAATTACCTGAAAATGGTGGCGGAGGTGTACAACGAGCCGACGGAGAACTCGGTCCGGACGCGCATGGACCAGTTCTGGGAGGCCTGGCAGGAACTTTCGACCCATCCGTCGGAAATGGCGGCGCGCCGGGTCGTGCTCGAGCGGGGAAAGTCTTTGGTCGGCAGCCTCAACAACACCTACAGGAAACTGCGCGACATCGGAGACATGATCGACGGCGACGTGACGGCGACCGTCGACCAGGTGAACGCCAAAATCCGCCTCATCGCCTCCTTGAGCGATCAGATTGAAAAGGCAAAGGCGCTGGGGGACAACCCGAACGACCTGTACGATAAAAGGGACAAGCTCGTCGAGGAGCTCGGCAATCTCATCGACATCTCCGTCGTTCGGAGCGATCCGGACGAGTTCATCGTCTTTACCAATTCGCGGATGCTCGTCCAGGGTCATGTGTTCAATGAGCTCGCGGTCCGGCGCACCCCCGAAAACGAGGGATACGGTCAGGTGGTGTGGAAGGGAACGGACGAACAGGTCGCCCTGCACGGCGGAAAACTGAAATCCCTGCTCGACGTCCGCGATATCGACGTCCGCGGCGAGATTCAGAAAATGGACGTGCTCGCCATGAATTTCGTCGATCTCGTGAACGAGGTGCACCGCAAGGGGTTCGGCATCAACGGCAAGACCGGCCAGGATTTCTTCAAGGAAGTGCCTTACGTCGCCAACGTCAACGGCAATTACGACCGGAACGGCGACGGAACGTTCGACGCCACGTACGTGTTCCGACTCACCGGCGCCAACCGCCTCAAGGGAAACGAGCTCATCGGGATCGCCGGCCGGATGACGCTCCCCGGTCCCGACGGCGACGTCACCGTGGAGTATTACCCCACCGATACCGTGGCCGACGTCATCCAGCGGATCAACTTTTCCGGGGCCGAGGTCACCGCCCACCTGAACGGCGACGGCCGGCTTTCCCTCAAGGCCGTCCCCAGCGAAAATCAGGCGAATCCCGATTTCGTCATCCGGCACGTCGAGGATTCGGGCGAATTCCTGGTCGGTTACGCGGGACTCCTGCGCGCCAGCGGACCGGCCGGGGCCTACGATTGGAACCAGGCCGACGCCGTGGCCGCCCTTCGCCCGAACGGAACGCAGTTCGCCGTCGCGCCGCTGGCGCATCCCTCGGCCTGGATCGCGGTGAATCCCGCCCTGGCGCGCGACCCGGCCGCCATCGCCTCCGCTTTCGGGTCCAACGGCGAATCGAACGGTCCCGAGGACGGGGCCGCGGCAATGGCCATCGCCGACCTGCGCACGAAACAGGTCATGGTGGGCGGGCAGCTCACCTTCGACGACTACTTCGCCGACCTGGTGGCCTCCATGGGCACGCGCAGCCAGGAAGCCCTCAAGAACAACCAGACGCAGGCGCTCGAGTTGAAGAACCTGCACGATATCCGCGAATCGATTTCGGGCGTCAATATCGACGAAGAAATGACCCAGATGATAAAGTTCCAGCACGGTTACAACGCCTCGGCCAGAATCGTGACCGAATTCGACCGGATGCTCGACGTCATCATCAACCGGATGGGGGTATAAACCATGAATCGCGTGAGCTCCAACATGTCCCGCCTCGACGCGCAGTATCACATGATGATGCGCGAGTGGCAGCTCAATGAACTGCAGAACAAAATGTCCATGCAGTCGAAAATCAAGGACCTGCGCGACGATCCGATCGCCGCGGCGCACTCGACGCGCTATCAATCCAAGCTGGTGCGCCTGGAGCGGTATTCACGGAACATCGACGACGTCAAGGCCGGTCTGTCCGACGCCGAGGTGAAGGTCCGCGACACCGTCGACCGTCTGCAGCGCGTTCGCGAGCTCGCGGTTCAGGGCGCCAACGGCGTTTACACCAAGTCCGACATGGCGGACATGGGCAAGGAAGTCGACGAGCTCCTGGAAGAGCTCGTATCTCTGGCCAACTCGCGGAACGGGCTGGGTAACGCCCTGTTCGGAGGCTTCGAGTCGAAAACCGAGCCGTTCCGCATTCTGCGCGGCAAGGTGGAAGGCGGCGAGCGCAACCATATCGTTGACGTGCAGTACCGGGGCGACATCGGCCGGAACGTGGTCGAAGTCTCCGAGGACAGCCTGGCCGAGATGAACATTCCCGGCAACTACGTGTTCTGGGCGGAGAACCAGTCCGTTTATTCGGCGCTCGACGCGCGCAGTTACCAGGTGCAGGCGAATTCGACGATCCGCATCGACGGGGTCGACATCCCCCTGAAGGCGGGCGACAATATTTACGCGGTCATCAGCAAGATCAATGACGCGCCGGTGGCCGTGAAGGCGAGCCTGGATCCGGTCAAGGATTCTCTCGTCCTGCAGACCACCACGCCGCACCAGCTGTGGCTCGAGGACACGGGCGGCGCGGCCGTGCTGCAGGACCTCGGTCTCATCCGCGGCGGGGCGAACCAGCTCGGCAACGCGTACGCGTCGTCCGCGAACGTGTACGGCGGGTCGGTTTTCGACGCCGTCATGTCCCTCCGCGACAGCCTGTACGGCGGCAATACCGACGGAGTCAACCGGGCCCTCGGCGGGCTTGACGATTCGATCCAGACGCTCACCTCGCATCTGGCGGAGATCGGGGCCGTGAACAACCGGATCGAGGGCACGGGCAAACGGTTGGAGTACGAAATACCGCTCATCACCGAAAAAAATTCGAACGAGGTGGATCTCGACCTGGCGCAGGCGGCCACCGACCTGAAAATGCTCGAGTATACCCATCAGGCGGCGCTCTCCACGGCGGCCCGGATTCTCCCGCCGACCCTGCTCGATTTCCTGAGGTAAAACGATGAGAGTCAACACCAAGGCCTACGGCCCGATCGATGTCGACGAGAGGCAGAAGATTTTCTTTCCCCACGGCATCCTCGGATTCGAGAAATTGCAGGAATACGTCCTGCTCGACGCCCCCCAGAAACCGTTTTATTGGCTGCAATCGATCGACGTCGTCGAAATCGCCTTCGTGCTCATCGACCCGCAACTTTTCCGCACCGACTACGCGCTCAGCGTGAACCAGGACGAGCTCGAGGAAATAGGAGTCACGGAAGCGGTCGACATGCTCATCTTCGCCATCGTCACCATCCCGGAAAACGCGGAGCGCATGACCGCCAACCTGCAGGGGCCGGTCATCATCAACCGGAAGAGCCGGGTGGGCCGGCAATCGATCAACAACGACGCACGCTGGAAGGTTCGGCATTTCATCATGGAAGAGCTCGCGGCGTTGCGGCAGGGAGCGAGCTAGAAGCATGTTGATTCTTTCCAGAAAAATCAACGAGAGCATCATGATCGGCGACCAGATCGAGATTTCGATCGTCGACATCAAGGGCGATCAGATCAAGCTCGGCATCAACGCCCCGAAAAACGTGAAGGTCTACCGGAAGGAAGTGTACGTCGCCATCCAGGAAGAGAACATCGAAGCCGTGAAGGCGAATCCCGACGCCATCGCCGGCCTGGGCACGCTTTTTTCGGATAATCCGGCGACCCCGCCGAACGGGAAGAAGAAAGAGTAACCCGCCTCGACGATGGCCTTCGTCTACATCCTCCGCTGCGCCGACGGCACGCTGTACACCGGCGGCGCCCTTGACCTCGATTCCCGGTTGCGCCTCCACCAGGCGGGCAAAGCCTCGAAATACACCCGTTCCCGCCTGCCCGTCAGGCTCGTCTATTGGGAACGCTGCCGCGACCTGCCGGCCGCGTATCGAAGGGAATACCGAATCAAGCGTTTGACGCGTCGGGAAAAGCTGGCCCTGATTGGGAATTTTCGAAAAAGGGGCGAGCGAAAAAGGAAACGGTCAGTCGCTCGAAAAGAGCGGCGGCCGCGCGCCGAGCAGTGAGGTATAGGCGTCGTCCACGCGTTTCCGTTTGGCCTGAAAGTCGGCCTCGTATTCCGCGATCGCCTTTTCCGTCTTGTCAAGCATCAGATTGCCCGTGGCGCCCGTGTGTTTTTTGGCCTTGAGCGCTTCGACCGGATCGCGGTTTTGGAGCAGGTCGAGATGCAATCCCACCTCGCGATAGGCTTCCCGGAACGGCATCCCGTCCTTCACCAGCTCGAGCGCCCGGTCCGTGGCGTAAATTTCGGGTATGAATCCCCGCGCCAGACGGTCGGGGTTTACCTGCAACTTATTGATCGTCAATTCCATCACCCGGACGCATTCGAGGGCGGTGAGGCACCCCCGCATGAAATGGCCTTTCGTCTCCTGAAAATCACGGTTGTAGCCGGACGGGAGCGCCTTGATGATGCTCTTCACGCCGGAAAGGGAGGCGGACACGGTCGCCGCCTTGGCGCGCACGAGCTCGAGCCCGCAGGGATTTTTCTTCTGCGGCATGATGCTCGACCCCGAGCAGAGCTCGGCCGGAATGGTGAAATATCCGAATTCCGGCATCGAGAACAGGATCAGGTCCTGCGCCATCTTGCTCAGCGTGAGGACCACGTGCTCGGCCGCTTCCAGAACGATCGCTTCGATTTTGCCGCGCGAGTTGTTCACGTACAGCACATTGTTCTGCAGCGAGCCGAACCCGAGCAGGCGGGCGACGAGCTCGCGGTCGATCGGCAGCGGCACGCCGTAACTGGCGGCCGAGCCGAGGGGGCATGAGTCATTGAGACGGAAGGCGGTTTCGACCAGAGCGGCGTCGTCGGTGAGCTCCTCGGCGTAGGCGCCGGCCCACAGGCCCACGGAGGAGGGCATCGCGATCTGCATGTGCGTGCGGCCGGGCATGGGCACGAGCTCGTGCGCCGCGGCGAACCGCACGAGCCCGCGCGCGAGCGCGAGCAGGCTTTCCATGAAGGAAAAGAGGTAATCGCGCGTGAACAGGCGCAGGGCGGCGATCACCTGGTCGTTTCGCGAGCGGCCGGTGTGGATCTTTTTCCCGGCGTCGCCGAGTTTTTCCGTGAGAAAATTCTCTATGGCGGTGTGGCAGTCCTCGTCCGATCGCGCGATCCCGAACTTTCCCCCGCGGAACAGGCCGATGAGGGCGACGAGCTCGCGGGTGAGGTCCTGCACCTCCCCGCCGGACAGGATGCCGATGGACCCGAGCATGGCGGCGTGCGCCGCCGAGGCGACGCAATCCGATACGATCAGGCGGCGGTCGAGGAGATAATCCTCTCCCACCGTGAATTTTTCCACCAGCTCATTGAGATCGTAGTCTTTGTGCCAGAGTTTCGACACGTCGCCTATTTCCCCTTTTCAATTTTCTCGTTCCGCTTCGCCAGGATCTCGAAGGGGAGGCCGCGGATCTTGGCCGCATTGGCGCACCAGCGCTGATCGAACCCAGCCGATTTTATCGATCGAATTTCAGGATAGAAAAGGGAGGTATGCGGCCGGTTCCGTTCCTGGATCGTCATGGAGCCCTTGTAGAGTTTGACCTTGGTCACGCCGAACACCTTTTTCTGGCTTTGCTCGATGAACGCGTCCAGGTCGTCCTTGAGGGGATGGAACCATTCGCCGTGATAGACCATGTAGGCCCAACGGGCGTCGACCATCTTCTTGAATTGCCGTTCCTCCTTGGAAAGGCAGGCCCCCTCCAGGTCGCGCTTGACGGCGAGGATGACGTGGGCGGCCGGCGCCTCGTAGATTTCGCGGCTCTTCAGGTCCATGATGCCGTCCTCGAAAATGTCGATCAGGCCGATGCCGTTCCGCCCGGCGACTTTGTTGACGAGCGGCACGCTCTCGGCGAGCTTCATCTTTTTCCCGTCGACGGCGGTGAGCACTCCCTCCTCGAACGTGAACTCGAGGAACTCGGGCTTGTCGGGCGCCTTCTCCGGCGTGACGTACCACATCCAGATGTCGTCGGGAATGGCCTGATTCAGGTCGATCGCTCCCGAGGCGATGGAACGGCACCACATGGTCTTGTCGTCGCCGCCGACGATGAACTCGTCGACCGGGACGCCCCAATGCTTGCAGAGCTCGAGCTCGTGCCCGCGCGTCAGGTCGAAATCCCGCACCGGGACGAGCACTTCCAGCTCGGGGGCGAAATACTTGAATACATTGTGCATCCGGTACTGGTCATTGCCGCGTCCGGTCGATCCTTCCAGAATGCTGTCGCACCCGAGCTCGCGGGCCTTTTGCGCCACGATGCGCGCGATGAGCTGGCGCGTCATCGACGTGGAGACGGGATAGCCGTTATAATCGGAATTGGCCCAGATCGCCTTCTTGAGCCAGACTTCGGTGAATTCGTCCTTGGCGTCGATGACGACGGGAGTGAGGTTGAGCTGTTTGGCCCGGTCTTTTCCCATCTCGATCTCTTCCGCGCCCTGACCGACGTCGACGTTGATCGCCACGATTTCCTTCACCTTGTATACGCGGCGCAGCATCTCGATTCCGAGCGTGCTGTCCAAGCCGCCCGAAAACGCGATGGCGCATTTATTGACCTTCGGGATGGGCGTCGATTCGATTTTAGCCAGAACGTCTTTGATCGAAATTTCCATGGCATTTCCTCTTCGTGATAATCTTGAAAGAATGATTACATTATACTATGAGAATTTTTTTGTCAATGGATTCACTTTTTTCTCATGAAACACCGTCAAAATGTTGACGCTTCAGGCATCGGAATGGTATGTTATATTCGCAGCATGTCGTAAACGGTTTTCCGGATCGACAGCCGCTTCGCCGCACCTCCCGCCTTCGTTTTCACCGTGAAAACCGAATGCCGGCGGGACCCAAGAAACTTGCTTCATATGCCGCGGGCAAAGGCCGAAGACGATCGTTTGAGTGACTATCGATGAGCAGATTTAACCTTCAGGATATCGGGATTTGCGCCTGTCCGGGCGGTACGCAGTTCGCCGAAGAAATCATTCTTCACCTCAAATCAATCACGACGAAAAAAACCAGGTTTCACCTTCATTCGCTCAAGAAGAAATATTCAGCGACGTCGAGCGATCTCCTGAAGAAGCTCTCCTTCCAAAACGATCTCAGCTCGATTCAGACGAACGGCGCCTTCGCCGCCAATGTCTCGTCGCTTCGCCCCGATTTCCGCGTCAATGCCCGGTTCACCCGGTTCGCCAACGGCGAGTTCAAGACGGCCGTGGAAAGCAGCGTGCGCGGCAAGGACATTTACGTCATCCAGGACGTTTCCAATCAATATCCGATCTCCTTCCACGGCTCGGCTGCGCCCCAGGTGCTGAACGTCAACGACCACATCTTCTGCCTGTTTACGACCGTCGACGCGATTCTCCAGGCCGGCGCCGAGCGGGTGACGGTCGTTTTGCCCACCTATCCGTATTCCCGCCAGCACAAAAAGCGGGGGAGGGAAGGGTTGACCGCGGCCCGGATCGGCCAGACCCTCGAATACATGGGCGTCGCGAGGATCATCACCCTCGACATTCATTCCCGGGAGATAGAGAATTGCTTCAACCGCCTGCGCCTCGAAAACCTGCACGCCTCGTACCAGATCCTGCGCTCCCTGGCGACGATCGTCAGCCTGAAGAACGAGAACCTCGTCATCGTCTCCCCCGACACCGGCTCGGTGGACCGGAACAAATTCTACGCGACCGCCCTCAACCGTCCGCTCGCCATGCTGTACAAGGAGCGCGATTACTCCAAAATCACGAGGAGCGCGCTGGAGCACAACATCGCGGGGGTGAACCTTCTGGGATCGGTGAAGGATAAAATCGTCTTCATGAGCGACGACATCCTGGGCAGCGGCGGAACCATGATGGTGGCGCTCAGATCCCTGAAGGAGCGGGGCGCCGAAAAGACGGTCTGCGCGGTCAGCCTGCCGTTTTTCACGGGCGGCGCGATCGAGCACTTCGACCGGGCCTTTCGGGAGGGCCTTTTTTACCGCATCATCGGGACGAACGCGGTGTATCATGACGCCAACCTTCACGGCCGGGAGTGGTATATTTCGGCCAACGTGTCGCGCCTGTTCGCCAAAACCATTTTCCGGCTTTGTTTCAACCAGTCGTTAAGCCCGCTCCTGGACAATCGCGACATCATCACGAAACTGCTGGGGAAACAATGACGCCGACAGGAAAGAGCGGCCGAGGGGAGAAATCATCATGGTCATTCTGACGCTCAACTGCGGCAGTTCTTCGGTAAAATATCAATTGTACGACTGGCGGAAAAAACTCGTCATCGCCCGCGGCGTCGTCGAGCGGGTGAACACGAAAGATTCGTTCATCAAGCACGAAACGCTGGGCAAGGCCGAGCGGAAGGCGGACGTCCCCTGTCCCACGCACCGCGAGGCGATCGAGCTCGTGACGAAGTTTCTGCTGGATCCGGAACACGGCGCCATCGACGACCTTTCCGTCATCAAGGCCGTCGGGCACCGGGTGGTGCACGGGGCCGACCGGTTCTCCAAATCGACCGTCATCGATCCGTCGGTGCTCGCCATCTTCCGGGAAGTCAGCGACTTGAGCCCGCTCCACAACCCGGCCAACATCATGGGGATCGAAGCGGCCCAGTCCGTTCTGCCGGACATCCCTCATTGCGCCGTCATGGACACGGCCTGGCACCAGACCATGCCGGCCCGCGCCTATATCTACGCCCTGCCGTTCGAGTGGTACCGTACCTATCGCGTACGGAAATACGGCTTCCACGGCACGTCGTTCCTCTACGTGGCGAAGCGCGCCGCCGTACTCTTGGGAAAAGACCCGCAGGATACGAACCTGATCCTGCTTCACATCGGCAACGGGGTGAGCGCCAACGCGGTGGCCGGCGGCGTCTCCGTCGACACCTCCATGGGCTTGACGCCGCTGGAAGGCCTGGTCATGGGCACCCGCTCCGGCGACATCGACCCCGCCATTCCGTTCTTCATCATGAACAAGACGGGGCTCCCGGCGAACGCCGTGGAAAACATTCTCAATAAAAAAAGCGGGATCCTCGGCATCACGGAAAAATACATCGACCGGCGCGACGTCTTGGCGGCCGCCGAGAGGGGGGAGGAACAGGCGCGCCTGGCGATCGAGATCGAGGCGTACCGGCTCAAGAAATACATCGGGAGTTACGCCGCCGCCCTGGGAAAAGTCGACGCGCTCGTCTTCACCGCCGGCGTCGGTGAAATGAATCCCCTCATCCGCGCCCGCTGCCTGGAAGGACTCGCTTCCCTCGGATTCGTCGTCGACCGCGAAAAAAACGAGCTTTCCCGCACCCGGAACGCGGAAACCCTCATCTCCGCCGACGATTCGCCGGTGAAGATATTCGTCATCCCCACGGATGAGGAAATGGTAATGACCGAAGACACGGTGGCCTTGATCGAGGGACACTATGACGTGCACACCGGCTTCAATTACTCGTTTCAGAGGCCCGACTACCGCAACACCATGCGGGAGGAAGGGTTGAATTCGGAACTCGAGAAGAATCCGAAACTGAGATCGATCCTGGCGGTTCCCCACTGAGCTCTTTTGTAAATAATCGTTAATTTTTCCTCGTCATGAAGCGCCTGCCCGGCATGCATCTTGCTTCATGAGCGCGTATGAAAATGAAACAAAGTTCTCATCTTATTCTGTGCGCGTTCGTCCTGACAATCAATGCCGTTTGGGCTTTTCCCGACTCCGTTCACTGCGACACGTACGGCGACGGAACGGGCGATCCCGTCCTCCGCACCGTCGTCTCCGATCGGGACATGAAAGCGCTCATCGTGACTGACGATACGGCGAGGTTTCCGGCGGGGCTGGAATGCCCGTTTTTTCTCGTCGGCTCGTTTTACCGAAACGGCTTG
Source organism: uncultured Spirochaetaceae bacterium (assembly GCA_964554445.1). Classification (GTDB taxonomy): domain Bacteria; phylum Spirochaetota; class Spirochaetia; order SZUA-6; family RPPD01; genus JAFGSW01. The sequence goes on along the minus strand of CAZKOS010000003.1, from coordinate 30,124 downwards.
CTGAGCGTCATCAATGACCCGTTTCGCTGCGCGCCCGACAGCCGGATTTTTTTCGAACGGGCCGGGTTCACCCTGAAAACAAGCGGTTTCGACGCACAGGCCCCCTCGATCGCCTTCGTTCCCTATCCCGATCGCCTCACCCTGTTTTTGGTCGAGGAATCGAATGAACGAAAGACATCCGGGATCGACATCCGCGCGCCGCTTTTCTCGTTCCTTTCCGTCGAGTGCGTCTACCAGGTGACGGCCCAGGAGCCCGTCACCCGGGGCGGCGAATGGTTTTTTGAGGAACGGACTTTCCAGGGGACAACGCTTCACAACGCGGCGCTGAAGATGGACATCGATTTTCCGTTTCTCGCCGCCGCCGTCTGCGGCGGGTTGTCCGGCGGCGAAATGAGTCTTCCCGGCTGGTTCGCGCTGTTTCAGACGACCGTGCGAACCGACGCCTTCAGCCTTTCGTTTCTCTCGCGCTATCGTTCCGCGAATTATTTCTCCCCGCTCGACGAAAACGGGAGCGAAAGCCTCGGCGTCGGAGCCGTCATCAGATACTCGCCGCGACAGTGGATCAGCGTGAAAGCGAACGGCGGATTCAGGCGGGACACGACGGGACCAGTAAACGGACAATCCAATGCCGATCGTATCGTATTCGGAATCGCCGCCAGCCTCACCTGCGAGCCGGTCGAACGGCTCGCGCTGTCGTTCGACGCCGCGTACTCGCATGCGGAGCGCCGCGAGCCGTCGTCCATTGCCGCCGATAATTCATTCGACGCGGCCGTCAAGGCGGAGATCGCCTCCCGCCATCACCTGGGAATCGAATACCGGTTTCAAAACCAAGACGGAGAAACCGAACATGTCGCCGAAATCAGCTACACCGCCGAGGCGCGTTATTTCGAAGTACGTTCCTGTTGGAGCGAATATTTCAGCGCCGACCGGCAGGAGGCGGCGTTCCGCCTGGCGTTCAAGAAAAAAGGGTACCGTGTCTGGATCGAAGCCGACCTTTCCCTTTTCAACCACCGACCGGACGTCGACAAACCGTTTGCAGTGAGGATCGGGCTCGATTATTCAATGTAGGAAGAAAGACTATGCGCCCTGATCGACGCCCGCCAGCGGCAGGATAATGCGGATGAACAATTCCACGAGGATGATGATCATGGTAAACGCGATAAAGCATCCGCTGTTCAGGAGAAAATTCATGTTTCCGCTGAAAATAAAAAATCCCACCGAGGCCAAAAAAGCCGCCAAACCGCAGGCCGTCAGCACGTATTTGATCGTCACCGAGAAAAATCGATGGAGGGCGGCCAGAGCGAATTGATGGTTCTCGCTTTTTCTTTCCAAAAAATGGATGAAGACCAGCATCATTCCGATGAAGAGAAGCGAAATCGCCGAAAAGATGATCCAGCGGGTTCCCTGCCGCGGGAAAATAAAGGCCAAAACGAATAAAAAGGCGATGGACGCGAGCGCGAGGGCGTTCGCGACGCCCAGGGCCCACTTCACGGCGATTATTTTCATTTTCTAGTCACTCATCCTTTTCCGCCCGAATGACGGCAGCCGGCCGGGACATTTACAGTTTGTTCGTTTCATGTTTATCATAAAAAAACCGCGACATCAATATGACCGCCGCCGCGCCGGGAGGGGAACCGTTTCCCCGGGTGACGGGAGGAGACGTCACAACACCGGCATGCGCATCCGGTACACGGTCCGGCCTTCGAATTGTCCGGATTCCCTGAAGTATTCCCTGACGATCGGGGGCGCAAATTGAAAAATGTCTTCCGTCAGGTAAAAACAACCTGGCTCCGCGAATTCCTGGCCGAGGTGGAAAATCGTGTTGAGAGAATCCGAAACGACCTCACCTTTGTTTTTTTCCTGATACACCAGGTTGCCGAGGTGACCCGCGATGCGGAAAGAAATGAAATTGGGGAAGTGCGATTCTTCGACGTCGTGCAGGTATTTGTACATCACGATCCGAAAAGCGCAGAGCACGGCGCTGCAATCGCCCGCGGTGAAGGGAAACAGGAGGATGCCGCCGTATTGGGACCAGATCCACATCTTCCCCCCGAAGGCGAGGACGTTTTTTTCGACGTATTTCCTGAACACGAGCAGGGCGTTTCGAAGATTTTTGTTCCCGTATCGCTTTTCCATTTCTTCGCGCTCGTCCAGTTCGATGAATACGATCGCGAAGGTGTGTTTTTTCCCGAGTTTCACCTCCCGCCAGCCGCCCGCCACCGGGATGAATTCCTCTCCGTTCGCCGTTTTCTTTTTCGTCAGGGGAGAAGGCATCTGGAAATCACCGCGGTACCGCTTGATATAGGCGACGACTTTGGCGCAGCGGCCTTTATTCAATTCCGCCGCCATGTCCTTTTGGCCGATGTAATCGACGATTCCCTTGTGCATGAGCGGGATCGGGTTCTTTACCGATCCGTTCGAATCGATGATGCCGAGAAACGCGTATTTCGATTTACCCGCCGCAGCGATCAGATTTTCGGGACTTCCTTTCCAGGAGGCGGCGTCGACGTACACCAACCCCGGTTCGGTCAAACCGGCCAGCTGGGACCGCAGCTGGCTCAGCCCGCGCGGAACAAGCCGATTTTTGATCAGGATTTTCTCGACCTCGGGAGAATCGGTGAAAAAAAGCGCCTCCACCTTATTCCTCCCACTCGAACTGGTAGCGATAGAGGTGCTTGCCGTTTTTCAGCGGAAACGGCTTGAAGAACAGCTCGAGCTTGCTCCCCATGTCGGAATACACGCTGGGAGAGATGGTCATGGTGTCGGGGAGGGTGAATTCGTCGCTCACCGTTTCCAGGGTGCGCAGCGTATCGCTTTCGATTTTTTCCAGGTGCGAACTGAACAGGCACGGGCCGGTATGAACGGCGATGCGGACCTTCAGCTGATCGTGCAATGGATTTTTCAGGATATTGTAAAAAAAGAGATCCAGCATGATTTCGACGCCGCTCAGCACCGCTTTCACGTTTTTATTGTCGAAGTAAAAGGCGCCGATGCCGCCGTCCCCTTCCCAGGTCCACACCCGGCCGTTTCTTTTTTCGACGTTTCGAAAGAAAATATCGCGCAGGTTTCGATACGTTTGGGTGATCACCTCCTGCTCGTATCTCCGCACCAGCTCCGAATTCTTGACGATGTCGAACATGAGAAACGTCAGCTCGTAGGTCTTTCCCTCCTGGAGAACGCCCCAATGGGCGGTCTTTTTTACGTCTATCTTCTCGACGAACGCGTTTTCCCGCTCGTCGTAGGTGTAGCCGAAATCGTCCAGTTCCTTGATGATGCGTGACAAAAATCTGAAATTCGTTTTTTTCCCCATCAGCCCGTTCGTGTCGACGTCGATCATGTGCTCAACGAAGTCGATCAGGTGCCCCTCGCGGATGATATCCTGGGTGATCTGGTTGGCCGCGTCGATGGTCGGGATGGGAATGGTGGGGGGGAATCCGGTGCGCTCGTACAGGTCGTAATAGGGATCGCACATTTTGGCGAGCCGGACCATGGTCTGGACGGACACGGATTGTGAAAGAGCATTCACGATGAGTCGTTGAAATTTTGAAGGTATTTTCATCATGAAACCATTGTATTTATACTATAAACATCGATTAAATGCAAATTTTTCACCGGCGACCGAAACGGCGGTTTTTCAACCGGCGCACCGGTAAAATATTTCTCATCGAAAATACTGCGCCGTGTTCTTGTCTCCGCCGACGGCCTTCCCGTCATTCGTCTTCGTCGGGAGAGAGAAGAATCTTGTATTCCTCTTCGGACAAGACCTCGTGTTCCTGGCCGGACGGCCCCATTCCGAGATGGAGGGCTTCCTTGACGGCCGTTTCATGCTCAATGTGGCGGTCTCTGAGGCCGGCCAGATGCGGAAAATGATTTTTGAGATTTTTCGAGAACGGCACCTGTTCCGTCAGGACGGAATTGAGCAGCTCCACGAACAGTTTATTGAGCTTGTACACGCTCTTGAGATAATTCAACCGATTGACCTTCAATTTGGTGGATTTGAGCGAATCCATGAAATATTCGATCGATCTTGAAAGAAAGGCGATTTCTTCAAGCACTTTATTGAGGAAGAGAGACGTGTCGAGCTCCAGCTTGACTCCGTCCGACAACCGTTTTACGATCGCCGTCAGGTAGAAAATGTCGTCTTCATAATGGATGATGCTGATCATATCGCTCTACTCGATCGTTTTGATTTGTCAGGCCGAGATTGGGATACATCGCGGTATGACAAAGAACTATAAATAGGAAATACCCGACAGAGCATGGCTTTCCGGGCATACTACCATTATCGGAAGATCCGTCGTCCACTTGACATCCGTCAAAAATACGAGTATTGTAACGCAGCCTCTTTATCCATCGATACGCAGAAAATCGCTTTCTCCGTCATGCGGTGGATCATTCAGACCAGAAGGAGGATCCATGTATACGTACGAGGCGACATTCATCCTGCAATCTGCTTCCGAGCTTTTCGAAAAAGGCGCGGCCATTCTCAAGCAAGAATTCGAATCCAATGGGATTAAAATCCTGAAGGAAGAAAATAAAGGCGAATTGGACCTCAGCTACCCGATCAAGAAAAACCGCAGGGGGAAATACCTGTTTTTCGAATTGGAGGCTCCGCCGCAGAGCCTGGTCGCGCTCGAAAAGGCGTTGAAAATCAAATCCGAGGTTCTCAAATTCATGTTTATTCGTCAAAATAAGTAAACGAGCGAATTTCGCGAGGAGGAAAAAATGGCGGATATTAATCATGTCGTTCTCATCGGGCGTCTCACCAGGGACGCTGAAATGAAATATACGAATACCGGCACCCCGATCTGTAAATTATCAATCGCCGTCAACCGGAGAAGAAAAGTCGACGAGCAATGGACGGACGAAGCCAGTTTCTTCGACGTCACCATCTGGGGGAAAATGGGTGAAGCGATCTCCCAGTATCTGGTCAAGGGGAAACAGGTCGGTATCGAAGGCGAGCTGCGGCAGAGCAAATGGGAGCAGGACGGCCAGCCGAGGAGCAAGGTGGAAATCGTCGCCAATAACGTTCAATTGCTCGGCGGAGGCAGAAACGACAGACAGGGAGCACCCCGGACGGAATCCGAGGCGGCGGGCGGCGCTTCCGGTCCTGCGAAAGACAATTTTGAAGACGATATCCCGTTTTAAGCCCGAAAATCGTTTCATGGAAGGAACGGTATATATTGTGAGAACGCCCGCCGGCGGGTGTTCAGGCGGTTTTGAGGAGGAATAAGGCATGTCTGACCAGGAAGTTGAAAAAAAGGAAGAAAAAGAAACCAAGGATCGCGACAACCGCGATTCACGCGATAACAGGGATTCCCGCGACAGCCGCGATTCTCGCGACAACAGGGATTCTCGCGACAACAGGGACAACAGGGATAAGGACCGCGACGGAGAAAATCGATATCCTTCCCGGGGGCGCGGTCGTCCTTTTTTCAAGAAAAAGGTATGCAAAGCGTGTATCGGAAAGATGAAAATCGATTATAAAGACGCCGCCACGCTCCGCAAATACGTTTCCGAACGCGGGAAGATCCTGCCGCGGAGAATCACCGGCGCGTGCGCCAAGCACCAGCGGAAAATCGCCCAGGCCATCAAACGCGCCCGTGCCATCGCCACCCTGCCGTACGTTTCCCAACAGGGCTGAAGGGTTCGGTCCGCTATTTCACTGACGGAGGAGAGAACAGGATGGGAAAGAAAGTCAAAATCATCATGAACCAGGACGTGCTTAACGTCGGCGAAGAGGGCGATATTCGAGACGTCTCGGCGGGTTACGCCAGGAACTATCTCTTCCCTAAAAAAATGGCGGTGTTGTACACCGATCATACGCTGACGATTTTGAACCAAAAAAAGCGTAAAATCGAAAAGCGCAAGGAAGAGAAAAAGGTCCAGGCCCGCGATCTGAAGGAACGTCTCGAAAAGGAAGAAATCCTTTTTACGCTGCAGGCCGGCGAAAACGGAAAGCTTTTCGGCTCCATCACCAACGGCCATATCGCCGAGGAACTCCAGCGTCGCGGCTTCTCCCTCGAACGGAAGAAGATCGACGTGCCGGATCATCACCTGAAGATGGTCGGCGACTATACCGTGGCGGTGAAACTGTACGGCGACGAAGAGGCCTCGCTCAAAGTCGTCATCAAGGCTCAGGAAGTCAAGGCCGAGGAGCAGGCCGAGAAAAAGGACAGAGTCGGCAGGGGCGAGCGCGGGAAATCCCGTGCGAAGGTCCAGACCGAAGAGGAAACGGCTCACGTCGAACCGCCGTCCGCCGGGGAACCTGCGGCCGCCGGGGAAACGGCGCCGTCAACCGCAGAGGAAGAAGCCGCCGCCGCCCCGGAAGAATCGGAAAGCCGGTAAGCACTCCCTCGCCATATTTTTCTTACCGGGAGCAGTCCCTCCGTGTCAGAGGCCGCGCTCAAGGATAAAATTCCTCCTCACCATGACGAAGCCGAACAGGCGACTCTCGGAGCCGTTCTCATCGAGCCGGAAGCGATCACCCTCGTTATCCGCTACCTGCGTTCCGATGATTTTTACAAAGGGGCCCACAAGCGTATTTTTCAATCCCTGCTCGACCTTTTCAACCGCGGGGAAGCGGTCGACCTCATCACCCTGACCGAAGAGCTGAAATCGTCCAATGCGCTCGACCAGGCGGGCGGGGTGGCCTACATCTCATCGCTCACCTCGAAGGTCCCGACGAGCGCCAATGTCGAATATTACGCGAAGATCGTGCAGGAGTGCAGCATCCGCCGCAGGTTGTCGCGCATTGCCTCCGAGGTGATCGCGAAAACCCACGAGGAAACGCTCGACGTGCGCCTGCTCATCGAAGAAACGGAACAGGGGATTTTCGAGCTCACCGAACGGCAGAGCACCGGCTCCTTCTTCGCCGCCCGCGAGCTCGTCCCGAAGACCATCGAGGCCATTGAACGCGGCTACCACCGCAAGGAAAGCTACACCGGCATTCCCTCGGGCTTCGACGTGCTCGACGAGCTCACCTCCGGTTTCCAAAAATCCGAGTTCATCGTCATCGGCGCCCGGCCTTCGGTCGGAAAAACCGCATTGGCGCTTTCCATGGCCGCCAACATGTCGATTGCGCAACACCGGCCGGTCGGTTTTTTCACGCTCGAAATGTCGGGCATGGCGCTCATTCAGCGCCTGCTCTCGAGCGAGGCGCGATTGAGCTCCCGAAAGCTCCGCAGCGGTCTGCTTCGCCCCGCCGACTTCCATTCCATCACCGAGGCGGCGGGAAAAATCTACGAGGCCGAACTGTACATCGAGGACATGCCCAATCTGAAGCTGCTCGACCTGCGCGCCCTGGCGCGCCGCATGAAGTTTCAGCACAAAATCCAGATCATCTTCATCGATTATCTGACGCTCATCCAGGCGGAAAACACCGACATTCCGCGCCACGAACAGATTGCCGAAATCTCACGCTCGCTCAAAGCGCTCGCCCGCGAGCTCGACGTTCCCGTCGTCGCGCTTTCGCAGGTAAAGCGCGAAACGGAAGGCAAGCGGCCGTCCCTGGCGGATTTGCGCGAGTCCGGCTCCATTGAGCAGGACGCCGACGTCGTTATTTTCCTGCACCGGGAACGGATGAGCGACAAATTCGCGGATGACATGACCAATGACGTCGAGACGGAGCTCATCATCGCCAAGCAGCGCAACGGCCCGGTGGGCACCATGAAGCTCGCTTTCATCCCCGAGTACACGCGCTTCGAGCAGTTGACCAGGGAGAAAGCCCCGTCGTAACGCGGTCCGTGACCGGAAACGAATGACTTGATTTTTCAAGGCTCCTTCAATACAGTTAGTGGGGGAGGAGGCGGGATATGGCGTTTAGGGACGAGTATAATTTCAAGGACTTGGAAAACGAAACCGAGCGTTTCGTCATTGAGTATCTGGATGAGGCCGTGAAAGCCGATCCTGAAATCTGCCGCTGCGAAGATTGCATGCTGGACATGGCCGCCTACGCACTCAACCACTCGCTTCCTTCGTACCGCGTTTCTCTTCTCGGGAAATTGTACGCCCAGGCCAGGGATAAGGACGACGGTTATATGAAAAAAATCAAAAAGGCGGTTGCCGAAGCCGTCAAGAAGATCAAGGCTAATCCTTCACATAGCTAGTGACCGGCGCCCCGAGCTTATAGCGGTCCAAGAGCGCCGCGGAATCCGCTCCGCCTTCGGCCAGCCGTACGTACTTGTCGATCGTTCCCCCGCCGCTGCAGTAACGCCCGTCCCGGGTGATAAGGAGCCAGGCTCCGTTTTCGAAAAAGTACACGGTAAAGCGAATGAGGAGCGAATTCGCGTCCCAGGCGGTGATGGAAGAATCGTCATTGAGAGCGTAGACGGTATTCCCGTCGGGAATTATTTTCCTCACCTCTTGCGCCTCATCCTCGAATTCCCGGACCGTCGTTCCGTCCCATACCCTGATCGTGGTGTCCTCGACGGAAAAATAGAGCCGTCCCCGGTCGCCGTCGCAGGCGAGATCGCCGAACAAAAACCGGCCCGGCTTGGAATAGATGACGGCAGGATAAGCCTGCAGATCACGCGTTCGCATTTTCACGACCGTCGAGGCGACGTCCTTGATTTTCTCGATACCCGTGTAATACAGGGTTTGGCTGCGATCGTCGTACGCGAGATCGTACACCATGATGTCCGGCTCGGGGAGATACGTGGTCTCGCCCGTCCGGCCCGCGACGACCGCCAATGAGCTTTCATACGACGAGAGGTTGCTTTTGCCGAGGACGATGCTGCCGGGCGGGATGAAGACGGCGTGGTTCAATCCGGCCGTTTGGTATTCGAAGGCGAGTTTCCGGTCGTTCAGTCCGTTGACGCGGCACACGCCGCTCTTTTCGATCGAAAGAAAGAAAGAGCTCCCCACGCTCAACGTGCGCAGCGGCGACGAAAAGACGGCCGTCTGATTTTTCAGCGAAAACGTTCGCGCGTCGAGCAGGTCCAGCGCGCCCTGCGCGCCGCCCAGGCTCCACACGTACAGGCCGTTCTCTCCGTGGAAGGCGAGCCCGATCCTGCTCCCGGGGAACGGCTGATTGAAGGTCGCGAACTCTATTCCGGACGGTTCGACCGGTGGAGCGGAGCCGGCGGGCGCAAAAAAATCGCTTTTCAGCACGAGGAGCCGGTCCGGCGCGCCCAGGACAAGCTTGTCTCCGATCACCGCCATATCCGTCACGGCGAGCAAATTGTTTTTTACCACCCGCTCGGCGCCCGATTGTGTGATCCGGTACACCTCGCCGGATCTTTTTCCCGCGTAGACGGCGTCGCCGGCGGCGGCCAGGGCGGTGACGCTCGAGTCCCCGCCGACCGCGGTCGCGTACGATTCCTTGACCGCGTTTTCGGCGATCGCGAACACGGTCACGCTCTCCCTGCCTCCCGGAACGCGGGTGATTGCGGCGAGGGTCGTGCCCGTCCGGTCGCCGCGGCTGAAAATCAGGCCCGGGACATCGGCGGTGCCGGTCTGTTTCCCGGTCACGGCGTCGAGAAAAACGAATCCCTCGCGGCTCGAGCACACCAGGGAAAGCTTGTTATTCGAGAGCGCCAGCGGCACGAGCCCGCCCCTGGTTCTGAACTCCCCGATTTTTTTAGCCGAGCCCAATTCCCAATAGGTGATTCTGCCCGAAGGTTGGTAGGTCATGAGCGTCGTTTCTTTGCCTGAAAAGGTGACGTAGGTGACGATGCCCGAACCGGCGACGGAAAAATCGAGCGGATCGCCGTTCTCAGCATTGAACAAAAAAAGACTGTTCCAGTCCTCGACGCACACCGCGAGATAGGTCCCGTGCGGTGAGAAATCCATGAAGAGGGGCTTGAAGGGAAGGTCGAGCGAATACAACTCCCTGTCCGCCGTCCAATCCCAGACCGATATCCTGTATTTCCCATCGTTCTCGTAGGCGGCCGCAAACCTGGCTTTTTCCGGATGCAGCGACAGGAGTGAGACGGCGTGGGGCGCGATCCGCCTGGAAAACATGATCGTGAACCGTTCAGTGTCCCAGACCTTGACCTTCCCGTCCTCGCCGGCGGACACGAGCGCGTGAAGCGGCGCGTGATATTCGATATCGGAAATGGAACCGGTGTGGCCCGTCCGGATGAGATAATCCGGCTGCCCGAACGCGAGGCAGGCCGCACAGACGAAGTATCCAAAGGCAAAAAATCGTCTCTTCATTCGTCGTCCCATGAGTAAAATCTGTTGAGGGAGACGTAGGGAGGGGTCAGAAAATCGCGGAACGGCTCCTCCTCCGCGTGCCGGTCGATGTCCGCCAGGGCCTTTTGATAGCTGGCCATCGGCAGCTTGAACACGCCGACTTCGTCGCTCTTCAGGCCGTGGATGTGGAATTCCAAATCATCTCCTTTCCGCTCCTGAAAATAAACGTCGACGTCGCTTTCCTCCTCAGCCGTCTGCTCCATGACTTTGGAAAGGATAAAGTATTTCAGATATTCGACGACCCGGTCATCGAGTTTTTCACTGAAGATTTTTATCTTTTCCAGGAGCTCGGAATAGCCGATGACGACGCGCGCCCGCCTTTTTCCCTTGACGCTCGGCGGCCGGCGCATCGTTTCCTGCCTCTCAAGCTCCGGTACGAAATGAATCTCCCAGCCCTGGCCGCCATGAACGATGGTGAAGGGAAATTCCGGCTTCAAGACCTTCCCGCAGGAGGGGCAGGGCACGGTCATGAAAGTCCCGTCCATGATCGACGCCACCGTGTCCGGGGTTTTTTCAAGATCCACCTTGTCGGGAATGTTCGCCTCGAACCGATGTTCGCACATGCAGGTGATTGTTTTTTTCATGGCTTCCCTTCCGACTCACGTCGCCAAGTGAATGATGTCGTTCAGTATCACGAACAAGCCGAGCCCCACCAGGAGAACGAAACCGACAAGCTGGAAAATGTAGAGAAAACGCGGCCGGTACGGCTTCCGCCGGATCGCTTCGATCAAAAAGAGGACGATAAACCCGCCGTCCATGATGCCCAGGGGGAGCAGGTTCATGATGGCCAGGATGACGGAGAGGTAGCAGAGAATGATGACGAACTGGACCAGGCCCTGGTCGAAGCTATGCTGGAAACCTTCGATCGCCGCCTGCCCGATGAAGAAAGTCGTCCGAATGGGGCCGCTGACCGAATTACCCACATTGATCCTGGGAATGAGCGTGAAAAAAAGGCCGATCGAATATACCGTCTGGCCGATATTTTCGAAACCTTTTGCCAATGCCTGCCACGGCGTGTAGGGCGGGGTGCGGAAGGCTTTGGTCTGAAAGTCCAAGCCAAGAGGCGCGGTTTTATCGGAATAATCGGGATAAAACGTCCCCCGGACGCTCCGGCCGTCCCGCCGTACCGTCATCGGCAGGGACAAGGGTTTATGAAGACACAAGAGAACGAGGTCGAGCCGGCTCGTCACCGGCCGGCCGCCCGCTTCGACGATCAGGTCGCCGGGCTTCAGCCAGGAATTCATGGCCGCCGTCGTCGCGTTCATGTGGGAAACGACAAGACCGGTATCCGGATAAATGCCGATGAATCCCGCGCCGTAATCCTTGTTCAGGCGGGGGGTAATCTCGACATGCTCGATCGTTTTATCGTTTCGCACCACCGTCAGGACGAGCTTCTTGTCCGGGGCGGAGGCCAGCGCGCCCGCCAGTTCCCCGAACCGGACGACGGGCGTGCCGTTGACGGCGGTGATCCGGTCGCCGCTTTGTAAGCCCGCCGCATCGGCGGGATTCGCTTCAGTGGAGGCGCCGGTGATCACCTTGTTCATTTCCGAGGCGAGGATGATGCGGTTGCCGTAATCGTATTGGTTGAATCCCGCCCAATAGATGATGGTGAAGAAAACCACGGCGAATATGACATTGGCGAGGGGGCCGGCGAATGAGATGAGCACGCGCTTCCAGGGAGGCTGGTTGTAGTAGCTGTCCCCGTCCGCGGGTATCCGGTCGAGGTTTTCCTCGATGGCCTTCGCGAACAGGTGTTCCCCGCTGAATTTGGTAAAGCCGCCGAGGGGAAAAACCGCGATCTGATAGGTCGTGCCGCGCCACGTGAATCCCCAGAGCTTCCGGCCGTAACCGAGGGAAAAGGTTTCGACCTTCACCTTGAGGAGTTTGCCGGCGACGAGATGGCCGAACTCGTGCACCAGGATCATGATGAACAGGCCGAGAATACCAACCAGGATGTCCGCAATCGTCGTTACGAAGGACACTCGTTACCTCGCTTTTGCAATGTCGCGCATGACGGCGCCGGCTTTTTGTCTTGCCAAATTGTCATTAAATATAACATCATCCAAAGTACGATTCAAGTTCGGCCAGGGAAGCGCCATCGTCCCGGACACGACGCGCTCGATGTCGAGGAAGCCGATCGCACCCTCGATGAACGCGGCCGCCGCGATCTCATTGGCGGCGTTGAAAACCACCGGCAGGACGCCCCCCTCTTCGGCCGCCCGGTAACCGAGCTCGAGGAGCGGGTACCGGGCGCGGTCGACGGGGAAAAAATCCAACCGGCTGTTCTCGAGATCCAGCCTGCCGAAATCGGAATTCGCCACCCGGGGATGCGAGAGGGCGGAGAGGATGGGCAGGCGCATGTCGGGGCGGCTGACCTGGGCGTAGAGGGCGCCGTCGGAGGCGCGGACAAGGGCGTGGACGCGGCTCTGGGGGTGGATGACGACCTTGACCCGCCCCGGCGGAACGCCGAAGAAGCGGCAGGCTTCCATGACCTCGAGCGCCTTGTTGGCCATGGTGGCCGAATCGACCGTGATCTTCTTCCCCATGCTCCAGGTGGGGTGGCGCAGGGCGTCTTCGACGGTCACCCGTGCGAGCGCGGAGAGCGGAAGATCGCGGAAGGCGCCGCCCGAGGCGGTGAGCACGATCTCCGCCGGCTCTTCCGGCGAGCGGGCGAGCAGGTTGAATACCGCCGAGTGCTCGGAATCCACCGGCAGGATCCGCCGCCGCCGGCGGCGCGCCAGGTCGAGCGCGAGCTCACCGGCCATTACCATTGTTTCCTTGTTGGCCAGGGCCAGGTCCTTGCCCGACTCGAGGGCCGCGAACGAGGGGAGGAGTCCCGCCGCCCCGGCGATGCCGTTGAGAACGATGTCGGCTCTCGTTTCCCGGATCATCCTCGCGGCGCCCTCCGCGCCGCGGTACCAGCGGACCGGCAGTTCCGGCGGGACAAGCGCTTCGTCGGTCAGGGCCGCGGCCTCAGGCGCGAGCTCTCGTATCTGGCTCGCGAGCAGATCGGTTCGGCTGTGCGCCGAGAGCGCGACGATGCGGAACGATTCCGGGAAGCGCCGGACGACGTCCAGTGTCTGCCGGCCGATGGAGCCGGTGCTGCCGAGAAGAATAATGCGTTTTAAGACCTGCCGTCCGGGCATGGCGGACATCCGTCAGGCCGCCGGCGAGGCGAGCAGGGGGAAGAGGAAGAGGAACAGGGGCGCGCTCAGGAGAAGGGAGTCGATGGCGTCCATGATCCCCCCGCGCCCCGCCATGACGACGCCGGAATCCTTGATCTGGCACGAGCGCTTGAGCGCCGACTCGAACAGATCGCCGGCAAAGGCGGTGAGGGCGAGCAGGCTCCCCAGGAGGACCGCCGCCGGCACGGAAAGAACGTAATAGTTCCTGAAGATGAAGGAACCGGCCACAATCGTCCCGACCGAGGCGGCGAATCCGAAGATGAAGCCGATGAGGGATTTGTTCGGGCTCACGAGCAGGTTGAGCCTGGTTTTCCCCCGGGCGAGCATGCCCGCCACATACGCCAGAATGTCATTGAAAAAAACGGCGGCCAGGAGAAAGAGCAGGGCGATCTGGGGATGGGGCAGGGAGGTGATCCTCACGACGAACGTGAAAAAAAAGGCGGGGCACAGCAGAACGACGACCGAGGAGGCGAACAGCGGCAGCCGTTGCAGCAAAACCTCGTTCCGGTTGACGGACACGGTGATGACGATGAAGACGCCCAAAAGAACCGCGATCCAGAAGGTCAGAAATCCGGCGGGCAGGAGGGCCGTTTCCTCCAGGTAAGCCGCCGCGGGCAGCGTCGCCGCGAGGAGCGGGGCCACCACGCGCATGACGGGCATCCCTTTTTTCTCGAACATTTTTTTCATTTCCAACGCGCCCAAAACCGCCACGGCCGCGACGATGGCATTGAACACGAGGTGGTGCAAAAACCCCAGGGGGAAGATCACGGCGGCGAGGAGCGGGAAAAAGATGACGAGGGTGAGAACGCGCGCCCAGAAATTCTTCATGAAACCCTCCCAAACCGTCGTTCGCGTTTCTGGAAATCCCTGATGGCCGCGCGCAGGTCTTTCCCCTGCCAATCCGGCCATAACTTGTCGCTGAAGTAGAGCTCGGCGTAACTCGATTGCCAGAGCAGGAAATTGCTGATTCGCTTTTCACCGCCCGTCCGGATGAGAAGATCGAGATCGGGGAAGGACGGCTGGTCGAGGTAGCGGCCGAAACTCCGCTCGCTGAGCGGCGGCTGACCCGCCTGCCGCCAGCGCTTGACCGCGCGGACGATTTCGTCCCGCCCGCCGTAATTGAGGACAATGTTGAGCGTCAGGCCGCGAAAATGCGCCGTTTCCTCGGTGGCGGCCCGGATGTCGGCGGCGATGTCCCGCCGCAGGCCGGCCAGATCGCCGGAATACACGAGCCGGATGCTGTTGGCTTTATAGAACTCGTATTCGGCGCGCAGGTACTTCTTCACCAGGAACATGAGATAGCTGACTTCTTTTTCAGCGCGATTCCAGTTTTCCGTCGAAAAAGCGAACACCGAAAGGTAGCGCAGTCCGAGTTCGGCGGCTTCCTTTACGACGCGCTTGGCGGCTTCCAGCCCCTCCTTATGTCCGGCTGAGCGCGGCTTGCCCCGTTGTTTCGCCCAGCGCCCATTGCCGTCCATGATGATCCCCACGTGACGGGGGAGGAGTTCCGAATCGCCCGATCGCTTTCCTTCCATTTTCTTTTTCATGCGCTCTATTATTTCTTTTCTGCGACCGGCGCCCGACTCGGGGGAAAGCGAAGGTTGCCGCGGCGGATCTTTAGACCTCGAGAATCTCCTTCTCCTTGGCTTCCAGCACATGGTTGATTTCTTCGATGTATTTGTCCGTCAATTTTTGAATCTCTTCGACGCCGCGCTTCGATTCGTCCTCGCTTATTTTCGAATCCTTCTGCAGGTCCTTGTATTCCTCGTTCGCGTCCCGCCTGACATTGCGGACCGTCACCCGGGATTGCTCCGCCTTGGCTTTGGCGAGTTTGACGAGCTCCTTGCGGCGTTCCTCGGTCAAGGGCGGGATGCTGATCCGCACCACCTTGCCGTCGTTGTTGGGATTGATCGAGAGCTCGGATTTCTGGATCGCTTTTTCGATCTCCGACAATACCGATTTGTCCCACGGTTGGATGACCACGAGGCGGGCTTCGGGGACCGAAATCGTCGCCACCTGGTTCAACGGTGTTTTCTGGCCGTAATAGTCGACCTTGATCGCGTCGAAAAGACTGGCGGAAGCGCGTCCCGTGCGCAGGGTGTTGAATTCCTGGTGGAGCGCGGCGATCGCCTTCTTCATTTTTTCTTCCGATCTCTTCTTCACCTCTTCGACCATACGTTTCCTCCTTGCATCAGGCCACAAGCCGAAAGGCGGCGACGGAGCGCCGCGCTGTCATTCCAGTTCCTCGCCCGTTTTGAAGTAGATGTAATCAGTGACGGCCAGCTTCGCGCCGGCGGCTTTGCCGACTTCCTCGAGAACTTTCTTGACGGAAAGCTTTTCGTCCTTGACGAATCCCTGTTCGAGAAGACAGACTTCGGCCAGAATTTTTTTCACCTTGCCCTGGGCGATGCCCTTGGTGACGTTTTCCGGTTTGCCGAGTTGTTCCGCCTGCTTGAGCGCGATTTCTTCCTGTTCCTTCTTGAATTCGGGCGACACGTTCTCTTCCGCGATGAAGCGGGGCGCGAAGGCGGCAATGTGAAGGGCGAGGTTGAAGGCGAGCTCCTTGACCGCCGGGTTGTGCAGGGCTTCGTCCTTCTCGACGCTCATTTTCACGATGACGCCGATCTTGCCTTCGCCGTGAATGTATTCGGTGAAGAATTCGCGGGCGCCGGCTTCGATGGTCTTGAACCGGCGGATGGTGATGTTTTCCTTGATTTTGCCGATGGTCCCGGCCACCGCCTCGTTCATGGCCGCATCGATCTCCTTCGGCTTGTTCTTGACGATGTAATCAGCCAGGGTCGCCCCGAGCCCCTTGAAATCCGTGTTCTTGGCGACGAAATCCGTCTCGCAGGAAACCTCGATACAGCCGGCGACGGCGGGCGTTACGGCGGCGAACACGCGGCCTTCCTTGGTGGCCCGGTCCGCCCGTTTCGCGGCGGCGGCCAATCCGAGTTCCTTGAGTATTTTCAACGCGCGCGCGGCGTCGCCCTGCGCCTCCTGGAGCGCGCGTTTGCAATCCATCATGCCCGCTCCTGTTTTATCCCTTAATTTTTTCACTTCAATCGCTGCTATTTCCACACGATACTCCTTCTGGATGACGATGATCCGATCTCAAGATAAGCAATGCGCCGCACGAGAGCGGCGGATTTCGGCGCGCCGTTACTCGACCGGCGTCTGTTCGGCGTCCGCCGCAGCTTCCGGTTCGGTCGAAGTCGCCTTTTCCTGCTCCCCGGCGTTTTCGGGCGCTTCCTCTTCCTTGACCAGGTAGTCGGAGTACTCCTCCTCCACCGCCGGTTTCTCCTGCGGCTCCTCTTCGGGAATGGCGTCGCCCGCCTCGAACGCGG
>CAZKOS010000003.1:11633-13298 GCA_964554445.1 uncultured Spirochaetaceae bacterium | reverse complement strand
CGGCTGCGCCTCGGCATCGGGCGTTTCTTCATCCTGGAGCGACTCGATCACTTCCAGACCCGCCTCGTTCTCGGCTTCGACCACGGCATTGGCGATGATCTGGGTGAAGAGGGTGATGGCGCGGATGGCGTCGTCGTTCCCGGGAATCGGGAAATCGATCCCCTGCGGATTGCAGTTGGTGTCGACGACCGCGACGATCGGGATTTCCATTTTCTTGGCCTCTTCCACCGCGTTCGTTTCCTTTTTCGTGTCGATGACGAAAACGATCCCGGGGATATCCTTCATTTCCTTGATCCCGCCCAGGTTCTTTTCCAGCTTCACCTTTTCCTTGTTGAGCCGCGCGATTTCCTTCTTCGTCAGGTTCTCGTACGTGCCGTCCACTTCCATTTTATCTATCTTCTTGAGCCGGAGAATGGATTTTTTTATGGTGAAAAAGTTGGTGAGCATGCCGCCCAGCCAGCGGTTGTTGACGTAATACATGCCGCACCGCTTGGCCTCGCGTTCGATCGCCTGCTGCGCCTGCTTTTTCGTGCCCACGAACAGCACGGATTTGTTCGCGTGCACCGTCTTTCTGACCGCCTCGTAGGCGTCCTTGATGGAGTTGATGGTTTTCTGCAGGTCGATGATGTGGATCCCGTTTCTCTCGGCGAAAATGAAACGTTTCATGCGCGGATCCCAGCGCTT
This sequence comes from uncultured Spirochaetaceae bacterium, assembly GCA_964554445.1. Classification (GTDB taxonomy): domain Bacteria; phylum Spirochaetota; class Spirochaetia; order SZUA-6; family RPPD01; genus JAFGSW01. The sequence continues at coordinate 12,614 of CAZKOS010000003.1, read as the reverse complement.
GGTCTGGTGGCCGAAATGGACTCCGGCCTCCAACAGGTTCTTCATGGTGACGACTGCCACACTGTCCTCCTCGGCGAAGCAACCGCTGCCTGCGGCATGCGCTTCGCTTGTGTAGTAAGGCGTCCGCCAGGGGCCGTCTCAAAACGCTCCGGCCCGGTGGATCGCCCCCACCGCCTTCACCGAAAAATGATCATTCACCACGTTCATGACCGTTGAGAAATTGGTTCAATCTTCGGTGTTTGTCGCGACCTCAAAACCAGCGGTTGTTAAGAAGTCGCCGCAATAAGCTACCATTTATCCGAATATACCATTATTTTTCAAAACCATTGGCAAAATAATCGCCGTCTTCCGGCAATATTGTCTCCCAATATAACCAATTCGTCCTTTCCTGTCCATACCCCCAACGGGCTGCTGCATGAACCGTGGTTTCCGCCCTGTGGAAAACCAGCGGTATTTTCATCGGCTTTCACAGAGGGATACTCAATCGTTTTTTGATTTGTCGTCCCGAGATTTGCTTAAGTCTCGGGATGACAAACATTAATGATCGGAAATACCCGAAAAAACGCAGCTATACGGGCATAAAAATCCGTCTTCCCGACGATCCGGAGCATAAAAAATCATTAAATTATAATGTCTTTTTCCATATTGCGCTCAAAACAATCAGCGTGGAATCGAGTCTGGGTACTCAAAGACATACCCCGCATCTTTCAGCATGAGATAGAGCGTTTCCAAAGGCAACCCGACCACATTACTGTACGAGCCGCGCACCCATTGGACGAACAGTCCCCCCCGTTCCTGGATGCGATAGGCACCGGCGGCCCCGGACCACTCACCGGAACGAAGATAAAAATCGAGCTCGGACGCGCTGAAATCCTGAAATTTCACTTCGGTCGTACATGATCGGACGACGATCCTTTTACCGGGATCGGGAAGAAGCGCGAGACCCGTATGGACCCGGTGGACCTTTCCCGAAAGCAGACG
>CAZKOS010000003.1:0-11533 GCA_964554445.1 uncultured Spirochaetaceae bacterium | reverse complement strand
TACCGTCCGGAAGGGTATCCCGACGCGTGAAAGCAGCTCGCTCCGGCGGGGAGACGCCGAGGCCAGAATGACGGTTTCCATTCCCCGCAGGCTCCTTTCCATCGGTCCCGATCGCTTTTCACAAAATGAAAAAAAGCGCGCTGCCCGCCCCGGCCCCGAGCAAGGTGCCGATATTCGGGCGGAAGGCAATCGCGATCACGTGCAGATCGAGGGAGAGGGGCGCGGTCAGCGACAGGGAAAGCGACGTCCCGGCGACATTGATGATCCGTTCGACGATTTCCCAGGCCAGGCTGCCCGCCAGGGCACCCAGCAACAACAACCCGAGGAACGGAGCAAGGCTTTTTCTGTTGAACACCATACGGTGGAGTGCATTATAGCGGGCTCGCTCGCCGTGTCAAGGACGTTGACTTTATCCACGTAAATCACTATTGTTAGTATCGCTTTGGAAGCTTTTAAAAACCGCTTTCGGTTTTTAAGAAGCCTGTTAGGGCAATTAGCTCAGCTGGATAGAGCGTTGGCCTCCGGAGCCAAAGGCCGCGCGTTCGAATCGCGCATTGCCCACTATCGTTTTTCGCTGGAGCCGCTGATGGCCAATTTCGAACAGATCGTCGCCAGATTGAACTCGTTCCTCGAGAAACAGGGCCTGCCGAAAATAACCGGCACGCCGACCGATCTGGAGAGCCTGTTCGGGGCGGCCCTGAAAAGCATCTGGCGGGAAAAAGACAAGCAGAAACGGGAAAACCTGGCTTTCAGCGTCGCCGGCGATCTGCGGAAATTGTTCGGCGGAAAAAACCTGGAAGACATCTACGACAGGACAAAGGCCAAATTGGACGCCGCGGAAGCCGCCGCCCGGACCACGGCCGCGTCCCAAGCCGCGGATGCCAAAAAAAAAGATCCCAATTACGTTCCTTCCTTCGACGAGCTCTTCGGGGAGAAATGAGCCTCCCCCCGCGATTCTTGCCAGTCTTGTAAAGAAGAGGAATCCGCGACGGATTGATTCCCCAATTCGCCGTTTCTTCCGGAGCGGAACGGGGTTTGACACGTTCAAACGATATCTATAAATTCAAGTACATGTTCGTATCCGTGTGCTGTGATCTGTCCTCAAGCGATCACGAACAGGCCGTGGCGGCCCTGCTCAAGCAGTACGGATTTACCAAGATCCAGGCCCGCGTCTACGAACATACGTCCATCAATGACGAATACCTGAAGCGGCTCAAGAGGGATATCGACCGGCTGACGGATTCTTACGACGCGGTCCGCCTGTATCAATATCCGCTCGAGAATACGCTTCAGATCAGCACCATGAAAGACAAGAAATGGCGAAAACTGATCGTCCGCGCCTGAGGGCGCCCGGTCGAATTCGCTTTCCGTCGGGAGAAAACCCATGCTCGAGGATGTACAGCCTAAATTGACCGCTCTGGGCGACGAACTGGAAAAAACCTGGAGGGGCCTTTGACCCGGAAAAACTGAAAACCGTCATTTCCTCGCTCGAACGGGAAACCCTCCAACAGGATTTTTGGAAAAATCGCGACAACGCCGAAAGCGTTCTTTCCCGCCTGAAACAGCAGTCGCGGCGTCTGCAGGCGTGGGAGTCGATCCTCAAGGATTACCGCCAACTCAAGGAGCTCGTGGAGCTCGCCGTGGCCGAGGAAGAAACCGACCTGGAATCCGACATCCGCGCCCAGTTCGAGAACCTGGAAACCGAATACGAAAAAGCCCGGGTGGTGGAATTCCTGGGCGGTCCGCACGACCCCGCCCCGGCGTTCTTGAGCATTCACTCGGGCGCCGGCGGCACCGAGGCCTGCGACTGGGTGAGCATGCTTCTGCGCATGTATACGCGCTGGTGCGAGCAACACGCGTACAAGATCACCCTCATCGACATCCAGGAAGCGGAAGGCGGCGTCAAGTCCGTGACCCTGCAGGTGGACGGCGATTACGCCTACGGGTTTCTCAAATCGGAGACGGGCATCCATCGCCTCGTGCGCATCTCGCCTTTCGACGCCAATAAAAGGCGGCACACCTCGTTCGCCTCGGTCTTCGCCTCGCCGGTGCTGGACGAGCAGATCGAAATCGACATCAAGCCCGAGGACATCCGCATCGACACCTACCGCGCGGGCGGCGCCGGCGGCCAGAAAGTGAACAAAACCGATTCCGCCGTGCGCATCACCCATTTCCCCACCGGCCTCGTCGTGCAATGCCAGAACGAACGCAGCCAATTCTCGAACAAGGCCACCGCCATGAAGGTTCTCCGCTCCCGCCTCTACGAATTCTACAAGGACCAGCAGGACGAGGAGAAAAAGAAGGTCGAGAGCGAGAAAAAGGACATCTCGTGGGGAAACCAGATTCGTTCCTACGTCTTCCAGCCCTACAACCTGGTGAAAGACCACCGGACAAAACACGAGACGGGCAATATCCAGGCGGTGATGGACGGTAAAATCGATCCCTTCATTGAAGCCTACCTGCATTCCGTCTGGATCAAGGGGCAGTCGTCGTGAACGCGTCCTCTCCCTCCGCGCGGCTCATCGCGGGCCTCTCCTTCGCCGTCACGGCCGCCCTGCCGCTGCAGGCCCAGCAGACGGACGTGACCGCGCTGCCGACGGACTCCCACCCGAATTGGACCCTCGGCGTCTGCCAGTTCAGAACGATCAACGTGAGCCGGGAAAACATGTACCTGGCCTCCAGTTTCCCGCTCCAGCTGCGCGAAAAAATCCTTCAATTCCGCTCCCACCATCTGGACGGGGAGGAGCTCCTGTCCCTGAAGTCGATCATCGTCAATGCCGAGCTGAAAAAACAAATCGACCGGCTTCTCGCCCTGCAGAAAACGAGGGACGAGGCGCTCTTCGCCGAAACGAAAGAATTCCAGAAAAGAAAAATCAATGAGGATTACCTCACGTCGAGCGAGCAGATCAGGGAACGCATTTCGTTTTTACGCGAGCTGGACGTCGGAAAAGTCGACGTCGCGGACGTAAAACCGGTCGTCTTCAAGGACCAGAACGGCCGGCTCTTTCCGGCGCCTCCCTTCTCCGCCCTCCAATATTGCGATGAAATCGACGTCGACGCGCTGCTCTGGGGAACGGTCGAGGAAATTCAAGGGTACCTGTACTGCGAGCTGTACCTTTTCGACCGGATCATGGAAAAGAACGTCTTCATCTTCAAGGAAGCGGGGAAACCGCAGGAGCTGTTCGACTCCCTCGAAAAGTCCGTTCCCGACCTGATCACCGCGGTCGTGGGACGCGAGTGGGCGGACTTCCTCGTCGACGTCGAGCCGACGTTTTCGTTCATCAAGATCAACGGCGAGCTGGCGGGCATGGGAACGGTCGAAATACCGGACATGAAGCCGGGCGAGGTCACGCTCGACATCGAATCCCCCGGCTACAAGAGCCTGCAGGTGAAGGTCGACGTCGCGAACCTGGAACGGAAGACGCTGCAGTACAAACTGGAAAAAAGCGAGGAGAATTTTCTCCTGGTCAACACCGTACCGCCGTCGGCCAATGTCTATCTCAATTCCCTCTGGATAGGAAAAACGCCGCTCGTCACCGAAATGCCTTCCATCCTCACCCGTCTCGAGATCAGGCTCGCGGGTTTCCAGAACGTCTACGAGCGGGTCGGCCCGTCCTCCCCCTCTTCGTTCAATATCGCTTTGGTCAAGGCGGTCATCGATTACGACGCCCTCAAATCGTCCAAGCGCTGGCGGTACTACACGTCGTTGGCGGCCTTCGTTCTTTCGGTTCCGTTCCCGGTCTTCAGCTATTCAATGATGAACGACTACTTCAACGCGAGCAAGGTCGGCGAATACGATTTTTTCCGCGCGTCCTACATTTTCACTCTATTCGTCACCGGCGCGCTGTTCGTCAACATGTTCTACGACCTCTTCCAGTATCTCAACAGCCGCGACCAGACCGTCGGCTGACGGCGGCGCCGCATGAAGGAGCACGTGTCCGTGAAAAAATTCAGCCTGGGCGGGCGATTGCGCGCTCTTTTCCGCCGGCCCGACAGCGACGCCCTCTTCGACGACCTCCTCGATCTCCTCATCGAGGCCGACGTCGGCGCCGCGGTCGCCGCCGCGCTCGTCGCCGACGTGAAGCGCGAAACGCGCGAGCGGCGCGCGCCCGGGGAGAAGGATCCGGTCGCGATCTGCAAGGACCTGATTCGCCCCTGGATCTCCGCGGCCGACGTGGTCCCGGTGAAGAACGCCCTGAACGTCGTGCTCGTGCTCGGCGTCAATGGGGTGGGGAAGACGACGACCATCGCCAAGCTCGCCTCCCACTACCGCGAGCGGCACGGGCTCGACGAGATCGTCCTGGCGGCGGCCGACACCTTCCGCGCCGCGGCCGCGGACCAGCTGGCCCTCTGGGGCGAACGCCTGGGCCTGAAGGTCGTCCGCCAGGCTCACGGCGCCGATCCCGGGGCGGTGGTGTTCGACGCCCTGGAAAGCGCCAAGAGCAAACGGGCCCGGCTCCTGCTCATCGACACGTCCGGCCGGATGCACAACAAGGAGCAACTGGTGAGGGAACTGGAGAAAATCGACCGGATCGCGTCCACCCGGCGCGACCCGGCCGGACTGTATCACAGAATGCTGGTGATCGACGCCACCACCGGCCAGAACGCCCTGCGCCAGGCGGAAGTCTTCAAGGCCGCGCCCGGCGTCGATTCCATCGTCCTGGCCAAATTCGATTCCACGGCCAAGGGCGGCATCGCGGCGGCCATCGGCAAGGAATTGGGGCTGCCCGTATCCTTCATCGGAAAGGGCGAGCGGCTCGAGGATCTGGAGCCGTTCCGGACGGAGGAGTATCTCGCATCGCTGTTCGACGAAACATGAGAACCATCGTTTTTTCATTCATGCTGTTCCTCGCCCTCCCGCCGCTTTTCGCGGACACGGTGTATTATCGCTCGGATTGGGTGGGCGTCTCCCTGGAGCCGATCGATCGCTACCGGGTGCACGACTTCGAGTACGTGCTGTCGGTGAAGCGCGACGGAAACAAGGAAACGAGGATCCTCCTCCATTCCGACAAGGAATGGAAACGCTGGGAGACGCTCTACGACGAGCACGGCGCCAAAACCGAGGAATTCGACTATGAGGACAAGGTGCTCGTCTCGCACGTCGTTTTCGACAACAAGGGCCGGTTGAAAATCGAATATCTCTATGAAAAGGGCGCGCTCGCCCGGAAGAAAACGTACGCCTATTCGGCGCGCGGCCTCGATTTCGTGGACACCGTGAACGCCAGGGACGAGCGTCTCTACACCGACGAATACGAGCTCTCGCCCGCCGGCCGCCTGCGGAGCATGCGCCGCGTCTTTCCCGACAACACGGTGGCCGTCATCCATTTCACCTACGCCGAGGGGATTCTGGTCGGGGAGTGGGAATACCACGAAGGGCGGATCGTCGAAACCGTCAACAACGAAAACGGCCAGCCGCTCCATCGCGAGGAGTGGAACAAGGACGAACTGCTCAGCGTGAAGGATTACACGTACGACAAGCAGTCGGGGAAACTGGTGAAGGAAACGGAGAAGAATCTTTCGACCAAAACGAAGACCGACCGGACGTTCGACGCCGACGGCAACGTGGTTTCGGAGACGACGACCGGCGCCTCGGGCGAGGCCGCCGAGATCACCTACACCTACGAGGGCGACCGGAAGAAGACGATGCGCAAGAAGAGCGGCATCGGCGTCGAAGAGTGGAAATATTATTACAATGCCGACGGCAGCCTCGCCCACGAGGATTATTACCGCCGCGGGCTTCTCGAGATGCGCACCACCTACACGGACGCGGATTCCCGGTACGAGGAAATCTTCCGCGACGAGGCGGTCATCATCCGGGTATTTTACCACAAGCAGAAAAAAGTCAAGGAGGAATTCATCCAGGACGGCAAGGTCGTCCGGACGAAGGAATATTGACGTGAAGCAGTACTTCATCGCGTTCACCGCAATGCGCTATTTCAAGGCCCTCCGCCGCAGCAAGGGTTTCGCCCTGACCCTCCTTTCGATCTTCGGCCTGGTGCTCGGCCTCATGACCCTGACCACCGTCATCGGCGTCATGAACGGCTTCCAGCTGAATTACATCAACAACCTCCTCGAGCTCTCCTCCTATCATCTGCAGATCGAATCGCCCGGCGGGGAGCCGCTCGCTCCGGACACGCTCCGGCGGATCGCCGCCCTGCCCGAAGTGGCGGCGGTGGTGCCGTTCCGCGAATTCCAGGTCATCTTCGACCGGGCCGACGGTCATTCCGAGACCACCCCGGGCATGGTCCGGGCGGTCGATCCGGCCGCCGCCCTCAAGGACACGAGCTTCATCCGCCACCTCTTCGGCCTGAAATACGGCAAAAACGAGCTCTCCCTCATGAAGTCCGATTTCGACATCCGGTCGCCCGGCACGGTCATGGTGGGATACCTCCTCGCCCAGTACCTGGGCGTCCGGGAGGGATCCGACATCGTCATCACTTCCGTCGACCAGATTTCATTAAGCGGCGGTTCCCTGGGGGGCGAGGCCATGAGCCGGCGGTACCGGATCTCGAGCATCTTCAAGAGCGGATACCGCGACATCGACCAGTCGTACCTCTTCATGTCCCTCGCGAGCTCGGAGCCGCTCGTCGCCCCCGGCGTCGCCGTCCCGCTCTATTACGGCATCAAGCTCAAGGACCGGTTCCAGGACCTCTTCGTCAAGGGGCTCGTCGAACGGCTCGTGGGGGGAACGGGCGTCACGGTCAAGACCTGGCGCGATTTCAACCGGAGCTATTTCGGCGCCCTCCTCATGGAAAAAAACATCATGCTGCTCCTGGTCGGACTGATCTTCATCGTCGTCGGTTTCATGATTTACAATTCGCTGCGCCGCGTGGTGTATGAGAAATTCGAGGAGATCGCGCTCCTCAAGGCCACGGGGGCATCGCCCGCCCAGATCCGCACGATTTTCATGTTCGAGGGACTGCTCATCGGCCTCTCGGGCGGGGTGATCGGCATTCTCCTGGGCCTGCTCGTCGCCACCAACATCAATTCCGTGTTCAGCCTCGTCACCGACGCCGCCAACGCGGTTATCCAGGTCGTCGAGCGGGCGCTTTCCGCGTTCGGCCTTTCCGTGCACCTGGGCTACGTCGAATCGCCCTTTTCGCCCCGCATCTTCTATTTCCGCGAGGTGCCGAGCGTGGTTATTTTCGAGGAGGTATTGTTCATGTTCCTGTTCGCCGTCCTGTCGGCCGTCGGGGCCGCCTTCCTGGCATCGCTGAAGATTTCCGAAGTCAAACCGTCGGAGGTGCTCCATGACGAATGACGCCGTCCGCTCCGTCCGGGACATCGTGGCGGTGAGCGGGCTCAAAAAAGTCTACCGCATGGGACCCGAGGACGTGGTCGTGCTCGAAGACGTCAACCTCCGGGTGCGCGAGGGAACGACAATCCTCGTGCTCGGGGAATCCGGGTCGGGCAAGAGCACGCTCCTCAACCTGATCGGCGGCCTCGACGAGCCCACCGCGGGCGTCATCGAGGTGTCCGGGAACCGGATCAGCGCCGTCCGGGAACGCCACCTGTCGGGCTACCGCAACGCGGTCATCGGCTTCATCTTCCAGTTCCATTACCTGCTCAAGGATTTCACCGCGCTCGAGAACGTGATGATGCCGGCGCTCATCGCCGGCCGCCCGGCCGCCGAGGCCCGCCGCGAGGCGGCTCTCCTCATCGCCGAGGTCGGGCTCGCCCACCGGAGCGACCACTCCCCGTCCGAGCTCTCGGGCGGCGAGCGCCAGCGGGCGGCCGTGGCCAGGGCGCTCATCAACTCGCCGGAGGTCATCCTGGCCGACGAGCCGACCGGCAACCTGGACGAACGGAACGCCTCGGTCGTGCTCGCCCTCCTCTTCGATCTGGTCCGGAAAATGAAGAAAACGATGATCATGGTCACCCACGACCGCTCCATCAGGGACAAAGCCGACCGGAGCTACGTCCTGGAACACGGGGTGCTGCGCGACCTATGAACCTCCGCGTTTCCCTCTACTACGGACTCAGGAATTTCGCCGGCCGCAAACGCGCGGACGACAGGCGCCGCTCGCATCTGCTCCTGCCGATCGTCAGCATCGCCCTGAGCCTGATCCCGGTGATCGTGATTCTGACGGTGTCCAACGGCATGATCGAAGGCATCACCCAGCGGTTCATCGAATTCGACACGGGCCACCTGCGCATGACGCTTTCCGACCAGTATGATATCAACGCCGTCACGGAGCGGCTGCCGGCCTTGAAAAAGGCCCCCGGCATCGTCTACGCCTCCCTCGAGGTCCAGGGCGGTGGGCTCCTCTTCGCCGACGGCAAGCGCTCCTTCGTGAACATCCGGGGCGTCGACCCCGGTCTCTACCGCGACGATCACGGTTTCGCCCGCTTCACGAAACTCACCTCCGGCTCCTTCGATCTTTCGAAGAAAAATTCGATCGTCATCGGCAAGGCCCTGGCGGATGAATTCCACCTCACCGTCGGGCAAGCGGTGACGGTATTCACGCACCGCACCAAAAGGGAGGGGAAGGAAACCGTCATCCAGGCCCGGCCCAACCGGTTCCGGATCACGGGCATCTATTCCATCGGTTACCAGGAGCTGGACAAGAGCACGGTTTTCATTTCCTATGCCGACGGGCGGCGCGATCTTTCTCCCGATAATTCCTACACCTTCATCAAGCTGAAGGTCGCCGATCCCTACACGAACATCAACAAGCAGGCGGCGCACTGGGAGCACTTCATCGATCCGGACGCGGTGTTCTGGCGCCTCCTCACCTGGCAGGAGATGAACGGAAACTATTACTCCGCCTACGAGAGCACCAAGGTGCTGCTGCTCTTCATCATGCTCCTCATCGTGGTGGTGGCCGCCTTCAACATCATCTCCTCGATGATCATGATGTACCTCGACCGGCTGCAGGAGATCGGCATCCTCAAGAGTCTCGGCGCCTCTCCCGGCTCGATCACCTTCTCGTTCCTCTGCGTCGGGCTGCTCGCCGGGCTGTTGAGCACCGCGATCGGGGTGGGCGCGGGTCTCCTCATCGCCGTCAACATCAACGAAATTTTCCAGGGGATCGACACAGTTTTGACGGCCGGCAACCGGCTCGCGAGCCTGATCGCCTCTCCCTTCGCGGGACCGATTCCGGTGGAGCGGGTGCAGGTGCTCAATCCCGAGTATTACCTTGCGGTCATCCCCATCCGGATCAGTTTTTGGGAAGTCATGGGCATCAGCCTATTCACCGTCGGCCTGTCCGTCTTTTTCTCCATTTTCCCCGCCTCCATGGCGGGCCGGATCAAGCCGTTGGAGGTGATCCGGAAACACTAATGCGAGCCATAGAAAGAGGACACGGAGCACACGGAGAGAGGAGGAGGACACAGAGAGGGAAAAGCAAATGAAATCAGTTTTTCTGGTTTTTTTTATAGATTTTTTCGTTGCTTTTCTTCTCTTTTCTCCGTTGTCTCCGTGATCTCCGTGTCCTCTTCGGAATTGAGCTGTTCACGAAATCGAAATTCATGTGTATATTACAGGCGCCTCATTCAATACCAGCCGATTGAATACCATGAGTTGCACTGCAGCGAAAAGACGAGTAGACTTTGACGTAAGCCAAGAATCGTCTCGTTTTTTTAGTCGGTTTTAAGGGGAATTTGCCCCGGGGTTGTATATACTTTACTTGATAGGATGAAATCATGCTGTGCGAGATTTGTTCCGCCAACGAGGCGGTTTTTCACATCAAGCAGGTTATCGGCAAGGACGAGATAGAGCTGCACTTGTGCGAAAAATGCGCCCGTCTGCGCGGGATCACGAAGAACGAGAACTCGATCGATTTCTCCATCTCCCAGCTGCTCACCGGCCTGGTGGACACCAAGTCCATCATGAAAAAAAGCGGCACCGCGGCGGCGGAATGCCCGGCCTGCGGCTTCACGCTCAATAAGTTCAAAAAACTCGGCAAGTTGGGCTGCAGCGAATGCTATACCACTTTCGCCAAGCCGGTGAGGGATTTTCTTTATAAAATGTACGGGAAAATACAGCACAAGGGGAAACTGCCCGGAAAAATGAGGACCAAGCAGACCTCGATCGACGGCCTGGAGGCCATGAAAGAAGAGTTGAAAACGGCCATCGCCCTGGAGGATTACGAGCAGGCGGCCTCCCTGCGCGACCGCATCAAGGAAATGATCGCCCGGCTGGGAGAGGGAAGCGATGAAGCGTCGGTTTGATTTCGAAAAAAAGGCCTTCTGGTTCACGCAGCAGGGCCCGAACCAGGACGTCGTCATCTCCAGCCGCGCCCGCCTGGGGCGGAACCTGGTCGGCTTCTCCTTTCCCTTCCAAATGAGCCCGGAGGAGGAGGAGAAAACCAAGCGGCAGGTCGTCAGCGCCCTGGAAAAAATCCCCGGGCCCTCCTCGCTCGCCGTCTTCCAGCTCGACGCCATGAACGCCCTCGAGCGCAAGCTGCTCCTGGAGCGGAACGTCATTTCGCAGGACTTTTCGCTCCAGCAGAACAAGGCGCTCGCGCTCTCGCCCGACGGTTCGGTTTCGCTCCTGGTGAACGAGAGCGACCACCTGAAGCTGGTCGCCCTCCGCCCGGGCTTCGACCTGGCGCGCGCCTACTCGTCGGTGGACGAGCTCGACACCCTGCTCGAAGAGCACCTCGATTTCGCCGCCACGCTCGAGCTCGGCTATCTGTCGCCGTTCCTGTCGAACGTGGGGACGCAGATCAGGGTCTCGTTCATGCTCCACCTGCCGGCGCTCGTCTTCACCTCGCTCATCAACAAGGCCGTCAAGACCATCGCCTCCTTCGGGCTTTCCATCAAGGGCTTCTTTTCCGACAGCGAGGAATCCCTGGGCGACATCTACCAGGTTTCAAACCAGATCTCCATCGGCCTGACGGAAAAGGAAATCATGGACAACCTGGAGGAGATCGTGCTGCAGATCGTGCAGTACGAACGCAGGGCGCGCGACGAGATCCTGGAGCGCGAGCCCATCGCGGTCAAGGACAAGATCTTCCGCGCGCTGGGCACGCTCCTCTACGCCCGAAGCATCGGTTCCAAAGAGGCCATGAACCTGCTCTCGCTCGTCCGGCTCGGGCTTTCCCTGGGCCTCCTGGCGGGCGTTTCCCTCGAGAGCGTGACCTCGCTCCTGTTCCTCTGCCAGAAGTACCACATCCAGTCGCTGCTGGACAATATTGACGAAATCGACACGAAGCTAATAGATTATACTAGGGCGAAGCTGATACGCGAACGCCTGGAGGGCGTCCAGACGCCCGGAGGTGAATGATGTTCAAGGGTTTGACGGAAAGGGCGAGACGAATACTCACCATCCTTTCCCACGAGGAAGCCAAGCGCTTCAATTCCGACCAGCTCCTGCCCGAGCACGTGGTCCTGGCTCTGCTCCGCGACGGCGAAGGCATGGCCGTCAAGGTGCTGCAGCGGCTCAAGGTCGACCTGGAGGAAATGCAGGCCGACATCGAGCGCAGCCTGCCCAAAAAGAAGGGCGCGCTCTCCGTGGGCACCATCGGCCCCTCGAAGCGGGGCAAGAAGCTCCTGGAGATCTCGGCCGAAGAGGCCAAAACGATGGGCC
>CAZKOS010000002.1:35292-79791 GCA_964554445.1 uncultured Spirochaetaceae bacterium | reverse complement strand
GCCTCGCCCAGACCGTCACCATGGACATCTGGCAAATCAACTTCATCAATTCATTCGGTTTCGCAATTGTCAGGGAGGAAGCCCTGCGGGTCTGGTTCGGCCCGCAGCTCGGAATCGGCCTCGGGTTCGAACCGTCGTTCTCGAACTCGTCCTACTACGGAACCATGAGCAATTTCTTCGAATTCGATCTGTTCGCGGGCGTGGTGCTGGGAATCAACGTCAATCTGGGCGACTCGTTGAGCCTGTGCGCCGACGCCGGGCTGCGGCTCCATGAAGACGCGATGGTTTCGCCGAGCGCGTATTTCGGCGGTTTTCTCATCAAACCGTTCGTCGACGTCGGCCTCGTCCTGCGCTTCAATGATAAGTACTAGGAATGATACGTCCCCCGTCACTTCACGGTCGGCGATCCGTCGGCGGCGTCGTCGTCCGTGAGGCGGGTCTGGCCGGAGCCGTCCGCGTTCATCGAGTATATTTCGAAATTACCGTCGATGTTGGTCGAGTAAAAAATTTTTTTCCCGTCGCGTGACCAGGCCGGCTGCCGGTCCGTGGCCGTGTTTTTCGTGAGCCGCTTCTGGTCCGTACCGTCCGCGTTCATCACGTAAATCTCATAGTTGCCGTCCCGGAAACTGGTGAAGGCGATTTTCCCGCCGTCCGGCGACCAGGCCGGATTCTGGTCCGCGGCGGCGACCTTGGTGAGTTGCTTGAGCCTGCCCCCCGAGGTGTCCATCACCCAAATATCGTAATTGCTGGTCCGGTAACTCTCGAAGGCGATTTTTGTGCCGTCCGGCGACCACACCGGGTGATAATTCCCGGCCGAGGTGGTGGTCAGGCGCCGGGGTCGGGTCCCGTCGACGTTGATCGTGTAAATCTCCCAGTTTCGGTCGCGGTTCGAGGCGAAAACGATTTTGGTGCCGTCCGGCGACCAGGCCGGATTCCAATTGTTGAATTTGGTCGACGTCACCCGCACCGGGTCCGTCCCGTCGGCGTTCATGGTATAAATTTCGTAATTACCGTCGCGGTTGGTCATGAAGGCGATCTTTTGCCCGTCCGGCGACCAGGCGGGAAACGAGTCCTCGGCCGGGTTGTCGGTCAGCCGCCGCTGGCCCGAGCCGTCGGCGTTCATAACGTAGATTTCAAAATTGCCGTCCCGCTGGCTGGTGAAAGCCACCGAGGGATCAGGCGCCGCCGTCAGGCGGGAAACCGCGGGACCCGCCGCGGCCAGGGCCAGGCCGGCCAGGGCGAGCAGTGCGAGTTTCGTCACTTTCATGTCATGTACCTCCCCTCGACCGCACGGTCGATACCATCAACTGTAGCTGCGGCATGGGCGGTTGTCAAGTTGGATCGTCTTCCGGGCGGGAAAAGGCCATGAGCGCTGAATCGAAAGGGAAACGCAGGCCCGGCCGCGGTTGCATTCCGTCTCCGGCGGGTGTACATTGACCGCATGGTCGCCTACGACGACATGACGCCCGAAGAACGCGATCGCCTCATCTACCTCGTTCTGCGTGAAATCGATCTCAAGGCCATCGTCCTCATCATGAAAAAACGCTTCGGGCCCGACGTTTCATCCGAAAAAATCATGCGCTTCGCCTTCAAGGTGGCCGTCAACCGCATGACGCCCGCCCATCTCAAGAAAAAGAAAAAATAACCGACCGCCGGCCGGCCGGAGTGCGCATTGCATTGCGGAGAAATTTGTACTATCCTCAAAGAAACCGCGCAAGCGGGGGAGGCAGACATGGAGAAAAAGGATCTACTGCAACTGAAGGCGTTCCTGATGGCCAACCTGTCGGGGGACGATCCGGACGGATACGTCGCCGCCATGGAACAGATTTCGATGCTGCACCCCTCGAAGTGGAAGGGCAAGCTGCCCGCCGCCGGCCGGTTCAAACCGGATCTTTCGGTCTGCAAAGTGGTCGTGTCCACTCCCAAACGCCCCATCATCCCCTGGTGGTGGTACGTGACGCAGAAGGAGCCCGTCCCCGAGGTCATGAAGGACATCTACAAACAGCTCGTTTTCGACTACGTGCTCGTATTCCCCAAAAAAAACGTCTGGATCTACATTCTCGTGGAGCCCAAGAAGAAAATCCTCGACCTTCTCAAGAACCAGGATCACCTGCGCGCCTTCATCATGATGAGCATCCTCAACAAGAATTTCGCCCGGAAGGAACGGGAGGTGCGCCGCATCCGCATGGCGAAGCTTCTCGCCTCGCCGGAGATCAACAAGATCTTCACGTTCGTGATTTATACCGACGATTACGAGTTCGCGGGCAAGCTCCCCAAGGAGATCCCCTCCGTCAACCGCATCGTCGACAGTTCGGGCACGAGTTGGAAGATCAGCTATCCGGGAAAGAAACAGGTTTTCTGGTCGTTCAAGGAGCTCCTGGGCACCCTCTCCGGGTCCCCCGTCCAGGTGAAGGATAAACGCGGCTGACCGCCCTCCGGGCAGGCCGCGTTCACAGCGCCTCCTCGACTTTCGATTATTCGAACGCCGCCGGGCACGCCGCTCTCTGCGGCATCCCCGGCGCGTTTTGCATCATGACGGCGGAGCGGCCGTTTTGCGGCGGCTCTGCGAGGTTGGAGGATGTATGGAATTTCTGCGGGTCAATGGGAAGGAAATCCTGACCGGCACGGGCGAAAAAACCATGCTGCGCGGTGTCTGCCTGGGCGGCTGGCTCAACATGGAAAACTTCATCACCGGCTACCCCGGCGCGGAAGACGACCTCCGCGGCGCCGTGCGGGCCGAGCTCGGCGGGGAGCGGTCCGCGGCGTTTTTCCGCTCCTTCCTCGACAGCTTCGTCACCGAGGCCGATTTCGAATTCCTCAGCGCTCTGGGCGCCACCGCGGTGCGCGTTCCCTTCGGCTGCCGGCATTTCGCGGTCGTCGGGAAGGCCGGCGACCGGTTCGCCGCCGGCGCTTACGACGAGGGCGGATTTCATTACCTCGACGCGGCCGTCGCCTGGGCGAAAAAACACGGCCTCTACGTCATTCTCGATCTGCACGCCGCCCCGCTCTGGCAGAACGAGGGCTGGCACTCCGATAACCCTCACGGCGTCAGCGTGTTCTGGCTGTCCCGCCCGGCGCAGGACTGGGCGAAGGGCCTCTGGGAGCGCATCGCCTCCCGCTACCGCGACGAGCCCGCGGTGGCGGGATACAATTTCCTGAACGAGCCGAACGTCCGGGATCCGGCCGCGATCAACCGGCTCTACCGCGATTGGACCGAGGCCGTGCGCCGGATCGACCGCCGGCATATCATTTTCCTGGACGGCAACGATTACGCCCGCACGTTCGAGGGGTTCAGCGAACCAGCCGACGACAACACCGTGTACTCCTCCCACAATTACCTGGACATCACTCACAAGGGGGAGACCTATCCGGGCGAAATCGAGGGCGTCCCCTGGGACAAATCGAACATCGAAGCCGCCTTCCGGAAGAGCAATGCCTGGATCCTCTCGCGGTCCGTGCCGGGCTGGGTGGGCGAATTCGGCGCCCTCTACGACGGCGGGCTCGCCTCGCCCTCCCCCGCCGACCGGGCGCGCCTGAACGCGCTCGCGGATCAGCTCGACGTTTTCGCCCGGCACGACCACCACTGGACGATCTGGACCTATAAGGACATCGACGTCATGGGCCTCGTCGCGCCTCAGGCCGAATGCGAATACCTGGAGCGGATCGCGCCCGTCAGCGAGACCAAGCGCCGCCTGGGCATCGACGCCTGGACCGCGCGCGGCCGGAGCCCCTTGGCCGGGGACCTCGCGGCGTACGTGGACCGGCTCGCGGAAGCCCTGCCCGGCTCGGGGTTGGATTTCAAGGAGTTTCGATGGCGGCTCGTCCACACGGGTTTTTACGCCCTGACCGCGGGCTTCCTCTCGCCCCTTTTTGCCCGCCGTTTCAAGGACATGACGCCGCACGCGATCGAGAAAATGATGGCGGAAGCGTTCCTTTTCACAAATTGCCGTCAAAGGACGTCTTTGAACGAGGTGTTGTCCAAGGCGATGAAACGCCCGATCGCATGATGCCGCGAAGGTGGAAGGATGTATTATAAAAAGCTGACAGGCGAAAAATGCTACCTGGCGCCGATCGACGAAAACGACGTCTCTCTCTACACGGCCTGGTTCAACGACCTGGAAGTGACCAGGAACCTCCTCGCTTTTTCGTGGTCCCTCAATGAAAAACACGAGCGGGAGACGCTGGAAAAAATATCGAAGGACCACAATTACGGTATCCACGATCTCGGAAACGACGCCCTCATCGGCGGCGTCGGCCTGCACGACCTCGATTTTTTGCATCGCCGCTGCGAAATCGGCATCTTCATCGGGGACAAAAGCTATTGGGGGAAAGGCTTCGGAACGGAGGCTCTTCGTCTCCTCGCCCGTTTCGCCTTCGACTATCTGAACATCCGGAATATCATGCTGCGGGTGTTCGAATTCAATGAACGCGCGATTTCATGCTACCAGAAAGTGGGATTCAAGATGATAGGGCGGCGCCGGCGGGCGATCGAAATCGAAAGGAAAGTGTACGATATCATTTATATGGATCTGTTGTCCGAAGATCTTTCCTAGACGCCGCTCGGGCTGAGACTCCTTCGCGCCTCAGGGATTTTTATGCTCTTCCCGCAATTCCCGCGCCAATTCGGGAATGGCGGCCAGCGGTTCGCCGATCTCGTCCCATTTTCTCGTCTTGAGGCCGCAGTCCGGGTTGATCCAGACGCTTTCCCGGGGGAGCTTTTCGACGGCGCGCTCGATCACCGCCCGCATCCGCTCCTTGTCGGGAGCCTGCGGCGAATGGATGTCCCAGACGCCGATGCCGATGCCGCGCGCGTACCCGATCGACTCGAAGGCCTCGACGATCCGGCCCCCGCTCCGGGCCGCCTCGATGCTGATGACGTCGGCGTCGAGCTTGTCGATCTCGCCGATGATCTCGTCGAAAGCGGAGTAGCACATGTGGGTGTGGATTTGGGCCTCGGGAGAAGACTGGGCCGCCACGCGGAAGGCCTTGACCGCCCAGTCGAAGTAGGCGGGCCAGTCCCGCTTTTTCACCGGCGCCCGCTCGCGGAAAGCCGGCTCGTCGATCTGGACGATCCGGATGCCGGCCGCCAGGTAGTCCCCCACTTCCTCGTTCAGGGCCCGGGCCAGCTCGTAGGCGATCCGCTCGATCGGCAGGTAGGGATTGACGTAGCTCCAGGCGATGATGGTCACCGGGCCGGTGAGCATGCCCTTGACCGGCCGGCGGGTAAGGCTCTGGGCGTAGGCGATTTCTGGGATCGTCATGGGACCGGTTCGCTTGACGTCGCCCCTGATGATGGGCGGGCGGTAGACCCGGCTGCCGTAGGAGATGACCCAGCCCGAGTCGGTGGTGAGCACGCCCTCGAGCTTCTCCGCGAAAAACTCGACCATGTCGGTGCGCTCGAACTCCCCGTGCACCAGCACGTCGAAGCCGCGCTCCTCCTGGTAGCGGATCACTTCGCCTATCTTGTCCCTGATGAAACGCGTGAATTCCTCCGCGCTCGTCCGGCCCTTGCGGAATTCGTTCCTCGCCTTCCGCACCTCGTCCGATTGCGGAAAACTGCCGATGGTCGTGGTCGGAAAAAGCGGCAGGCCCAGGTCGCGCTGCCGTCGCCGCCTCTCCTCGTACGGGGCGCGCGCGGCGTCCGGAAACGAGAACGATTCCTTTCGTCCGGCCGCCTCTCCGGCGGCGGCGCGGGCGCCCGGGTCGACCGATGCGTACCCGGCGATCTCGTCGAGCTTTTCGAGGGCGAAGCGAAAGTTCTCCCGAATTTCAGGCCGGCTCTCGTTTTGCGTCGAGTACGGCAGGTGGGACAACGGCGCGGCATTGGAGATCCGGACGTCGCCCGGAAACGCGGCGCGGACGGCCGCCAGGGTCCGGGCCGCGGCCGCGTCGTCCTTCGGAAACACATTGCGGCCGTCAATGAGTCCGACGATGAGCTCCGTCCCGGCGGGCAGGCGGGCGAGATGTTCCAGGTTGCGCGGACCGTGCACGAAATCCAGCCCCCAGGCTTTGAATCCGAGGCTGAGGAGCGCGGGCGCGTCCACGCAATCATAGTAGGTCAAGCAGATGATCCTGGACAGTTGTTTCTCCAGGCGGCGATAGAGGGCGAGCGCGGCGTCAGTCTCCTCCCGGTCGAGCTCCAGGACGAAGGCGGGTTCCTCGAGCTGAAAGAGGGCGTCCGGGTAGCGCTCGAACAGCGCCGCGTAGGCGTCGGCGAGCGGCGCGACGCAGTCGGACAGCGGAACGAGGAGCGCGGAGAGTTTCAGGAAGGTGAAAGGTCCGACCAGGCTGAGGAGCGCCGGTTGCTTCAAACCCAGGTACTCGAATTTGTCCCAGGCGAAGGAGAATCGCGGCGCGGCGATCCGCGGCCGAAGGTAATGGTAGTTGGTGTTGAAATACTTGGTCATGGCGGCGGCGTGAGGGCCGCGGCAGAAATCGTAATACCCCGCCTCGCCCGTCCAGGGCTCCACGCCGAACATGAAGACGGCGTCCGCGACGGGGTCGTAGAGGGACGTTTCCCCCTGCGGGGCGAGATCCACCGCGGAATACGCCTCGCGCCGCTCTTCCTCGATGCGGACGAGAGAACGCCGCAGGTCGGCGGCTTGAGTCTTTCCGCCCCAGAATGATTCGAGCGCTTTCTTGTACTCGCGGTTTTTCCCAAGGCGGGGAAACCCGTACGCGTAGGTCTTCATGCGTCCTCCTCAACCCGCGCCGAGCGTCAATGCCGCGGCGCGATGGCGGTTCTCTTTGCCTGGGAAAGTACTAAAAAAAATTCGGGATGAAAAGGAATTATTCCTTGATCTTGTACTTCTTCTTAAACCGTTCGATGCGCCCGGCCGTGTCCACGAGCTTCTGCTTGCCGGTGAAAAAGGGATGACAGGCGGAACAGATTTCAACGGAGATCTTCTCCACGGTGGATCGCGTTCTGATCTCATTGCCGCAGGCGCAGGTAATGGTGGCCATTTTATAGGCGGGATGTATGTCTTTCCTCATGCATGACTCCTTCGGTTAACCTTCCGCCACAGACGATGTATTCATCGAGCGCAGGAAGGACTCATTATTCTTGCTTTTCCGCATCCTGTCAATAAGGAGCTCGATGATTTCGACGTCGTCCATGGGATTGATGACCTTGCGCAGGACCCACATCTTGTTGAGCTCTTCCTCCGACAGGAGCAGCTCTTCCTTGCGGGTGCCGGATTTCTTGATGTTGATGGCCGGGAAGAGGCGCCGGTCGGAGAGACGCCGGTCGAGAATGATTTCGCTGTTGCCGGTGCCCTTGAATTCCTCGAAGATGACCTCGTCCATGCGGCTGCCGGTCTCGATGAGGGCGGTGGCGACGATGGTGAGGCTGCCGCCGTGCTCGATGTTGCGGGCCGCGCCGAAAAACCGCTTGGGCTTGTGGAGGGCGTTCGAATCGACGCCGCCGGAAAGGATCTTGCCGGAGGTGGGTACGGTCTGATTGTAGGCGCGCGCCAGGCGGGTGATCGAATCGAGGAGGATCACCACGTCGCGCTTGTGCTCCACCAGCCGCTTCGCCTTTTCGATGACCATTTCCGCCACCTGGACGTGGCGGGTGGACTGCTCGTCGAAGGTCGAGGAAACCACCTCGCCCTTGACGTTACGCTGCATGTCCGTCACTTCCTCGGGCCGCTCGTCGATCAACAGGACGATGAGAAACACCTCGGGGTGATTGGTGGTGATGGAATTGGCGATCTTCTGCAGGAGAATGGTTTTGCCCGTGCGCGGGGGGGAGACGACGAGACCGCGCTGGCCCTTCCCGATCGGACAGAAAAGGTCGATGAGCCGGCTCGAGATGTTGTCGGTGCTGGTCTCCAGGTGCAGTTTCGCGTCGGGATAGAGGGGGGTCAGGTTGTCGAAGGGAATGCGCGTCTGGGCCACCTGCGGGTCGTCGAAATTGACCGATTCCACGCGCAGCATGGCGAAAAAGCGCTCGCCCTCCTTGGGCGGGCGGATCTGGCCGGCCACCGTGTCGCCGGTCTTCAGATTGAAAAGCCTGATTTGGGACGGGGAGATGTAGATATCGTCCGGTCCCGGCAGGTAGCTGTAATTGGGCGAACGGAGGAACCCGTACCCGTCGGGGAGAATTTCAAGCGCCCCGAAGGCGTAGATGAGGCCGCCTTTTTCCGTGTGCGCCTTGAGAATTGAGAAGATGAGCTCCTGCTTTTTCAGGTTGATGAGATTCTCCTGGTTCACCTCGAGCCGCTGGGCGATCTCGCGGAGCTCAACCACGTTTTTTTTGGACAGGTCGTTGATGTTGATCCGTTCGCCGTCACCGTTCGTGGGGAACGCGTACGGATCGTTGTTGACCGGGCTGACGTTGTTTTTTGCATCCGGAATTTTCTTCATGCTCACCTCTGTTCCATTGGCGGAGAAGGCCGGACCGGCGGCGGGTGGAGCGTCCTTCGTCCGCCCGTTCCCATTGTCGTGGTACTCACCAAAGACGTCGGCGCCGGAATCCTTTTCATGGCCGTTCTCGCCGTCCTTGATCAGCTCGACCTTCAATTTTTTTCTTCGAACGATCCGTTTCCCCTCGTTCTTGTTCTTCTCAATGGAGTTCGTATGTTCGCCTCTTTCTTTTTCGCCCACAGCCGCTCCTTCAGACGACGGTTTTTCCGTATTCAATGCAGGGTTGAGTTTTTTGCTGGTTGTTTCCATGTAGCCTCTCTCCGGAAATCACTTTTATTTGAGATAGTGTATGGAGCCACGTAAAGAAGTTTGCCGGATTTGATTTATTCTTACCCACAGTATATCACCAAATTGTCCGGGAGTCAAGACGAATGTCAACCCGGCGGCCGATACCGTTCCGCGATTTTTCTTTCATCCACATTGTACGCTTTATACCGGGACTTCACTTTCCATCAACACGACCCGCCGTCGCTCACGGCGGCCGTTCGTATTCCGCTCCCGGACGAAAAACCGCCGTCCGCGCGCCGGGGAAAAAACCGATCGGCGTTTCCGACGGCGGCTCTCCTCCCGGCGCCCGCGAGACGATGAAATCCGCCCCGCCGCGGCGCGCGCATCAGGCAAACCTCTCATTCGTCAAGCGGACGTTCCGTCGGCGGCGGCCGCCTGGTTGTCCGGGCGCGCGTTCGCCTGCTCGATGTTTTTTTTCAGGCTTTCCGCGCTCTCGCTGAAGATGTCGATCGAGTCGGGGTCCTTGATCATTTCGCATTTGCCTTCGAACACGACGCCGTCCGCGATTTTCAGCTTGGCGGTTCTGATATTGCCGATGACCTTCCCGGTGGCGAGCATCTCCAGCTTGTTTTTGGCCGTGATGTTGCCGCGGATGACGCCGCCGACGACGACCGATCCGACGCGGATGGAGGCCTTCACCTCCGCCCCCTCCTCGACCACCAGCCGACCGGGAGAAATGATTTCGCCCGAAAATCTCCCGAGGATGCGCAACGATTCGGTGAAACGAAGCGTTCCTTGAAAATTCGTTTCTCGACCGAGCGTGGTCGCTTCTTCGATCCGTGAGTGTTCCGTGATTTTAGCCATATCCGTCCGTATGTAAAAACTGCAGCGGCCCCGCACCCGGGAGGGCGGCGCCGGTTTATTTCGTCTTCATGTCGTAGACGCCGTCCCAATCCTCGGGGGGCGGGTTGGCGATGAACACGTCGCAACGCTCGATGAACTCTTTCGACGGACCGTCGTTGGACTTGACGGCGAGCGCCTCTTTGAAAAATTCCTTTGCCTCGGCGAACCGCCTCAGGTTGTAGAGCTTCCGGCCTTCCTGGAAGAGCTCCAGCACTTTTTTCACCTCGGGAGAGATCACCTTTTGACTCCCTCGAAATCCTTTTCTTTTTCCTTCCAGTCCTGGAAATGTTTCTGGAATTTGGCTTCCAGGTCCTCGACCGTGAGATCGCCGCGCTTGAGGTCGTCCCCCTTGCCCTGCAGCTCCTTGATCTCGTCCTCGAGACCGGAGAGGGTGGCGGTGATTTCGCGGCTTTCCGATTTGATGAATTCGATCAGATCCTTGATTTCCTTGGAATCCGGCGCCTTGATCTTCTCCGCTTTGCTCAAGAGCTTCGAGATCGGGGTCTTGATGTGCTGCGTGAAGTAAATGAGCGATTTATTGAGCGATTCCACCACGCCGATGCGAAGCTCGCGCCGGGCGAGCTGCTGGGAGAGCTCGCGGTTGCGCAGCACGACGCGGATGCGCGCGAGCACTTCGGAGAAATTGAAGGGTTTGGTGATGTAATCGTCAACCCCCAGCTCCAACCCCTCGATTTTATCCTTCACCTCGTTCATCGCGGAAAACATGATGATGGGGATGGTGCGGTATTTCGCGTAATGCTTGTCGTGCTTGAGAATTTTGGTCACTTCCCAGCCGCTGACGCGGGGCATGATATTGTCCAAAATGATCAAATCCGGCTCCGCCGCCTTGATTTTCTCCAGCGCCACGTCGCCGTCGTCCGCTTTTTCGACCAGGAAGCCCAGTTTGCTGAGCATGACGTCGAAAAATTCCAGGTTGATCGGCTCGTCGTCAACGATCAGTATCTTTGCCTTTGATTTCATCCTCGTTCCCAACCTTGAAAGTATTTTGTTTTATTCGTTTACTTTTGTCAATACGTCCCCCCGCTTCCATTTATCCTCACGCTTGCAACCCGGCTTAAGAAAGGGGACACGGAGAACACGGAGAAAATGGAGAGCACGGAGAAGGAAATAAAGAACATCAGAGCGGAAAACGGAGACGGATCTTGTCACCTTCTTCCTCCGTGCACTCCGCTCCCCTCTCCGTGTGCTCCGTGTCCTTCAGAAGTAAAATTCCCACGTTTCTTCCGCTTTCTGATTATAAAAATCACCGCGCCCGCCGCGAGCCCGGCCAGTGAAAGGATGACCGAGCCCAGGCCGAACCAGTCGCCGATGAATGCCGCCGGGGGAAGCCCGGCCCGGTTCACCGGGACGTCCGCCGTCAGGACCGCTTCCTCGAACGGCGGAATTCGGCCGGTGACGACGCCGTCGGGATTGACGATCGAAGTGATCCCGGAGGTCGTGCAGCGGACGAGACTCCTCCTGTTCTCCACGGCGCGGAACACGGCGAGGGCCAGGTGCTGCGTTTCGGCCTCCGTCGATTTGGACCAGGCGTCGTTGGAAAGGTTGACGAACAGATCGGCGCCGTGCCTCGCGAAACGCCGGGCGATTTCGCCGAACGTGTCCTCGAAGCAGATGAGAACGGAAAAACGGACCCCGTGGTACGAGAAAACCTTGTCCGCGTCCGCTTCGCCGCCCGGAGTGTAGAAATGGGTGTCCTCGCCGGTCAGCCAATTGTACACGCCCGGCAGAATGTCCTTGTAGGGAAAATGCTCGGTGAAGGGGACGAGATGCGTTTTCCGGTAGACCCCCAGGATGTCGCGGCCGGAGAGCAGCAGCGCCGCGTTGTAGCTCTTCGTCACCGGCTGGCCGAATTCGTCCCGGCCGGCCGGTTCGAGGTCGTTGTTGCCGATCAGGTACCCCGCCTTCTGTTGGTCCATGAATTCGAGGAACGGCCGGATGACGTTGTTGTAGCGTTCCTGGTCCAGCCGCACCCGGGTATGATAGCGCAGGGAGGGCACGAGCGCGGTTTCCGGCCAGACGACCAGGTCGGGATGCGCCGCGTCGGCCCGGTCGCTCAAGCGCATGAGAATGCGCAGCGCCTTCTCGTAGGCCGGGTCCCCGCCGACCCACGGATCGATATTGTGCTGGACGCAGGCGACGCGCAGCGTCGGCAGGGAGGCCGTGTCGGTCCGTGACGCGAACCCGTAAACGAGCGACGCCAGGAACAGGACGGCATACGCGGCCGGCGCCGCGAGCGTTTTCCTGAAGAAGGGGAGCGAGGCGCGGGGCCCGCCCCGCAGCGCGCGTCCGAGGTAGGCGCCCGGAAAGACGACCAGGAGGGAAAGGCCCCAGACCCCGGCGACGGACGCGGTTTGGAGCAGGGGAATGAACAGGTACTGCGAGTATCCGAAAATACCGTATGAATAGGCGAGGAATCCCTGCGCGGAAAGGAATTCGTACCCCACCCAGATGAGGGTCTGGATGATGAAAGCCCACCGCGGGAAGATCGTGTCCGCCAACTTGAGGAACAGGAAGAGGAGCACGTAATAGACGACCCGGATCGAAAGAACGATGGTCAAAGCCAGGGGATTGAAGGTCGCCAGCCAGAAATTGAAAAGGGCGTGGGCCAGGAATCCGTAGACGGCCCCGAAAACGGCTGACGCCGCCCAGCCCGAACGGCCGAGCACGATGAAGACGGGCACGAGGGCGACGAAAGCCAACGGCCCGAACCCGTCGTGAAAAATAAAACCCGGAAACGACATGGAAAAGAGCAACGCCCCCGCCGCGATGAGCAAAAAATGCTCCGTGTATTTCGCCAACCGGGGAAACCGGACGCCGGCACCGGGCGTCAGACGGGTGAGACGCGCCCAGGCGACGTACAGGCCGGCGGCGAACAGGCTCAGCAGGGCGCAGGCGAGGCCGGAGGCGGTTTTCACCCCGGGCCCGAGCGTCAGGACGAAAAACGAAAGCGCGCTGCCGGCCGCTCCGGCCGCCATGACCGTCACCAGAAGCGGCTCAACGCCGGGAACGGCATTGTCCCGCCTGGTCCGCAGGCGCAGTCCCGTGACGACGCCTGCGATGATGAGCACAACGGCGAACGCCGCCTCGACCGCGCCTACTCCCGCCGGAACGCCGGAGAAAAAGACGAAGACGGTGAAGGCCGCGAGGGCCGCGGGGAGGACCAGGCACAATGCGATCGTTATGAATATTTTCGAGGGTTCCGCGTCCGGTTTTTCCCGGCCGGCGGTGCGGGGGGCTTTCTTCACGACATGAATCCTTTTTCCGGTAACGGCGGATCAGTCGACATTGCGGGCGGGATCGCGATCCGACTGCGCGTCCGGATCGCCGGCGGTTTCCTTCACGTGCTTCACGAGGGTTTTCATCTCCCGGCCGGGGCGGAAAAACACCACGCCGCGATCCTGCGTGACGATTTTTTCCCCCGTTTTGGGATTGCGCGCCTTCCGCCCGGCGTGGACGTGGATTTCGAAGGTCCCGAAGCTCCGCAACTCCACGCTCCGGCCCTCCGCCAGGGCTTTCTTGATGTCGTCGAAGACGAGCTCGAGGAGCAGGTTGACTTCGGTTTTATGAATTTTGAATTTTTCGACGATGTGATCAATGAGCTCGGCTCGCGTCAGCTTCTTCGGCAAGGCGGTCACTCTCTTCGTCCGCGGTCGGTACGACGATCGGTTTTTTCATGCTGCCATGTTGGTGCGGGAAAAAGCGCGTGCCCTACGCGAGCGCGTTTATTTTTTTCTGCATCCGGGACTTCCGCCGCGCCCCGGTGTTGCCGTGAAAAATCCCCTTCTTGACCGCTTTATCGACCTGGGTGCTGAATTCTTTGAATTCGCGGACCGCCTGGTCCTTGTTTTTTTCCCCAATGGACTTGAGGACCTTCTTGGCGGACGATTTCACCTTGGTGGAATACATCCTGTTCAAAATTCTGCGTTTTTCACTCTGCTTGTTTCTCTTTTGGGCAGAACCCGAAGTTTTCACGCTCAAATGACATACCCTCCGCTCGCGATTGCATGAATCAAAAAATGCGAAGACAAACTCGGGTGAGTTCGTCATCAGCTTATCAGGTGAAGCACAAAACTAACAAAAAAGCCGTCCCCTGTCAAGGATCGGTCTTTTCAAAGTCTCCGATACCGTTTACAGTGAACGCCGGGAGACTACGGATGGGCACCCTGATTTTCATACTTTCCTTCATCGTGTGCGTCATCGCCTGGGACCTGTTCGCCAGGCTGCGCTTCCTCTTTGTGCGCCGTCGCTACGCCGATTTCTGGAACGATTTCTTCCGCATGATGAGCCGGTTTTGCGTGCTCCTGGCCAGGGTGTACGCGGGCCTCCGTTTCATTCGCGAATCGGCCGTGCCCTCCGAACGCCTTCCCGAGCGATTTCTCCTCGTCACCAACCACCAGAGCCTCGCCGACATCGCCATCCTGGTGTGCGCCTTCCCGGGACACGACCTCAAGTACGCGGCGAAAAAAGAGCTCAAATACGGCATCCCTTCCGTCTCCCTGGGCCTGCGGCTCGGGAACCACGCCTTCGTCAACCGGCGGGGCGGCTTCGGCGAGACCATGCGCTCGCTCGACAGGCTCCTTCACCTGCCGGGCCGCCGCATCTGTCCCGTCGTGTTCCCCGAGGGCACCCGCTCGCGTACGGGCCGCCTGGGAAGATTCCATTCGGCGGGCGTCCGCTATATCCTCGACCATTCCGATCTCCCCGTCGTGTCGGCGGCGGTCGAAGGGGGATATCGCATTCAGAAATTCATGGATTTTTTCACCAAACTGCGCGGACTCGAGTATCGGACGAAGATCCTGAAGGTCTACCCGCACGCGCGGGGCAGAGCGGGAGTCCAGACGCTCCTCGACGAAATAAGCCGTGATATCGAGGCGCAACTCGAGGCCTGGCGGGATCCAAAAAAAGCGCCGCCCGGCTGAAGCCGGCCGGCGCCCTCCTTTTTTCGGGCGAGCGAGCTTAGGCTTTGAAATCGCTCGGCCGTCTCTCCACGCGGTTGCACTTCGTGCATTCGGCCATGTTCTTGAGCTTGCCGCTCGTAAAGACCGATTTCATCTTGATCTCTCCGCCGCAGCCGCAAAAGAACTTATGCGTCACGATACCGATGCGCGCGTTTTTGCTGATTTCTGCCATGGGGCACCTCCTGATTCGGTTCCGGTTGTCACATCAATCCGCGGTCATTTCATCAGCGTGTACTCGTTTCCAGCAACGAATGTCCGCGCCAGGTATATCAAAACACCGATAAAAATCTGTTTTGACGAATCCTTATTAATGTGCGGGATTTTCAGTCTTGGAAAATATAACGCGGCCGGAACGGCTTGTCAATATCTTTTTTTCAACTGAAAACGCCCTCGATGTATTCCCGGGTGACGCGTTCCCGCGGAGCGCCGAACACCTCCTCCGCCGGCCCGTGTTCCACGATCCGCCCGTCATACAGGAAGACGACGTAATCCGCCAGCCGCCGGGCCTGGCGCAGGATGTGGGTGACGAGAATGATCGTGTACCGGGACTTGAGGGCCAGGAACCGCTCCTCGATCGTCCGGGACGAGCGCGGGTCGAGGGCCGAGGTGGGCTCGTCGCCTAAAATCACCTCCGGCTCCACGGCCAGCCCGCGCGCCAGGCACAGGCGCTGCTGTTGACCGACCGAGAGCTTGGCGGCCGGTTTGTGGAGCCGGTCCTTGACCTCGCTCCACAGCCCCACCGCGACGAGGTGGGTGCGGACGATCTCGTCGAGCCGCTCCCTCGGCGGCCGCCCGTTGAGCCGCGGCCCGAACGCGACATTGTCGTAAATGGACATGGGAAGGACGGTCGGCTTCTGGGCGAGGAGCCCCATCTTCTTGCGCAGGTGCGTCACCTCGACGCCGGGCCCGTAGATGTTCTCCCCGTCGATCCTCACCTCTCCCGTCACCTCGACGTTGGTGTCGAGCTCGAGCAGCCGGTTGAACGACTTGAGGAGCGTCGTCTTGCCCGAACCGGAGGGACCGATGATGGCGGTGATTTTCAGATCGGGGATGTCGATGGAGACGTCCGAGAGGACCGTGTGGCCGCCGTACCTGACGGTGAGATTCGAGACCTGGAGATGGCTGCCGTCCGCCCGCATGGCGATTCCTTTCCTTCACTGACCCGGGTTCGCGGTCAGTGGTCGATCCGGTGGGGGGAAAGTTTTTTCCCCAACAACCGGGAGAACAGCGAAAAAAAGACGATGATCAACACGAGCACCAATCCGGCGGCGTACCCCCTCGCCTGCGCCCCGGGCGTGCTCACCAGGTAAAAAATCGCGAGCGGAAGCGTCGCCACGGGTTCGAGAGGATTGGCGGGGATGCCGTCCTGGTAGCCGGCGACGAGCATCACGGCCGCGGCGTCCCCGATGCCCCGCCCGAAGGCGAGGAGCGCCGCCGTGACCAGCCCCGGCAGCACCGCGCGCAGGACCACCCGGAAGGCGAGCGTGCGCTTTCCGGCGCCGAGCGACAAGACCGCCTCCTCGAGCTCGCGCGGCACGAGCCGCACCACCTCGTCGCAGGCGCGGGACAGGATCGGGACCTCGATCAGCGCGACCACGACGACCGCGGCGAGGAGCGAGCCGCGCATGCCCACGGCGAGCATGACCGCCACGCCGCAGGCGCCGTACACGATGGACGGCACTCCCCAGAGCACGTCGAGGCTGAAGCGCACCGCCTCCGCCAGGCGCGCCCCCTTCGGCAGGTAGAGATTGATGAACAGGACGAGCGGCAGGCTCACGCTGAGGGCGAGCGCGGTCGCCCCGAGACCCACCATGAGGGAACCGACGATGGCGTTGAGCACCCCGCCCCCGCCGCCCAGGTAGAGGCCGCTCTCCGGCAGCTTCGTGACGAGATCGAGCGAAAGGCCTGACGCTCCCCTGACCAGAATCGCGGCGACGATCGAGGCGAAGAGCAGGAAGAAGGCTCCCACCGCGCCGATCATGACGGCGACGGCCGCCCCCTCCTTCATTTTCCGGGCCCGCAGGCTCATTCCATCCCCCGTTTCACCCGCGCCAGGACCACCCGGGAGACGAGGGTGAATCCCACCACCACCAAAAACAGGATGAAGGCCGCTCCGAGGAGCGATTCGCTCACCAGGGGGACGGAGGACATCTCGCCGTAGCGGTTGGCGATCAGGGTCGGAAGAGTATCGGCCTGATCGAGGGGGCTTGCCGGCAGCCTCCCCTTTTGGGCGCCGCCGATCACCATCATGACGGCCAGGGTCTCGC
Source organism: uncultured Spirochaetaceae bacterium (assembly GCA_964554445.1). Lineage (GTDB taxonomy): Bacteria > Spirochaetota > Spirochaetia > SZUA-6 > RPPD01 > JAFGSW01. Next base: position 62,987 of record CAZKOS010000002.1, on the reverse strand, counting down.
CGAAGGCCCTGGCCAGGGCGAGGACGGCGGCCGCGACGAGGCCGGGCCGGGCTTTACGGAGCACCACCCGGTTGACCACCTCGAGCCGGGTCGCGCCGAGGGCGAAGGCCGCCTCGCGCAGCGACACGGGGACGGCCGCGAACACTTCCATGGCGATTTGCACGATGATCGGCATGATCATGACGGCGAGCACGAACGCGGCGGCCAGAATGCCGTACCCGGTGGCGGGGACGATGAGGGCCACGCCCCAGAGGCCGAAGATGACCGAGGGGAGCCCGGCGACGACGTCGACCGCCGGCTTGAGCACGGCGCCGAACCGGCGGGGGGCGTACTCGGACGCGTAGACGGCCACCGCGAGGGAGAGCGGCAGGGCGATGATGACCGCCAGCCCGGTCACCCAGAGCGTTCCGATGAGAAACGGGAGATAGGTGATTTCCCCTCGCGCCGGATTCCAGGAACCCGGCGCGAACAACGAGGCGAAGGTTTTCGTTTCCAGGAGGCCGCGCGCGGAAAGAAAAAGCCCGCCGCCCATGACGAAGGGAAGGAGCACCAGCGCGCAGGCGAGCGTCCCCAGGAGCGCCCGTTCGCCGGAATCGAGGAGCGAACGCGGGGCGGAGAGCGAGGCGCGCCTCAGCGCAGCGCGTCCAGGCACCGCTCGATGTCCTCTGCCGGGACCGTGACGTATCCGCCGCTTTCAACGAAGCGCTGGCCCCCGGTGAGCACCCAGCTGAGAAAGGCGACGACCGCCGGCTTGGAGGGCTTGCCCCGGGTGACGAAATAAAGTTCCCTGGCCGGCGGCGACGGAAACCGGCTTTCCCGGATGGCCCGGGTGAGATCGTCCCGCGTGGCGTAGACGTTCTCTTCCGGATCGATCCGGCCGTTGCCGTTGAAATCCAGCCGTAAGATTTCCAGTCCCTTGACCGGCTTCAGCGTCGCCGGATCGTAGGCGAAGCCGATGTTGTTGTAGCCGACGCCGTCCTTATCCCTGGCGACCGCATCGGCCAGGCCGGGATCGCCGAACACCTGCACGCCGCCCAGGTCGTCCTGCGACAACCCGCCCAGGTATTTCGACCAGACCTCGCCCGCGCCGCAGGCGTCGGAGCGCGTGTAGACGCGGATCGGCCCGCCGCCCGGAAGGCCCCGGACGTCGCTCCAGCGCTTGACCGTGCCGGCGATCCAAAGGGCGGCGCACTCCTCGCGCGTGAGGCCGCGTTCCCGCAAGCGCGCGGCCAGGGGGTTTGCGGCATTGAGCGTGGGGACGACCGCGTCCTTGGCCACGGTCAAGGGGAACGCGCCTTTTTCGCTTTCCGCATCATTGACTTCCCGGGAGACCATGGCCACGTCGACCAGGCCGCCCAGGACGTCGGTCATGCCCTTCCCCGCGCCTCCCGCCGCCACCTCGATCCTGACGGCGGGCTGGACCTTCGCGTATTCCTCCTTCCAGGTGATCGCCAGGGGATACAACGCGAAGGCTCCGGAGAGGGTGACGGTGGAGGACGCCCGGGAGCCCGAGCAGGCGCCGCCTCCGGCGAGGAAGGCCAGGCACAGGACGATGATGAGCGCTTGACGCATGGGCGCGAGCGTATCAGGTTTAGTTAAGTTTGTCTATATATTTAGTAGACTTAAAGGGATTTTTCTCAGTCCGCCCGGCGGGCGGCCTTTTTTACCGGTCGGGGCCGGCCGTTTCCGGGGCTCTCCCCGGAGATCAGATCGCGGAAGCTGATGCGCTCGAGCCGGGCGGCGATGTAATCGCGGATTTCCCGGAAAACGCCGAGGAGCCGCTCCTCCTGCTCGATGGGGGTCGGCTCGTAGAAATACTTGCTCACCGATTCGACCGGGGCCAGCGCCCCGTCCATGAGCCGGATGACCTCGGCCAGGTTGATTTTTTCGGGAGGCAGGGCGAGGCGATAGCCGCCGCTCGCCCCCTTCTTGCTCTTCACGTACCCGCGCTGCTTGAGGACGATCAGGATCTGCTCGAGGAATTTTTTCGGGATTTTTTTGGTGGAGGCGATCGATTGGATCTTGACGAGCCCTTCCCCGAAGTGTTCCGCCAGGTAAATGAGCGCCAGGCAGGCGTATTCGCACTTCGAGGAGATTTTCACGCCGCTCCCTCGGCCTTCAGGGCCTTCAGCTTGTCCAGGGTGAGAATGCCCTTCTCGGTGATGTATCCGGTGACGTACTTGGCGGGGGTCACGTCGTGGTGCGGGTTTCTGGCCGTCACGCCCTCGGGCAGCACGGTGATCGTGTGCAGGGCGTTCACCTCGTCCCGGCCCGTAATCTTCGCCACCTCGTCCTCGCTCCGCTCCACGATCGGGAAACTGCGGCCGGTGGCGCAGTGCGCGTCCACGTTCTTGAGGGAGGCGGCCACGTAGAACGGGATCTTGTTCGCCTTGGCGAGAACGGCTTTTTCGTACGTTCCGATTCTCGCCAGAACGTCGCCGTTCCGGGCGATGCGTTCGCAGCCGACGATCGCCACATCGGCCTCGCCCCGGCTCATGAAATACCCCACGGCCGCGTCGGCGATGAGGGCGAAGGGGATGTCCTCCTGCTTCAGCTCCCAGGCGATGAGGCGCGCCCCCTGGAACCCGGGCCGCCCCTCCCCCAGCCAGACGAACGCGTTTTTTCCCGCCCGCTTGGCCTGGTAAACCGCCGAGAGCGAGGTGCCCCAGTCGGTGCTCGAAAGCCAGCCGCCGCTGCCGTGAATGAGCACGCGCGTGCCGTCGGCGATGAGGGCGGCCCCCAGCTCGCCGATCTTGAGGCAGGCTTTGACGTCGGCTTCGGCCAGGGCCTCCGCCTCCTCCACCGCCGCCTTTTTCGCCGCGTGCGGGTCGGCGGCCTTCTTCACCTTCCGGTAAATCCGCTCGACCGAATAAGCCACGGTATGGGGCGAGACGGCGAGCTTGAGAAGCTCCTCCGCGGCCGTCGCGATGTAGGAATCGAATTCCTTCTCCGGGGCCTCGAGCACCGCCTGGGCCAGGGCGAACCCGGCCACCGTGCCGACCACCCCCGCGCCGCGGACGATATAATTCGACAGGGCCCGGGTGGTGCGCTGGTGATCGGGACTCTCGAAAATCTCAAAGCGATGAGGAAGCACGGACTGGTTCAGCATGAACACCGTGCCCCCTTCGAGCCACGCGCTCCGGTAATGTTTTCCACCGACGATCATCGTTTTCTTGTTCCTTTGGTCAGTATCGGCCCGCCTCCCGGAGGCGGGCGGTCGCCTCGGCCGCTTACGCCCCGGGGAGGTATTCGGCCAGCAGTTTCTGGTCGATCGTCCACCGACCCTCCTCGCTCAAGTGGAAGAGATTGAAGGGAAGCTTGAGCGTCCGGCCGCCGCCCTGGAGCCGAATGGTTCTCTTCAGGACGTTGACCTCCGTGATGGAGAAGGACTCGTTGTTGACCGTAAACTGCAGCCCCTCAGACGGAAGATTCCTTTTTTCGCACTGGTAGAACTCATGCTCGTACCCGAGGCAGCACAGGAGCCGGCCGCAGGGACCGGATATTTTCAGCGAATTGAGAGATATGTTCTGTTCCTTCGCCATCTTGATCGACACCGGGTTGAGCCGGTCATTGACCGAGTGGCAGCAGAAGGCGCGACCGCAGATCCCGATGCCTCCCACGACCCGGGCCTCGTCGCGCACGCCGATCTGCCTGAGCTCGATCCGCATCTTGAACACCGCCACCAGGTCCTTCACCAGCTCGCGGAAATCGATGCGATTGTCGGCGGTGAAGAAAAAGAGCACTTTCGACTCGTCGAGCAGGTAGTGGGTCGACACGAGCTTCATGTCGAGGTTGTGCTCCTGGATCTTTTTCTGGCAGAGGCGGAAGGCCTGTTCCTCCTTCACCCGGTTGGCCTCCAGTTTTTTCAGATCCTGTTCGGAGGCGATCCGGTGGATGCTGTGGATTTCCTCTCCCTCGTTGCCGGGCGACCGCTCGAGCGCGAGCAGGACGCGGCCCAGGTCCTTGCCGTGCTTGCTCGAGACGATGACGTCGTCGCCGGCGGCCACGGTGAGCTCATTGTCGGCGAGGCCCACGATCGTCTCATGGGAATGAAGCATCTTGACGAGATAGAGCTTTTTTTCGGGCGCACCCGGCGCCGGACCGGGAGTTCCCGATTTCTGGGAAGCGGCGGATTGCGCCGTCGTCTCCTCGTGCGTAACCGTATGATTATCCTGATTCACGACATCCTCCTCATGGGCCCGGGCGGCTCCCGCCGCGGGTTCGCCTCCGGCCCCCCTTAACGCAGCAGATCGACGAGCAATCCGTTGATTTCATTGACCCGGCCCGCCAGGTCGATGGAAGGCTTCTGGCAAATCAAGAAGGCCCGGGCCAGGGATTCCAGTTTCTCGTCGACCGTTTTGATCAACAGGTACTTCTTCCGCTTGAGAATATTGGCGCCCGACGTCCGCTCCTCGACGGACAGCACGTGATCGACCAGGTACTTCATGAAGCGCCTGATTCCCTCGCGGTAACGCCGGACGTTTTCAAGCGTGGGAGCGGCCGCCAGGGCGTCGCCCAGGGCCGTGACGTCGTCGAGCAGTTCGTCGAGCGGCTCGGCGGCCGCTTCCCCCTCGTAGGTAAAATCGACGGCTTCCGCCCCGCCGGCCGCGGAACGCAGGAGCGACGAAAACGAGCCGACGGCCTCCCCTTTTTTCTTACGGTTTTTCTTCCGCAGCGATTTATTGGTGATTGACTCTCCGACCGAATCGATCTTATCCATGGTCCCTGGCGCACCCCGTTCCGCGCGCCGTCATTGGGCGATCCGCTCCCTGACCCTTTCCGTTTCAACGGCCGACGCGTAGGCGGGGGGCCGCGGCGCGCGCCCGTCCCTCGACGCCAGCTGCTCCTCGACGAGCCGGACCGCGTTCTGGAAACGCTCCGCGTCCGCCGTCACCCGGCACGTTCCCTGCAGCAGGACGTTCTCGTGAACGATCAGTCGGGGCGCGATGACGGTGCCGATGACCACGGCGGAGCTCAGGATTTCGACCGAATGGTGGGCGATGATCGTCCCCCGGACGATTCCGCCGATGACGACGATGTTCCCATTGATGGAGCAGTCGGCGCGGCCGTTCTTGCTCACCAGGATCTTGCCGCTCGTGCGGATTGAGCCGCAGAAATCCCCGTCGATGCGGAGGAGCCCCTTCACTTCGAAATCTCCGCGCAGGCGCGTTCCTTCCCCGATGATTGAATACATTGAGTCGTCTATGAGAGATACCAATTCGTCCGCCATAGGCTCCGTCTATTTCAAAATTTCGGATCGATCCGAATTCTCCATGTCGAGGAAGAGCATCGGGTCGACCGCCTGGTTTCCCAGGCGCACTTCGTAATGCAGGTGGGGGCCCGTCACCAGGCCGGTCGCCCCCAGCGCGCCGATCACCGTTCCACGCTCCACTTCCTGCCCCTTCTGAACGTATACGGCGTCCAGATGCGCGTATAATGTGCTGAAACCGTATTTATGGCTGATTATAATATAGTTCCCGTAGCCGAGCGGATCAAGCTGCACCCTCAACACCTTGCCCGAAGCGGCGGCCAAAACGTCCGCTCCGCGCCGATAGACGATGTCGATGCCCTTGTGGATGTACCAGTACCCATGGATGGGATGAATCTGCGGACCGAACCCGAACGTGATGAACCCCTTTTCCTTGAGCGGCCAGGCCGTGGGAATGTCGATGAAGACCTTGTTCTGTTCCTTCACCCGGCTCATGATGGCTTTGATCGGGATCTCGGCGTTCTTGAAGAGGATGACCAGCTTTTTGAGGTCGTTGAGCTCGCGCGTGTTGTCGGAGATGGCGGCGCCCTCGCCGGGCAGCCCGGGATTTCCGCCCGCGCTCGTGTCGAAATAACGCGACGCCAGGTCGGGATTGGTGAGGAGAAGAAGATTTCCCATCAGGTCGCGGAAATCGGCGGTGGAACGGACGACGTCGACCATCGTTTCCCGGTATTCGTTCTTGAATTCCTCGTCCTCGGCCATCTGCTGTTTGTCACGGGCCGCCCTGACTTCCGTGTAGGTCATCTGGGTGGAGAGAAAGAAAATAACGACGACGATCATCACGACCAAAAGGAGAAAAAAGGTGAGCGAGTAGATCGAGACCTGGAAATTGAAGATTTTTTTCTCCGAGTGCGGAATGAACATCACGGTAAAACGCTGTTTGCCGGCGCGATGGACATTGCGGAAGGTCTGGCTGATCGCCATGAACAATGCGCGGAGTTTTTTACCGAATGTATGAACAGCAAGCGCCTCAAGCCGCTTGTAATTATGCACTGGGGACATGAATTCCTCTTTATTAACGTCGATTCAACACTAACATTGACCCTCCAAATTGTCAAATAAAATTTATTGACTCCATTGACACTTCGTGCTATGCTTTTACTTTATGAAGTTCCCGGGGGGCCACCCGCACCTCTTTCTCGTGAATGAGGCCTCGCACCGGCTTCCGTTAACATAGGATCTGCCAATACAATTATTAATTTCTTGGAGCGTTATGCAGTTATTCGATACACATGCGCATATTGGGCTCATCAACGAGGATCCGATCGAACAGATGATCATCGTTCAGGAAGCCAAGCAGGAAGACATCGTCGGGATCGTGAGTATTTCGAACAATCTGAGGGATTTCTTCCAGATTTACGAAAACTTGAAGACCGAATCCCATGTTTTCCACGCCATCGGCGTTTCTCCTTCGGAAGTGTCCCACCCGGGCGGCGATTGGGAAACGAAGATCAGCGAGGGCGCCGCCACCCTGAAACGTATCGTGGCCATCGGCGAGATCGGACTGGATTACTACCGCAAGTTCGGCGACCGCGACTCGCAGATTGAGCTTTTCATTCACCAGCTCGAGCTCGCGGCGCGGCTCGACCTGCCGGTCATCATCCACAACCGCGAGGCCGGCGACGACGTGCTCAACATTCTCCGCGAGAAGCTCCCCCCCAAGGGCGGCATTCTCCACTGCTACTCGGAAGACTACGAGTACGCCAAACGGGCGCTCGAACTGGACCTGTACATCTCCTTCGCCGGAAACGTCACCTACCGGAACGCCAAAAACCTGCATGAAACCGCCAGGAACATGCCGGCGGAGCGGATGCTCATAGAGACGGAATCCCCCTTCATGGTGCCGGCGCTGTATCGCGGAAAACGCAACAAGCCCTCGTATCTCGTCGAAACGGCCAAATTCGTCGCCGAGTTGCGCGGCGTTTCCCTGGAGGAAATGGCCGACCAACTCACCGCCAACAGCCTCAAGTTTTTCAATATCGACATGAAATCGGTGTGAACGCCGCCGCTCCTCGAAATTTCACGTGACCGCTCTCATCCATCCCATCCCCTTATCCCGCGGCGCGATCAAAGGCAACCTCATGCTCGCGCCCATGGCGGGCTACACCGACCCGGCGTTCCGCACGATCGCGGCCGAATGCGGCGCCGATTTCGCGTTTACGGAAATGGTATCGGCTGAAGCCGTCAGGCGCGGCAATGAAAAAACCGTCCGCCTGGCGCTGCCCGCGCCCGGGGAGATTTCCGCGGAAGGGACTTCCTTCGGCATCCAGATCTTCACCGGCGACGCCGCCGCGGCGGCCGCGGCGGTGACGGTGCTCGAAACCGCGCGACCGGCCCTCTTCGACCTGAACTGCGGCTGTTCGGTGCCGAAAATCCTCAAAACCGGCTCCGGCGCGCAGCTCCTCCGGGAGCCGAAAAAAATCGGGGAGATTGTGCGGGCCATGGCCGGGTCGAGCCCGGTTCCGGTGTCGGTGAAGCTGCGACTCGGCTGGGACGCGGGCGCGCTCACCTACCTTGAGGCGGCGGAAGAGGCCGCGGCGGCGGGGGCTTGCCTGGTCACCCTGCACCCGCGCACCCGGGCGCAGGGATTCGGCGGACGGGCCGACTGGACGCACCTGAAAAAATTGAAGGAGAGCCTGGGCGCGCTGCCGGTCGTCGGTTCGGGCGACCTGTTCACGCCCGACGACGCGCTGCGTCTCCTCACGACGACGGGTTGCGACGGGGTGATGTTCGCCCGCGGCGCCGTCGGCAATCCCTTCATTTTCGAGGACACCCGCCTGCTGTTGGGGGGCGGCGGGCGGACGGCCCCGCGTCCGGCGGCGGCGAGACTCCGCACCGCCCTGCGCCACCTCGAACTCCTCATGGCCCGCAAGCCCGAGGCGGTCGCGGCGCGGGAGATGCGAAAACATTTCGCCCGCTACGTCGTCGGACTGGAGCACGCCGGCGCGCTCCGCCGGGCGGCCAACGTCGCCGCTTCGCTGCGCGAATACGAACTTTTGGTCGAGCGCTACCTGGCGGGGGAGCTCACAGAGTAATCAGATACCAAAAATTTGCAGCCCGCCCGTAAAAGTAATAGACTTTACCGTGGCATGTCCGAACTACTCAATTTTATCCACGATCTTTTCGCTTCGCTTTTCACCGGCAATGTCAAGACGTCACGCCTTCACCGGGAAATGAAAAAAGTCTGGCGCGAGCTGCGCCAGCGCAACCCCTCCTTCTACCGCCCGCGCACGAACGAGGTCCTCCCCGCCTTCGCCGAGGCCGTCTACCGCTTCAGTCAATACGCCCGCACCTTGAGCGGACTCTTTCAAAAAACGATTCTGAATGAAAACGGAAGGATGGCCGAGCTCTACCGCGATCACCTGGTGGAAGCCAAGCTCGATGAAAGGGACCGCTACAAGAAGAACGATTTTACCTACTCCTCCATGAAGGCGCGCCTTGCGCGATCGCCTTCCTTCCGGGAGACGCTGGCCGATATCACCCGCGAATTCGAGGCCCACCTCGCGCTCTTCCGGCAGCCCGAATTCGCGACCTGCGACGAGGAATTCGCCAACCTCGAGCGGCTGGCGCTCTTGAGCCGCTACCCGTTCGAAAAAATCCTCTCGTTTTTCGATCCCGGCATCGCCTCCATGGACCGGCGCTACAAGCCGTCGTTCGTCCCCGTGCTCGCCAAGAACCTGACCCAGGAGCTCATGGACTTCTACTTTTCCATCGCCGAGCTCGACGTCGGGAAAAACGTGGCTGAAAACCTGGTCGTCCTTTATCGCCGCTACCGGAAAAAGCCGGACCGGGACGGCGAGGATAAAATCAAAAAAATCGTCTCCCTGCTCGGCACGCTTCGAAAAAAACAACTTTCCAAGGATACGCTCCTCTGCCTGATCCGGCTGTCGGGGGAGGATCCGCGGCTGACCCTCCCCGCCGATCGCGTCGCGGCGGCCTCGCTGGAATTATATAAAACGAGGATCCTCTCCCGTTTCGAGCTCGAGCGCGAAAAACTCGTCCGCGAACGATCCCAAAGCCAGGTGGCCGGAGACGTGTCCCTCCTCTTCGGCGAGACGAAGCTGCTGGAGGCGCGCGGATACGCGGAGGGGCTGTCAAACGAGCTGCAGGCGGAAGGCTTTCAGTCGTTCACCCACCTCCAGGCCCTGCGCATCCTCAAGAGCTTCGTCGTCCTTCATTACGAAAAAACCATCAAGGGGCACCTGGAGCAGCTCGTGATCGAGGGATATTTCGAGCAGAAATCGTTCAAAGACAGATTCATCACCCTCTTCCACGAGACGCTGGGCGCGGTCGAAAAAATAACGCTGCTCGAAAGTTCATTGGGAGAGGCGGGCGAGGTGAGCGTGGCGAAAGTGACCGAGTACCTGGAGAAGCACAAAAACGGAAAAACGGTGTCGGCCTCGCTCAACAAGCTGGTTGAAACGATCAATGACAACGTCGCGCGTCTCATTGAAGCGACGGTCAATTCATTCGTGCGCTTCAGAATTTCGCTCGACGAGCTCCTCTCCGACGCCAAACAACTGACGCCGGCCATCGTGAGCAACATCCGCGTGATCGGCGGGGACCGCAACCCGGAAATCATGAAGCGCCTCGCCGCGGACAGGGACGCGATCATCCGGTTCCTCGACATCATGAAAAACTTCACCGTCATCCGTCGGCCGGTGCCGGCCGCCGACGCGGTAGTGCGGCGCCCGGCGGGGGGCTGATGAATCGCTGGTACGACGCCAACCGGAAATTACGGTATTACCTCGGGTACCTGCAGCACGTGGATCGTCCCCTGCGCGAAAAAATCGTGAGGGATCTCATGGATCTCGTGAAGGAATACGACGGCGTGCTGCTGGACCGGTTCGCGGAGGAATACCCGCTGGAGATCAGGAAGCAACGCTGGTACGACCAGAATCCCTACCTCTGGATCCTGTTCAATGGACTGCGCTACGCATCGGATGAGCTGGTCGACATCGTCATTGAGTACTTTGAGAGGATTCTGTGACGATACCCTATTCCGAGCCCAGGGCCTCGTTCAGTTCCGTCGCTTTCTCCGACAGTGCCGTGACGAGCCCGGCGGTCGCGCGCTTGTAGGCGGCCCGCGCCGCGTTGTCGTGCGAATTGCCTTGCCCGTAGTTGTCGTGTTTCCGGTCGGCGTAGCCGACCGCTTCGAAGAGGATCTTTCCGTCGGCGGCCCTGATGATGCGCAGGGTCGCCCGTCCCTCGCTCACGAAAATGCTCAAATTCCCCTGGCGGCGCACGGAGTAGCAATCGTTGAGCACCATCGCCAGGTAGGGGACGTTCCGCTCCAGGCTGAGTTTTTTGATCGCCGCCGGATCGCCGCCGTACACCTTCATGAATTCGTCGCCCAGGAGCCGCCCGTTGTACTGGCTGAAGTCGAAATCCATTTTCCTCAAGGCGCCGTAGACGGGATCGAGGACGTACGGATCGTCGTTCGCCAGGCCCTCGTCGTCCCGCTCGAGGACGAGGATCACCGCCCGTTTGGCGGGCGGGCGGTAGACGAGGTCGAGTTTCGTCTGGCGGAACGGATACCGGTACCCGCCCGCCGAAAAAACAACCGCGGCATTGAGGACTGTTTCCCGCGAGGGATCGGATATCGCGGGCGGCGGGATCGACGCCTCGCCGTATTCGTTCGTGACCGTCAAGCCGGTTCCGGCGATCCGGGCCGGTCCCTGCTTCACCGTGAAAACGACGGGCGCGGCCGACACGGCGATCCGCGAGCCGTCCACATTGTACCACAGCGTCACCTTGGGGGAGACGAGCGCGCCCGTCGAGCCGGCGGCGATCTGAACCGCGTCCGCGTTGAGCCAATCGGCGCCGGCCTGCAGCAGACAGCCCGCCTCGATTTTGGAGAGCGCGGTCTCCGCCTCGGCCGCGAGCTCGAGCACGGTCTGCGGCGGGCGGGCGAGGCTTTCCTTCAGGGCCAGCGCGTTCACGTACAGGCTGGCGGCTTCGGACACGGCCAACTCCTCCATTTTTTGAGAGGCGTTCGCCAGGTACGTCTTCATCTTTTTGATCGTTTCCGGTGCCGACGCGTTCGGCGGCGTCGCGACGGAAACCGTTTCCGTCCGGCAGCTCCAGGCAATAAGGACGCACAATGACAGCGCGCAGCGCGCGGCCGTGACCCGTTTCATGATCCCTCCAGGCGTGAAAACGCGCGGCGGCTACCAGCCGACGCGCACCTCCGTTTTTTCAGAAAGCTGCATATAGTCGAACAGGCTGATGGCGTAGGTAAGGGTTTTTTTGTCCGCCGAGAGGGTGCCCCGCGGCGGGACCGGAGAAACAATCTCCCGCGGAGCCGTGATCCTGAAGACGAGATCGTATCCCGCGAACAGCGCCCGGTACGCCTCGACGGCGGTTTGATCGAGCGGCTCCCTCCGGTCGGACACAAGCAGCGTGAAGATCGTCCCGCCGCCTTCCCGGGTGAGCCCGATCGGCATTTCGTCGAAGAGGCCGCTTGAGTTCAGGGCGGCCACGCTGTCGAACCTGATTTCGCCCGCAAGCCCGACGTCGGCGTCCGTCTCCGTCCGCTCCACTCCCGACAGGGACACTCCCTTCGCCCGGGCGATGGTCCGTTCCAGATCCCCCCGCGCGGCCGGAAGCGCCGGGCGCGGCCCTTCCGCTCCGCCGGGACGTTTCGGGAGACCGGCGAACATTTTTGAAACCCGGTAGCGGAACGCCGCTCTCCCCGAGCCGTTGTCGTTCAACGCGATGGACGCCTCGACTCCCAGGCAGGATGACAGCAACAGAACGAGGCCGATGCCGGCCGCGCCGATCAACCAACGCATCCGTCCGTCCCCCCTCGATCCGTCACAACATCCCCTCCGGTTCATCGAATTTCCCTTCACCGTCCGTCGCACGGCCGGACCGCCTTTCCGGCGCGGGCGCCCCCTCGTCGTCGTCCGGCAGCCGGGGGCCGGCCCTTCCCGGTCTCCGCGCGGGGGCCCCGCGCCGGGAAGCCGGCGGGCGTCGCTTTTCTTCCGGCGCTCGCGGGGCGGCCGGCGCTCGTCGATACTTTCTTTCCCGGATTGCGATCCTTCTTACCCTGACCGGAGTTTTATCCAGCGACGAGAGATAAAAAACCAGCGGCAAGACCACGAGCAGGCAGCCGGCGATCAGGAGCACATGCCAATCCGTGAGTACCCGAGCGACATCCTCCACGCGAAAACGCACCTTTCATCCGCCGACGCGGATCGTATTTCTCAAGAAGAATCGTCGCATCGGCGACTTTTTCAATTATACGCGGTTCGATGCCGCTTTACAAGGAAGAATGGAGGAGGCGGAGAAATGAGGGTCGATTTCGCCGGCCGGAGGGAGCGCGCTCGTGAGGAGGTACGGCCGCCTTCAGGAGGACAGGTCTTTGCAGTACACCCGATACGTCCGGTAGACGGGAGCGCCCCATTTCTTGAGCATGTTGACCAGCGGAACGTTGTCCTCGAGGATGAGCGACATCTCGCACGTTTCGTATCCCAGCTTCACGCCGCGCTCGTAGGTCTCCATGACAAAAGCGGCGTCGATCCCCATGTTCCGGCAGGAGGGATGCACGCCCAGAATCGCCAACCGGACGTTCTTGATCTTCTTCAAACCGAAGAGGAGCTTGAAGATGCCGGTGGGGAACAGGCGCCCGTTCATCTTCGCGAGGATTTCATTGATGTTGTACAGGGTGATCGAGATGCCGACCAGTTTTCCGTCAATGCGGGCGATGAACGTGAGCTCGGGAACGATCACGAGCTTGAGATCCTTTGCCATGAAATCGAATTCCTCGTCCGTCCAGGGGACGAAATCCGAGTTCTCGGACCAGGTCTGGTTATAGAGCTCCTTGACCTCCTTGACGAGATCGCCGAATTTCCGCATGTCCGGGGTCGTGATTTCGATCCGCTGCCTTTTCCGCACCACCTCGGCCACCCGCTTGATCTTGTCCGAAAGCTTCAGTTTGTCCCGGTGCACGATAAAGGCGAGGTGATCCTTCTCTTTGCCGAACCCGTAACCGTCGTAGAGGGCCGGGTAATAGTCGGGGTTGTAGGGGACCTGAATCATGGGTACGCCGTTGAAATCGTTCTGCAGAACGGCCAGGATGTGATTCGTATGGGGGCTGATGGGACCGATCGCCCGCTTCATCCCCCGCTCGCGCGCCCAGGAGAGGGCGGCGTCGAACAAGGCGAAGGCGGTATCCCGGTCATTGACGCATTCGAAAAAGCCGAAGTAGGCCACGTCCTTCTCGCGGTAGGTGTGGTATTGCTCGTCGATGATGCCCGCGATCCTTCCGACCACCTTCTTCCCCCGCCAGGCGAGGAACTGCTGCATCGTGGCGTGCCGGTAAAACGGATGTTTGCGCCTGTTCATGAGCGTCTTCTCATCGATCCGGAGCGGCCCCGCCCAGTACGGGTTCTTGAGTATTTTTTTATAGAGGATATAGGGAAAATTGATGAACAGGTTGTGTTCCTTTTTCGTCCGGACCGGCCGAACGACGGTTTGCTCGCTCATTTATTTCCCCTTCGCCATTTTCTTCTGGGCTTTTTTGACGTCGCCGTCAAACATGGACATCAACAGCCCGGGCCAGTGCCGCTTGATGAAATATCCGAGCCGGGGCGTACTGCCCGGGATGATGACGAACTTCCCCTTCTTCATGCCCTTGAGGCAGGCTCCGGCGACCGCTTCCGGACGCATCAGCTTGGCGTTGCCGGTGGCGGCCATGGTCTCCGGCGGCTTGTGCTTGTTCTCTTCCTTGAAACCGGGAGTGTCGATGTCGGAGGGGCACAGGACGGAGAACGTGATGTTGTGCTTCAAGTATTCGCTGCGCAGCACTTCGGTGAGGCCGATGACGGCGAATTTGGACGCGGTGTAATCGGCGTAACCGAACACGCCCATGAAGCCGGACATGGAGGAGGTGTTGACGACGTATCCGCCTTTCGCCTTCATGTGCGGCAGGATCGCGGAAAGGGTGTACCAGACGCCGTAGAGGTTGACGCGCATGATCTCCTCCAGCTGGCTGGAGGGAATTTGTTCGAAATAATTGGGCAGCGACCGCCCGGCATTGTTCACGAAAACGTCCGGCACGCCGTACTCGCGGACCGCTTCGCTCAAGACCTTCTTCACGGCGGCTTCATTGGTGACGTCCAGCTTGAATGATCCGATCCGCTGCGACGCATTTTTCCTCACCTTCTCGGTCGCGGCGACGGCTTTTTTCAGTTTGTCGTCGGAGCGCGAAAAAATGACGACGTGGGCGCCTGCTTGCGAGAAGGCCCGGGCCAGGGCGAGACCGATGCCCTCGCTTCCCCCCGTCAGAAACACGGATTTTCCCTCGAAATTTTTAATCTTCATCATCGACCTCCGGATGGTATGAGAACTTTTCTCTTTGCTGATTCGAAACGAGCTTATGTGATTGAATTCGGCTTGTCAAGTACGGTTATTTTTTCTTTTTTTCTATTAAGCATTTTTTTTATTTTCCGAAATATTCAATAGGCATCACTGGACAGGGACGTCCAGTCTCTCAACGCAATCAAGGAGGATTGTATGATCATCAACCACAACATGAGTGCCTTGTTCGCCTTCAGGTACTTGAAATTCAACAGCGAAGCGGCCGACAAGGACATGGAAAAACTCTCGTCCGGCCTCCGCATCACACGGGCGGGCGACGATCCCTCCGGCCTGGCCGTATCTGAGAAAATGAGATCCCAGATCCGAGGCCTCAACCGGGCCGAAAAAAACGCCGAGGACGGCATTTCGTTCATCCAGACGGCGGAAGGCTACCTGCAGGAAAGCCAGGACATCCTCCAGCGCCTCCGCGAGTTGTCCGTCCAGGCGTCCAACGGCATCTACTCGGACGAAGACCGGATGCAGATCCAGGTCGAAGTCTCGCAGATGGTGGACGAAATCAACCGCATCGCCTCGCACGCCCAGTTCAACGGGATGAACTTCCTGACCGGACGCTTCGCGCGCTTCACCGGGGAGAACACTTTCACCGCGAGCATGTGGTTCCACATCGGCGCCAACATGGACCAGCGCAAGCGCGTGTATATCGGCACCATGACGGCCCAGGGATTGGGGATCCAGGGCACCGACGGGCTCCCCGGGTTCGCGACCTTCATCTCCGTGGCCACTCCCGACGGGGCCAACCGCGCCATCGGTCTCATCGACTCCGCCCTGCAGAAGGTGAGCAAGCAGCGGGCCGACCTCGGCGCCTACCAGAACCGGCTCGACCACACCATCGTCGGTCTCATGACCGGCGCGGAAAACCTGCAGGCCGCCGAATCCCGCATCCGGGACGCGGACATGGCCTACGAAATGGTCAAATACGTGAAGGACCAGGTGCTGGTCCAGTCGTCCACCGCCATGCTCGCCCAGGCCAATACCCGGCCCCAGGCGATTCTCCAGCTGTTGAAGTAAATAATATCAAGAAATTTTTTTCGGGCGCCGGCGGTCTTTCGAAGGCCACCGGCGCCTTTTTTTCGCCTTGTTCCAAAAGGGAACCACCGATGAACACCGATAGGAACCGATGACACCGATGGAGGAGTGAAAATAAGAAGAGCGCGGCCTGTCTGCTCACAAATCCTTTCTCGTTTTGTTATCCGTGGTTCATTTTCCTGGTTTCCTGGCTTCCTTAGCTTCCCCTTTTTCTTCATCGGTGTCATCGGTCTTCATCGGCGCAATCGGTGGTTCCCTTTCCTTGACAAGAAGGTCCCCCCACCCTACGATCACAGGACGATGAAAATCCGCCAGCCCGAAGGCCTCAAAAAAATAGTCCGCCGCTTGCTCTCCCGCCGCTTCCAGGTCTACCTGGTCGGCGGAGCGGTGCGGGACGCCATTCTCGGACGGGAGGTGAAGGATTACGACCTGG
This sequence comes from uncultured Spirochaetaceae bacterium, assembly GCA_964554445.1. Classification (GTDB taxonomy): domain Bacteria; phylum Spirochaetota; class Spirochaetia; order SZUA-6; family RPPD01; genus JAFGSW01. The sequence goes on along the minus strand of CAZKOS010000002.1, from coordinate 46,875 downwards.
CCACCGACGCCTCTCCCGCCGAAGTGATGGGCCTCTTCCCCCGCGTGATTCCGACGGGTGTCAAGCACGGCACCGTCACCGTCCTCGAGGGAGGCGGCCAGTACGAGGTGACCACGTTCCGGCTGGAGGGCGAGTACCGGGACCGGCGCCGGCCGGAAACGGTGACCTGGACCGCCGACATCGTCGAGGACCTGGGACGGCGCGACTTCACCGTCAATGCCATGGCGTACGACCTCTCCACGGGCGGGCTCGTGGATCCGTTCGGGGGGAAGGACGACCTCGGCCGCAAGATCATCCGGGCCATCGGCGACGCGGGCGAGCGCCTGCGCGAGGACGCGCTGCGCATCCTGCGCGCCGTCCGCATTGCGTCTCAACTCGGATTTTCCATCGAGCCCGCCACCTACGAAGCCCTGGCCGCCAACGCCGGGCTCCTCACGCAGATCGCGAGCGAGCGCGTGCGGGACGAAATCAGCAAGATTCTCGAAACCGCCGAGCCCTCCGCCGGCCTTGCCGTCCTGGGCCGCCTGGGCATCCTCGGTCTCCTCCTGCCCGAGCTCGAGGCCTGCCGCGGCGTCGGGCAACCCGCCCTCCATTGCTTCGACGTTTTCACCCATTCCCTCTACGCCTGCGACGGGGCGCCGGCCGACAACCTGGAGGTGCGCCTGGCGGCGCTCCTGCACGACGTCGGAAAGCCCCCCACCCGTTCCGTCAACCAGAGGGGGGAGCCATGCTTTTATGCGCATGAAAAAACCGGCGCCCGGATGGCGCGCGATATCCTGACCCGCCTCCGCTACCCGGGCCGGGTCGTGGAAAAGGCGGCGCACCTGATCCGGTGCCACATGTGGCTGTATGAGGAAACCTGGACGGACGCGGCCGTCCGCCGTTTCGTGCGCCGGGTGGGCCGGGAGCACCTGCGCGACCTTTTCGCGCTGCGGCGCGCCGACCAGTACGGCATGTGCCGGCGCCCGGTCGATCCCCTGCCCCTCCTCGAATTCGAACGGCGCATCGACGCGCTGCTGGCGGCGTCCCACGCCCTCTCACTCAAGGACCTGGCCGTGAACGGGGACGATATCATCCGGGAGTTGCGGCTGACGGAGGGCCGGACGGTGGGGGTGATTTTAAATTTTCTGCTGGAAAGCGTTCTCGACGATCCCGCCATGAACGAGCGGGGCCGGTTGCTCAAGCTGGCGCGCCGCTTCCGGGAGGAGCGGCTTCCCTGAAGGCCGCCGCCGCTCAGCGGCGGGACTGATTGTCCTTCTTCGCGGTCCGCGGCGTCTCTTTGCCGGTGAGGGCGTTGTAGGCGACGCCCGCCGCCTGCTGCTCCGCCTCTTTCTTGTTCTTGCCCTCTCCCTTGCCGTATCCCTTGTTGTGAATGACGACCTCAATCACAAAGGTCCGGTCGTGGTCGGGGCCGGTTCGTTCGACCACCATGTACCGCGGGTAGGATTTGAACCGTTTCTGCACGTATTCCTGCAGCAGGCTTTTATAGTCTTTTTTGTGTTTGTCCTGAACGACCTTGTCGATCTCGGGGATGAGAAGACCGAGGACGAATTCCTTCACCGGGGCGTACCCGCTGTCGACGTAATACGCGCCGATGATCGCCTCCAGGGCGTCGGCGAGGAGCGTCTTCTTGCTCCTGCCGCCCGAATACTCCTCGCCCTTGCCGATGAGGATGTAATTGTCGACCCTGATTTTCTGCGAGAGCATGGAGAGGACGTCCTCGCTGACGACGAAGGATTTTATCTTCGCCAGATCGCCTTCGTTCTTGTCGGCGAGAACGTGATACAGGTACTCGCTCACGATGAGACCGAGCACCGAATCGCCCAGGAATTCCAGCCGTTCGTTGGAATCGACTTCGCCGTCCGATTCGTGGGCGAACGAGCGGTGCGAAAAAGCCAGGTTCAAATGCTCGAGATTCTTGAAGCGAATCCCGATCAGTTTTTCGAAGAGCTTGAGCTCTTTTTTACGCACGCCGTCGATCGGCGGTAATTGAAAATGGCTGTAATAGTTCATCGGGGCCGGAACTATTTCTTGGCCAGTTCCGAATTGATAAACTCCAGGGCGTCACCCACCGTATTGAAGTCATTGGCCTTTTCGTCCGGGATGGTGATCCCGAGCTCTTCTTCGATGGCGTACACGAGCTCATACGTGTCCAGGCTGTCCGCCCCGAGGTCGTCGCGGAAGGACGAGCCGGCCGTGATTTTGCTTTCGTCGATCTCCAGGCGCTCGGCGATGAGCTTTTTCATTTTACCAAAGAGTTCATTCTTATCCATTTTGCGTCTCCTTAAGATTGAGATTGGTGGTATGTTGTTAAGCCAATTCCTCAGGCTTCAGTATCTGTTTCCCCCGGTAAAAGCCGCACTTGGTGCACACGTGATGCATGAGAACGCGGTTTCCGCAATTCGAGCATTCGACGAGCGTCGGAACTACCATTTTCATGTTCGCCGCCCGGCGGCGCCGAGTCCTCGATTTTGATGTTTTATACTTCGGTACTGCCATGTTCCTCTTCCTCGATCATTCCGTATAAGCGTCAGAACCGCGCCCCGACGGGCGAGTGTAAGACTGTCTCAAGATTATGAGATGGACGGTTCATTTCCGGCGAAAGGTCCGACTGAACGCCATCTTTAAGCCTCCCAAAATTACCCAATTGTACATAAAATGTCAATAAGTCTTTAGTTTGGTTTTCAGGGCCTTCTCCACCAGGGGAGGGACCATGCCCGAAATGTCTCCGTTGAAACCGGCCACTTCCTTGATGGCGGAGGAACGCAGGACGAAGTACTTCTGATCGGTGGGGAGGAGGATCGTTTCAATGCCCGGGTGGAGGGCCTTGTTCATGAGGGAAAGCTCGAATTCGTAATTGAAATCGATGAGGGCCCGCACTCCGCGAATGATGATGTTGGCCCCCACTTTTTCGGCGAAATCGACGATCAGTCCTTTCCACAGGTGGACGGTCACATTGGCGAAGCCGCCGACGAGCTCTTTCATCATGTCCAAGCGCTCCTCCGGCGTAAAGAAGGTCTTTTTCTCCGGATTGACGGCGATGACGAGCTCGATATGATCGAAAATATTTGCGGCGCGGGAGACGACGTTGATGTGCCCGTATGTCGGCGGATCGAACGTCCCCGGCAGGACGACTCTTTTCATGTCGTTACCGAGTGTACACAATTTGAAATCACGGGTCAACGTGCTGTTCCCGCCCGGTGTTCGATTTCCCCGGGTATGCTTCTTTGCGTTGAATTCCCGTTCCCCTCGCGGCCTCTTTTTTTGACAAAACCGACTTTCCATCCTACAATGAATCGTATGCAAGCGGCTTTTTCCCGGCTTTTTCTCATCCTCACTTTCCTCTGGCCGCTCACGGCCTGCCCCACGACCGATGCACACGCTTCGCGCCGGGACGGCCCCGACGCGCCGCTCGAGGTCGATCGCGATTTATACGATCGTACCTTCAATGAAATCCTTCTCTTCATAAAGAACATGGACGAGATCATCGCGGCGAAGGATTTCGAAAAATGGAAGACGAAGTGCTCCCCCGAATATCTCGCCCGGTATTCGAACCCGGCGGTGCTCCGCGACCTGTCGGAGAAGCCCAATTTAAAGGACAGCCGGATCGTCCTCCGGTCGCTCGAGGATTATTTTTACCGCGTTTTTGTCCCCTCTCGGGTCAGGGCTCCCCTGGATAGAATCAGTTTTATTGAAAAAAACAGAGTCAAGGCCGTGACGGTAGTCAATGGAGTCCCGTATGTGGTATACTACCTGGAGAAGGATTCCAATAATGAGTGGAAAATCGGCGTATGGTAATCTATACTGGTACTGATTCAGCCATGGGCGTCGAAAACCGGAGGGCGGGCAACCACTGAAAGCACCGTGTCCCAGAGGGGACGTGCCGAGGCGAGGTACCGTTCGCCGAACAAGAAAAGAGTGAGGGAGAAAGCAATGAGAAGAAAAAGCTTGCTCATCATCATGCTGGCCGTCGTCTTCGTGCCCGGCATGGCGTTTGGCCAAAATCCCAAGGAAACGCCCAAAAAGGAAGAGTCGATCGAGGAGCTGTATCTCTCCAGCCCCGGGCTCCGCATCGCCTATGAGGCGGCCCGGGCGGACGACAGGGACTCGAAGCTTCTCGCCGTCTCCCAACTCAATGAGCTCATCGACGAGGGGTTGAGCGCCGCCGATGAAGTGAAGGCGACGGTCATCCTGCGCGACCTTTCCTCCCAGGGGACGACCGTTCGGGTGAAGGAGAAAGGCAGGCTCGTCAATTATTTGCCGGACGTCCGCCGCGAGGCCTGCCGCGTCCTCGCCTCCGTGAAATCCGAAGACGCCCGAAAAAGCGCCGTCCAGGTGCTCATCGACGTTCTCAGGAACGACGACGACCCGATCGTCAAATCCCAAGCCGTTTATTCGCTGGGGCTCCTCGGAATGAACGAAAACGGGGAGGTGACGCGGGCCATCGCCCAAACGCTCGAAGCCCAGGACTACCTGGCTCCCAACGACAACCTCGCCTACTCGGGATGCATCGCGATCGAAAAAATATCCAAAGCCAACAAGGGAATCGACGATCCTTCATCCCTGAGGATTCTCGTGAGAATCGTCCAGGGTAATTACAACCGAACCGTGAAAGAAAAGGCCTTGCAGGTGGTGAAGGAACTGAGAACCGGCTCGCGCTGAGCCGTTCCGCGCGCACCCGCCCACTTTTCCGCCGGTTCCGGCGGAACGCATCTCCCAGCCCCGCAAAAAACACGCCCGGCAGAAAGAAGTCCGGTCTCCGCCGCCGACGGCTCGCCCGAAATGCCGGCGGCGGCGGTTTCAGGAGGCGTGAGGCTTGCCGCGGGCGCCGTAGCGGTCGAGGTTTTTGCGCCACTCCGGAGTTTCTTCGAAATTTTCATACTGGATGCGCTTGCGGATGATGAACGGAATGTTGCCGCCCATTTTCTGGAAGCGGAGGATGCCGAAGCTTCCTTTCCCCAAATAGCAGATTTTTTCGTTCGAGGCCAGCCCGCCCTCGGCCCGCTCGATCTGCCTCATGACGCAATCAAAGTGAGCCGGTTTCCCCGTCTCCATGTGGCAGATGGCGCTGGACAGCTCGCCGACGGGCCGCTCGCAGATCGGGCACGGGGGGGCGTCCCGCCGCTCTTCCCGCGGCCGGCGGTTATAATCCCCCCGCCGCCGCCTGTACCGATTCCTGCGGTCTCGTCGCTCCGGATTGACCCCTTCGCGGACCGGGCGCGCGTCGCGCCGGTTCCGATTGCCTCGGCCGTCGCGATCCCTGTTGCCGTTGCGGTATCTCATTCTCAGTCCTCGTGCATCAAATCGTCGGTCAACGCCTGGGCCATTCTAGAGATGGCGTGCTCCAGATAATCCTTGGTATGGATTTTTTTCTTGAGCTCCTCGAGTTTCTTTTTATCGCTTTTCTTCGCGATTTTCAAGGGCACTCCTCTGCTAAAACGCGTCTTCCAGATGCACGATGCCGTCGGGTTCCGGGCAGACGGCAATGACGTCGCACCGCAATGGCCTGTCTCTGAATTCATCGCGTTCCGCCAGAAAGGCGTCGGCGGTCGACAGGATCCGCCTCCGTTTCTCACGTCCGACGATCCGCCCCAGTTCCTCCCGGCCGTATGAGCCGAGCACTTTCACCTCGACGAACACGATCCGCTCCCCCAGCTCCGCGATGATGTCGATCTCGCCGCCCGGGGCGCGGTAATTCCTCGCAATGACAGTATATCCTTTTTTCTGCAAAAAAGCGACGGCTCGCTCTTCGCCCCAGGCGCCGCGCCGCCTCTTATTCATTATCGGTCGTTATCGTGCGCGGGTCCACCGCTCGGACGACAAAAAGATCGCCCCTTTCCAGGAGGTCGATGACGGCTTTTCCCGGCAGTTTCTGGCCCCGGGCGTTGATGAGAATTTCCACCTGCGGCCGCAGCGGCGAATCCCCGTGCGTGCTCACCACCCGGCCCACCGTCGAATCGCTCAAGAGAACGACGCTCCCGATCGGGTAGATGCCCATGCCGCGGAGGAACCCCTTGACCACGTTGGGGTCGAAGCGCTTGAAGTTGTCGCTGATGATGTTTTTGATGGCGTCGTAGCCGATCATTTGTTCGCGGTAGGGCCGCTCGTTGATCATCGCGACATAGGCGTCGGCGACGCTCACGATGCGCGCCGCCAGGGGGATCGCCTCGCCGTTCAAACCCTTGGGATAGCCTTTTCCGTCCCACCGCTCATGATGATACAGGGCGATCTGCGCGATCTCCTCGGGATACTTGATCTCCTTGGCGATGATCGTGTACGAGTGAACCGGGTGGGTGCGGATGGCGGCCACCTCTGCCTGAGTCAGGTCCCCGGCCTTGGTGAGGATCTTCTCCGGGATGCGGAACATGCCCACGTCATGCAGCAGGGCGGCGGTGGCCAGGGAGAGCACCCTGTGGCCCACCATTTTCAGGTTGATGCCGATGATGATCGAAATCACGGCGCAATTGACCGCGTTGGAGGCCTCGTCGTCTTTTCTCCGCTCGCTGGTGAGGATGAGCTGGACGATCTCGTTTTTCTTTTCCTTCACGCCCGCATAGAGCTGGTTCACAATGCGGTCGATTCCGTCCCGTCCCGGACGCCCCTTGGCCCGGATCTCGTCGAGCGCGACTTTCCAGCGGGTGACGATTTCCTCGTATCGATCCCGACTCTCGTTCTCGTCGGCGTTGAATCCGATCAACTCCGAGAAGGACGACGTTTGCTCCCCCCCGTCGGAGGCGCGCACCAGCTCTCCCTCCGTGCGGACGTTTTTGATCTCCCAGCGTTTGAGTCGCTCGATATCCTTTTGCTTGATGGCGATGCCGGGCGGGACGAGAATGTTTCTGTCGTCGATATAGACGGCCGCGTCGAATTTCATGCCCGGCTTGAGCGATTCTGTCTTCAATTCCTTCATGCCGCGAGCCTCATGGCGAAAACCAGAATTTCCGCGATGATTCGGTAGAGGTCTTCCGGAATAAAATCCCCGACGTCGATGTCGATCAACCGTTCGACGAGCCCGCGGTCGACGACGATGCCGACGTCGTGCTGCCTGGCGATCGATTCTATTTTTGCGGCGAGTTCCCCCCGTCCCTTGGCGACGATGAACGGGGCGGGCAGATCCTGCAGGTATTTGACGGCTACCGCTTTTTTCATTGACGCCCCCGTTTGTTGCTTGTGCACTTTTTTTTTCGGATGACGGTTTCAGCGGCCCTCAGGCGGCATCATCCGCGGCTCCCGCTCCCGCAGCGTTCGCCCTGTGGCCGTGAATTCAGTATAGCAAATCTATCCCTCGAGATCAACGTGCCGATACTCGCCCTCGCCCCCCTCGGGCTCGAAGCCGTCGTCCCCTTCGTCGCTTGCGATTCTTCCGTCGCATCGCACTCCCAGCGCTTTCAGGCCCGCGAGCTCATCATTGAATTTCGTCAACGGCCTGCCGACCAGGTCCTTCTCTCCGCTGCGGACCGAGAGCCGGTACCCGCCGGCGTCGGGAATGAGTGAAAACTGGTAGCGCGTCCCTGCCTGCGAATAGGCGACGATCACCGTTTTTCTGATCGAGCGCGCGGCCGCGTCGTACAAGAAACGCAGGGTGCCGGATAATCCCTCCCCCTCTTTCCCGACGCGGTACGGAACGACCAGCCAGTTGTCTGATCCGGCGGGGGCCGGAAGATGGTTGAGAAGTGCCAGCACGCCGGGCCGGCGCGAGGCAGAGCCTTCGATCGCGGCGGACAGCCCGGCGGCGACCTCATCCTCCGCGGGGCGACGCGGCTCCCCCTTCCGCCGCCTTCTTTCTTGACGGCCGCGGCGCTCTCCGCCGGCCCCGTAGTCGAGCAGCGCCGCCAATGAGGGCAACTCGCGGGAATCGGGCGAAAGGCCCTTGGCGACGAGCAGGCCGAGGGTCCGGGCGACACGTTTCGGATCGCCCTGCAGTCTGCGGAGCGTTCGCCGGAGAGCGTCCACCGCGCCCTCGTCGATTTTCACCCGCCACTTGATCAGGGCCGAAACGACGAGCGCCGCCGCCTCGTCTCTCGGCAGGCCGGCCTTCTGCAGCGTGGCTTGAAGATTCGCGGACGCGTCGCTCTCGAGTTTGAGCTCGAGGTGCGCCCCGTTTCTGACCACGACGGCCCGCAGGGACGCTCCCGCGGTCAAGGCCAGGTCGGTCCGCGCGCGAAAAACGACGCCCTTCACGCCGACGGCCCAGACGAATGAGGAAATTTGTTTTATGACATTGACGGTAACGGACTCGCCGGCCCGGAACAGCACCTTCGCCCCGGCGGTATCGGGGAGACGAATCTGCTGTCCCGGCGGTATGATTTCCATCCGCTTGCGTTATTTCTTTTTCCCGCCGCGGACGGTTTTTTCCTTCTTCGGTATCCGTTCCTTGATCCGGGCTTCCTTGCCGATCTTGCCGCGCACGTAATAAAGCTTCGAACGCCGCACTCTGCCGAAACGGGTCACCTCGATTTTTGCGATCTTCGGCGAATAGAGGGGGAAAATCCGTTCCACCCCCACTCCGTTGGAGAGCTTGCGCACCGTGAACGCCTTCCGGGCGCCGCTTCCGTTTTGCTTGATGCAGAGCCCCTCGAACACCTGGATGCGTTCGGTTTTGCCTTCGATGATCCTGTAATGAACTTTGACGGTGTCGCCGATTTTGAAATCGGTTTGTTCCTTGATCTGCGGCGCTTCCACCGCCTTAATCAGATCCATGTTTGTATACCTCGCTTTCCCGTATCATTCTTGTCACTTCTTCATTGTCGCCGCCGCGCTCGAGGAGATCAGGACGATTGGCCATGGTTTTTTCCACGCTCTTCCTGAGCCGCCATTGACGGATCTCTTCGTGATTGCCGTTCAGCAAAACATCGGGCACGGTCATGCCCAGGATGGTTCTGGGCCTCGTATACTGCGGGTATTCGAGCAGCCCCCCGGAAAAGCTTTCGCTCACCAGGGAGTCCGGATTGATGGCGCCCTCGAGAAGACGCACCACCGTGTCGATGATCACCATGGCCGCGGACTCCCCCCCGGACAGGACGTAGTCTCCGACGGCCAGCTCATCCGTGACGTACCGGTCGATGATCCTCTGGTCCATTCCCTCGTAATGACCGCAGAGGATGACGAGCTCGTTTTCACGCGCCAGCCTGGAGGCCTCCCGTTGGGTGTACGGGGTGCCGCTCGCCGAGGGGTAAATCACGCGCTTGCCTTCGACGCCGATCGCCTCGAGCGCGTGCCGGATCGGGTCCGCCATCAATACCATGCCCGGTCCGCCGCCGAAGGGATAATCGTCGCATTTCCGATGCTTGTCCCGGGAGAAAGCCCTGAGATCGACCAGCTCCACGGCGACCAGCCGTTCCTTGACCGCCCGCCCGATGATCGACGAACCGACGAATTCGCGGAATACCCCGGGGAAGAGGCTCACGACCGTAATGTTCATAGAAGCCGTCCTCTCCCGCCGAAAGCGTCGCTCCGGATTCGGCCTTGTCTCCGCCGGACGACGCGCGGCGGTCCTCCGCCGCTTGCAGTCGCGCCCGCCGATTTACCGCGACGGATCGCGAGCGCTTCCCTGTGTTCCTCCCTTTTTTATTTTCCCCGCCAGGGCAACCGGCCGGGAACGAGCCTGCGTCGTCCCCCGGTTCCGGCCCGTGATCACCTAGTCGAGAATTTCCAATACCACCCGTTTTTCTTTTTTCGTCGCCGCGGCGCTCAAGATGGTTCTCATCGCCTTGGCGATGCGGCCGTGTTTGCCGATTACCTTGCCGATGTCGTTATCGGCCACTTTCAGCTCGAGGATGGTCGATTTCTCACCCTCGATCACGTTTACCGATACTCCCGAAGGATCGTCCACGAGTGATTTCGCCATATATTCAACCAGTTCCTTCTCCACGGCCGTCTCCTTTCAGTTTTAAGATTGTTCTTCTTTTGCGGATATCGATTTCCGTTTCAACAACATGCGCACGGTATTCGACGGCTGCGCGCCTTTCGAGATCCATTCCTTGACGCGGTCTTCCCGCACGTTGACCTGCCGTTCTTCAATTTCCAGCGGATGATAAAAACCGACTTCTTCAATCGGTCTTCCGTCGCGCGGTGTCCGCGAGTCCATGACGACGATGCGGTAGTAGGGGCGCTTCTGTGTGCCGAACCGTTTCAGTCTGATGCGTACGCTCAATGGTGCTTACCTCCTTCTTTCAGATTCAATGCCGATCCAGATTCCCGATCAGGCGCTGTTGATAATCCTTGTTCCTGGCCATTTTTTTCATCATGTTTTTCGTCTTCTCGAATTTCTTCAATAATTTATTGACGTCGAACACCGCCGTTCCCGAGCCCCGGGCGATCCGTTTGCGCCTCCCGGGACCGATGATGAGCGGGTTCTTCCTTTCCTTTCTCGTCATGGAGAGGATGATGGCTTCCTCTTTTTTCATGTCCTCCAGGTTGATTTTATCCTCGTCCACGTTTCCTTGCAAGCCTGGAATCATCTCGATGATCGACCGGACGCTCCCCATTTTCCTCACCCGCCTGAATTGATCCAGGTAATCGTCGAAATCGAAGGTGTTCGATTCCATCTTGTCCCTGATCTTTTCGGCCTCCTCCGCATCGATGGTCGCCTCCGCCTTTTCCACCAGGCTGACGATGTCTCCCATGCCGAGAATGCGGGACGCGACCCGTTCCGGGTAGAAGGGCTCCAGGTCCTCGAGCTTTTCTCCCACGCCCACGTATTTGATCGGCCGGCCGGTAATGCTCCGGATGGAGAGCGCCGCGCCGCCGCGGGCGTCCGAGTCGAATTTGCTCAAAATGACGCCGCTGAGCCCGATGCGCTCGTCGAAGCTCTTGGCGATGTCGACCGCCTGCTGTCCCGTCATGGCGTCCGCGACGAGAAGCGATTCCACGGGCTTCGCCACTCGCTTGAGGTCCTCGAGCTCCCCCATCATCGCGTCGTCGACGTGCAGGCGGCCGGTGGTGTCTATGATCACCGTGTCGAATTGCTCCCGGGCGGCCTTTTCGAGCGCCCGCCTGACGATGACCGACGGATTCTTCTCCTCCAGCCTGAAAACGTCCACGCCGGCCTGTTTTCCAAGGACGGCGAGCTGTTCGGCGGCCGCCGGCCGCACCGGGTCCGCCGCCACCAGGAGCGGCTTCCGCCCCTCCGCCGCGAGGAGCTTCCCGAGCTTGGCGGCGGTGGTGGTCTTTCCGGAGCCCTGCAATCCGAGACAAAGGATGACGGACTGCGCATCCGGGCCCTTGAGCTCGAGCGCGCTTCGCTTTTCCCCCAAAAGCTCCACCATCCGGTCATAGACGATCTTGACGAATTGCTGGCTCGGGGTGACGTCCCGCGCCACCTTCATGCCCACCGCGTCCTCGGCGGTCCGGTTGACGAACCGGCGCACGACGCGCAGGTTGACGTCCGCCTCGAGAAGCGCGAGCTTGATCTCATCGATGGCGCTCTGCACGTTTTTTTCGCTGATGAGCGCTTTTCCCGAGACCTGCTTGATGATGGAAATTAATTTTCCGCTTAATCGTTCCAGCATGAGGGTACCCGAAGGACTTTCAATTATATACAGATAAAACTTGAAGTTGTCAACCGAAATCGGGCGCCGGCGG
>CAZKOS010000002.1:28565-35192 GCA_964554445.1 uncultured Spirochaetaceae bacterium | reverse complement strand
TTCTCCGCCAGCGAAATAATCAACTCCACCTCACCGATCGTGGACTGGAGCTGGTTGGCGATGACGGCGGTCGTGAAACCCGCGTGGTACAGGTTGAGCACCTTGTCGCGGATATTCACGGAAGAAACGGGTTCGGGTTCCTCGTTTTTCATCACCGCGGGCGGCTGCGCCTTGACGATCGACGAATAGACCCTCTTGCCCAGTTCCGTTTTTTCCATTTCCCGCTTGTACAACCCGATGCGCTTGTCCACCGAGGCGAGCATCTCCTTGAGCTGGACCACCCGCGCCTCGATGAGGTCGATGTTGCGGCTGGTGGCGTGGTTGAGCTCCACGAGCATCCGCTCCACCTCCTCCTTGACCTTGTCTATCTGGGCCGTGCTCGTAAACCAACGCCCCACGGTCCGCCTGAGGAGGAGATAAATGACGAAAAAACCCGCCCCCATGAGGCCGATCACCAGAATGGCGTATTCCATCTGCGTCCTTTTCCCGTTTTTCGGCGCGCGAAGGCCCGCCGTCAGCTTTTAATGTCGATATGGTGACCGAGGGCCGGGTCGGAGAAATATTCCTTCTTTTCCTCTTTTTTTTCCGGTTCGCGCTTCTTTGACCGCCCTTTTTCGCGCCGCTTTTTCTCCTCGTTCTTCAGACTCTCGACGCCTTCGCCCACGTTCTGACTCTCGTTCACGGACGAGTCCTTCTGCTCGGTCTGCTTCACGAGCCCCATGCCCTGCATGGAGCTCTGAATCGCGGCGCCTTCCTTGAGCGTCGATTGTTCCTTTCCCACCTGATTCATCTGCGCGAAAAGCGTCTGAAGATCGATCGGAAGGATCGGCATCCTACCTTCTCCTCGCCCTTTCCCCCGTGCCCGGTTCATAGCGCGTCATCCGGATGCGCTTGTTTTCGAGCACGTAGGTCACTGATTTCTGTTCCACCCTCACCCTGTCCATGATGTCCTTGAGGCAGATCTTCACTCCGGGGAACACCCTCTCGGAAGCGGAAATTTTACCCTTGATTTTCAGCGATCCCAGATACTCCTTGATCTCCTCGATCGTCTTTTTGGCGGCCTCCATCTCGGTGAGCGCGGCGATTTTCTTCTCCGACAATTCGTCGTAAAATCCCTGTTTTTCCTCCGGCAGCTTTTTTTGTATTTTTTTCAGATTTTCCAGCGTTGTCAGGTTCCGGTTGATCTCCTCGAGTTCCTTCGTCAGGAGCTCGGTTTTGCCCTGAAGACTGACGAGTTTTTCCTTGCTCTTGGGGTCGTACCCCACCTCGAGAATCGTTTCCGCGCCGGCGATCGATCCCAGGTTCTTGGCATTGATCTCCTCCGCGGCCCTGAGGCGCCCCCCGACGATGGAGGCCCGCCGCCCCTGACAGATGATCTTTTTATTGGCGTCCACGGTGGAATGGAGGATGCCGTCGGAAACGTACACGCTTTCCTCCGCCTCCACCTGCGCGTGCTCGATGAATTTCGCGTAGACGCTCTTCCCGGCCCGCACCCGCCCCTCGTTCCGGCCCATCATGCCCTGCTGGATGACAATGTCGCCGTCCGCGTCGAGGAGGGCTTTTCCCACGTTGCCGTGCACCTCGATGTTGCCGGCGGCCTTCACCGAATACCCGTCCTCCACGCTGCCGCGGATGACGACCGTCCCCAGGAAGATGATATTGCCCGTATGCGGATTGACGTCGCTGGTGACGGTATAGACCGGCTCGACGTTGATCTTGCCGTTCAACAGAATCACCTGTCCGTTGATTTCGGCGATGGCCATCGAGCGATCCTCGGACAGCTTCACGTTTTTCCCGACGGGAATGGTCCCGTCTTTTCCCGATTTGGCGGGGAGCGTTTTCCCGGTGACCGTGTGGCCGAGCTGGCCCGGTTCGGGCGGCGATTTCTTCGCCAGCTGCTGTCCGGCCACCACGTTCTCTATCAGGTTGAGCTCCTTGAAATCGATCCGTCCGTTTTTCTCCTTGAGATCGACGGTCGAATGATCGACTTTGAAATTGTACACGATGGCGGCGTCCGCCCCGTTTTTCGGCTTGACGCCCTCGGCGACCAGGATTTCCTCGTTATACACGGGATTGTCCTCCAGGGACGCCAGCATGTCCTCCTTGACCCCGAACACCACCCGGTTGTTTTTCAAGAACGCGCGGATGATGTCGGCGCTCAAGTCCGAACCGCCGATCCCGGGCGGTTGGATCATGAGGTAGGCCTTCATTTCCATTTCCGTGACCGTAATGGAAAGGACCGGGTCGGCGGCTGGGTTGTACTGGTAGGGGGCGATGCGCACGTATTGGTTGTCCGCGCGCTTGACGATTCTTTCGGCGAGCGACCCGTCGTAGTGATCGATTTTCCGCCGCATGAGCAGCTCCGTGGCGGCGGAGAGGGAAGCCTTTTTCCCCGTTCCCGAGGGCGGAACGACCTTCATGAAAATGCCGTCGGGCTGGCGGCGGACGCACACCTGGCCGTCCCGGTTCTTGACTTCAGCGTCCGCCGTTTTCCCGGTGTCACCGAACATGAAGTCTTCTTCAAATTCAGACTGGACCGTCGCCTCTTTCGGCTGGGCGTAGGCGGTGATCCTCCACGGCACCTTCCCCTTGAGCCCGGACACGCCGCCCTTCTGAACGACTTCGTACACCATTTTTTTCACCGGGATTCCCAATTGGATGGACGCCTCCCGCAGCGCGTCCTCGAGCGTGGCGCCGGAGGCCTCGATCGACTGGTTGGCCTTGTCGATCTGGCTCTGGTTCTGCATGAAGGCCCGGATGTGCGAAAGGCTGACGGCCACGGTTCTAAACGATTCCTTTCTTCAAGTTGAGAAGTTTGGTCCTGAGGCGCATGATGGCTTTCGTATGCAGCTGGGAAACGCGCGATTCCGTCACCGCGAGCACCTCGCCTATTTCCTTGAGCGTCAGGTCCTCGTAATAGTACAGCACCAGCACCTTCTTTTCCTTTTCCGGTAAATCGCCGATCGCCTGGATGATGATCTTCTTTATTTCATCCTTCTCCACGATCACTTCGGGATTGAGGCTGGCGGGAGACTCGATGCTCTCCACGATGGATATTTTATCGGCCTCCTCCCCGCCGTGCCAGACGTCATTGATGGACATGATCGACGTTCCGGAGATCTTGAGCATGAGGTCCTGGAACTCGCCCTCCGACACGTGGAGGGCGTCCGCGATTTCCTTGTCGGTCGCCGCCCGTCCCAGCTGCGCCTCCACGCCCGTAATCGTTTCCTCGATCTCCCTCGTTTTCTGCCGCACCGAACGGGGAACCCAATCGATGGACCGAAGCTCGTCGAAAATCGAGCCGCGGATGCGGGTCACGGCGTAGGTTTTGAACTTGACGTGTTTGTCGGGATCGAATTTCTCGACGGCATCGAAGAGTCCGAAGACGCCGTAGCCGACCAGGTCGTCGAATTCCACGTTGTGAGGCATGCCCACGGCGACCTTGCCGGCGACGTATTTGACGAGGGGGGCGTATTTCCTGATGAGGTGGTCGCGGATGGCGGGGTCCTTGGTCTTCCGGTATTTCCGCCAGAGCTCGTCTTCGCTTTTACTGGCCAGGACGTTTTCGCTCATTTTGTCTTCCCCTCGTCTCTCTTCAAGATGGTTCTCACCGCCTGCACGTAGGTTTCGGGATCCTGGTCCATACCGCTCCTCTTGAGCGAATCGGTCCCGAAACTCTCGAACGAATCGGTGTCGGTCACCGTGCCGCTGCTCGTCACCGGCGAGAAGGAGCTTTCAAAACTGCTCATATCGGGCAGCACGTCCAGGTCGCCCTCCGCCAGGTTTTTGTCCCTTTCGATCGCGTCGGGCGGGCCGCCCGCCGGTTTTTCCTGAATCCCGTTTCGGGCGGCAGGATTATTTTCTTCCTCCCGGGTTTTCAGCCCGTCAGCGGCCCCGCTTCCGGAGCGGGCGGCGGATCGTTCCGGCGGAACCGGCTCCGCCGCGAAATCCTCGCCGGCGGATGAGTCCGGGCTCTCGTCGTCAAGAGAGCCCAGGGAGTCGTCGTCCACTCCCGCAAACGACGCGGCGGCGGATACGTCGTACCCGTCTTCGCTTTCGGCGGCACCGCCGGCCGGTTCGGCCTCGTCGAGCGTCAATTCCTCTATCTGGTCCTCCCCGACGGGGGTTCCTTCGTCCAGGACGATGTCGACGTTCGAGCCCCGCGGGACGCGCTGTCCGCCTCCCGGCGGACTGTCTTCCCCTCCCGCGGCCTGCGGGATGAAACGATCCACCAGCAGGGCGGCTCCCCCGCCCAAGAGGGCGAAGACGACGCCGAAAAGAAAAGCTCTCAAGAGAATGGTGAGGAACGGGTTCCCGCTCAGGATTCCCAGGAGAAACGAGAGCACGAATGCCCCACCTCCCGCGAATCCGACTATATTCCAGCGTATGGTAAACGCCTTATCCACTCTTCCCCTCTCCTTAAAAAAGTGTACGGGAAAAGAAACCCGCGGTCAAGTTCAGCCTTCACCCCCCGTTTTCATGAGCTTGCGCAAGAAACGCGAAATTCCCTTTCCTTCCTTATATTCGATGTTTTCCAGCCGGCCGACGAGGTGCTTGATGCAGATGGAGGCGCGGCTTTTTTCATCGAGCACGAAAAACGGCTTCTGGCTGATGACCGCGCTGTGGACGAGCTTATCCTGGAAGACGAACCCCAGGTAATCGACCTTGAGGTTGAGGAAGTGGGAGGCGATGCTGATGACGCGGTTGGCGACGCGCTTTCCCTCCGACACCGACCCGACGCGGTTGACGACGAGTTTCAGGCCGAGCTCCAGGTTGTCCACCTCGGTGGCGATGATTTTGATGATTCCGTAGGCGTCGGTGATGGCGGTCGGCTCGGGCGTGGTGACGATGATCACGTCGTCGGCCGCGGCGATGAAGGAAATGACATTGTTCGACACGCCCGCGCCGGTATCGATGATGACGATGTCGGCGCTGGACAGCTCGTGGAGCTCCTGGATGAAGGTGGTACGCTCGTCCTCCGAGAGATTGGCGATCTTGGAGAATCCCGAGGCGCCCGCCACGATCTGGATGCCGTATTCGGTGTCCATGATGATGTCGGAGAGCTTTTTCTGGCGGCGGATGAGGTGGTAGAGGTTGTATTTGGGGATGACGCCGAGAACGACGTTGACGTTGGCGAGGCCCAGGTCGGCGTCCATGACGATCACCCGCTTCCCCATCCGGGCGAAGGCGATGGCCAGGTTGATGGCGATGTTGGTCTTGCCGACGCCTCCCTTGCCGCTCGAGACGGCGATGATTCTCGTGTTATGTTTCGGTTTTTCCGCCCGCGTCTGCATGATCTCGCGAAGTTTTTCGGCCTGGTCAGCCATATGGGTTCTCTCCTGGTTTCATAAAATGCGCCGTATCTTCGGCGCCGTATCGTTCAACCGCGCTCCTCCCGTTCCCCGCGCGCGGGGAACGAATCGTTCCCCCGCGTCCGTCATCCGGCCGCCCGGCGCCTGACGCCGTATTTGCTCTCAATATAATCCCGATTGATGTGAAAGCCTTCCAGGTTGCAGAGGAGGCGCACCAGGGATGACGGCTCGATGTCCTGGGGCACCTTCTGGCCGTCGGTCAGGAAAGATATCGGCTTTCCCCTTTTCGCCACTACACTTAAAATACTACCGATTTGGGACGTTTCGTCAAGTTTTGTGACGATCACGCGCGAATACCCGAACGACTCGTACTGCTGAAAGATCTCCTCCAGGTCCCTCGTCTTGGTGGTGGCGCTCACCGCCAGGTGCACTTCCGGACGGCTCCCGGCCCCGTCGAGGATCTCCTTCATCTCGGCGAGCTTGCGGTAATCGCGCTGGCTCTTCCCGATGGTATCAATGAGGATGAGATCGGCGTCGGCGTGAAGGGCGATGAGTTTTTTCAGGTCCTCCCGCGTTTCGGCGGACGACACCGGGATGCGCATGATCTCGCCGTAGATCTCGATCTGCTTCTTCGCCCCGATCCGGTAGCTGTCGATGGTGATGATTCTCACCCGGCGGGCGGGCTTGCCCTCGCTTTCGAGGCCGAAGAGGGCGGCCAGCTTGGCGATGGTCGTCGTCTTGCCGACCCCGGTCGGCCCCACGACGATGAGCACGCGCGGATTCTGGTTTTCCGGGTCGGGCGGCGCCGCCGGAATTTTTTCCGCGATCCAATCGATGAAGGTGTTTTCCAGGCGGGAGAAATCCTCGAGCTCGGTGAGCGAAAACCGCTCCCGCGCCCGCTCCACCATTTCATCGGCGAACGCCCGGGGAAAGTCGTTCTGGAGCAGGAGGTCGCGCAGCTTCTCCAGCGAGGGATGTTGATTGGAGCCGAGGCCGGCACCCGGCTCGCCGTTCGCCGGCAGGCCGCGCTTGAGCTCCTTGATTTCCTTGAGGATGTAGTTGAGCGTCTGCTCCTTCCTGGCCGCCTCGAGCACTTTGAGCTTTCCCTCCTCGAGGGCGACTTTCGGCTTTTCCTCGCTCGACAGGTAGCCGGTGAGCTCGACGCCCTTGCTTCCGAACAGACCCATGAACCCTCCCAGGCGCACATTGCGGTAGGTGAGGATTTTCGCGTACTCGCCGTACTGATTCCTCATGTTTTCGATGGCTTCGCGGTGCGTTTTCGCTTGAATCGTAAAGTACTGCATACCCTCTCTCT
>CAZKOS010000002.1:21719-28465 GCA_964554445.1 uncultured Spirochaetaceae bacterium | reverse complement strand
CTAGACATCCACCCTGATCTCTCCCAGCGACTCGATACGCATCTCCTGGCTGATCTCGGGCACGGAAAGGACGACGAGCTCCGGGAGATCGCGTCTCGTCGACGATTTGACCAGCGGCCGCGCCGCTTCCGAACACAGGATCACGGGAACGTGGCCCTTGTTCTGCACCAGGCGCACGGCATTGGCGCACGACGTGATCCAGTTGCGCTGCAGGACCGGTTCGAGCGCGGCGGCGAGTCCCTTGCCCGTTTCGACGCTCGAGCCGATGATCTTTTTCTCCAGATCCGGATGAATGGTGAGGACGCGCAGGGTCTTCGTTTCGTCCGCGTACTGCAGGCAAATCTGCCGGCCGAGACTCTGGCGGCATTTTTCGATCAGGAAGGTGATATCCTTCGTGATCGGCGCGAAATCGGCGAGCGTCTCCAGGATGACGACGATGTTGCGGATGGAGACGCGCTCGTCGAGGAGTCCCTGGAGGACCTTCAGGATTTCGCCGGTGCCGATCACCTTGACGACGTCGTCGACCACCGCCGGGTAGTCCGTTTTCAGCGTGTTCAGGATCGACTGCACCTCCTGCCGGCCGAGGATCTGCGACGAATTGCGCTTGATGATCTCGGTGAGGTGGGTGGCGATGATCGAGGGCGGGTCGACGACGGTGTATCCGAGCTGCTCGGCCCTTTCCCGGTGCTCCTCCGCAATCCAGCGCGCGGGCAGGCCGAAGGTGGGCTCGCGCGTGTCTTCGCCCGGAATCTCTTCCTTCTCCCCGGCGGGATTGATGGCGAGGTAGTGGCCCATCCGGATTGTGCCCCGGCCGACTTCCACGCCCTTGATCTTGAAGCAGTACTCGGACGGTTCGAGGCGCATGTTGTCGATGATGCGGATGCGGGGCACGACGAGGCCCAGGTCGAGCGCCGATTCGCGGCGGATGCGGGTGATGCGGTCCAAAAGCTCGGCCCCGTGCTCCTTGTCCACCAGGGGGATGAGGCCGTAGCCGAGCTCGAGCGAGATGGGGTCGAGGGGCACGACCGGCGAGACCTCCGGCGCCGCCTCTTTCTCCCGCGCGCTCACCTCCCTGATTTTCTCCTTCTCTTCGGTGGAGATGATCCGGCGCGAGAGGAACAAGCCGAGCAGGAACAGCCCGACGGCCAGAATCCAGAGGACGACCGTCGGGAAGCCGGGCAGGAAGCCCATCAGGAAGAGGAACCCCGCGCCGACGAAGAACGGCGTGGCCTGCCGGGCGAACTGCTTGCTCACGTCCTTGCCGAAGGTGGCGTCCGAAACCGCCCTCGTCACGATGATGCCGGTGGCCGTCGAAACGAGAAGGGCCGGGAGCTGCGTGATGAGGCCGTCGCCGATGCTCAAGCGGATGTAGTTGGAGAAGGCCTCCTGCCACGGCTCCCCGTGCAGCGTCATGCCGACGATGAGCCCGCCGATCATGTTGACCAGGGTGATGAAGATGCCGATCTTGACGTTGCCGGAAATGAACTTGGAGGCGCCGTCCATGGCCCCGTAAAAATCGACCTCGCGCTGCATGTCGTTTTTGCGGCGCGTCGCCTCCTCTTCGGTGATCAGCCCGGAGTTGTACTCCGCCTCGATCGACATCTGTTTGCCGGGCAGCGCGTCGAGGGTGAAGCGGGCCGCCACCTCGGCGACGCGCGTCGCGCCCTTGGTGATGACCACGAACTGCACGGCGATGATGATGATGAAGATGATGAGTCCGATGACGAGCCCCTCGAGTCCGGACGCGCCGGTGACGAATCCGCCGAACCCGCGGATCATGAGGCTGTTGAACTTCGCCCCCTGGGAAAGGATGAGCCTGGTGGAGGAGACGTTCAGGGCCAGGCCGAAGACCGTGAGGATGAGGAGGAGCGTCGGGAAGACGGAAAAGTCGAGCGCGCGCCGCGTGAACAGGACGATGAGAATAACGAGCAGGCTCACGAACAGGTTGACGGCGAGGAAGAAGTCGAGGAGGAAATCCGGCAACGGAATGAGGAGCATCATGACGATGACGATGACGAACACCGCGATGACGACGTCGCTCCGTCCCCGAGAGAGAAAACCGAAAAACCTTTGTACGTCAGCCATTGCCGTCTACCTTATAATCCTTCCGCTGCGCCACGAAAAACGCCGGTCCGCTCACCCGGTCACCGCGGCGAGCTTCGTGCCCTTCATCTGATAAATCTGCGCCAGGATCGTGGCCAGCACTTCGTAAAACTTCTCCGGGATCGCTTCTCCGATGTCCACCTCGTCGTAGAGGGCGCGCGCCAGCGGCTTGTTTTCGACGACGGCGACCCTGTTTTCGGCGGCGACGGCCTTGATCCTGGCGGCCACGTGGTCCGCGCCCTTGGCCGTGACCATGGGCGCCGCCATCCGGATGCGGTCCCACTCGAGGGCCACGGCGAAGTGGGTCGGGTTGGTGATGACGACGTCCGCCTTGGGCACGGCCTTCATCATGTTCCGGAGCATGATCTCGCGCATGCGCTCGCGCAGCCGCGAGCGGATGAGCGGATCCCCTTCGTACATTTTCCGTTCTTCCTTGACCTCCTGTTTCGACATCTTCAACTGCTCGCGGTACTGCCGGCGCACGAACAGGTAGTCGATGATCGACACGACCAAAAGGACAAGGCCCGTCTCGAGCACGACGCGGAAGACGATCTGGGCCGTGTAGGTGAAGGCATTGAAAAAGTGGGTGTGGATCAGGTTCATGAACCGGTTGAACTCGGCTTGAACGTTGAGGAAGGCGATCACGCCGATCACGGCCACCTTGGCGATCGATTTGAGCAGGTTGAATCCCGCCTCCGCCGAGAAGAGCGCGCGCTTGAAATATCTCCCGAAGCGCGGCGCGATCCTCGTAAAATCCGGCACCAGCGGCTTGACGGTGAATAAAAACCCCACCTGGATGAGGTTGACGAGGGCGGCGACGATAAAAACGATGATGAGCAACGGGGCCGTCAACCTGATAAAGTAGTCGAAAAAGGCCCGCACGGCCGCACCGTTCTCCAGGATGGCAACGTCGGTGGAGCGCTCGAAGAAAAAACGCATCATGGACAGGAATGTGTCCAGGATGGACGAGGAGAGCACGCCGAGCGCGCCCGTGCCGAGGAGGAGGATCACCGACGAGTTGAGCTCGTAGGACTTGGCGACGCGGCCCTCTTCGCGCGCCTTCCTGATCTTGTGCTCGGTGGGCTCCTCGGTGCGCCCCTCGTCCTCCGCCGCGAACCACTGCAGGTGCACGCGGGAGGGGAGCGCGAACGCGGCGGAGCGGGCGTAGTCGAGCCAGCGGCGTTCCCACTCCATCATCGGCCTCCCGCCAGGGTGCCGAAAACGCCGCCCAGCTCGCGAAAGCTCGCCTCGATGAGCCGCGCGGTCGCGTCGGTGAGGAAGGGAAGAATGAGAAACAGGGACAGGAAAGCGACCCCGATCGCCACCGGGAATCCCATCATGAGCAGGTTCATCTGGGGCGCCGCCTTGGCGAGGAGCCCCATGACCACCGATATGAGGAACAGCGTCCCCACGATGGGAAAGGCGATGGTGAGGGCGTTTTCGAACAGTTTGCCCATGCTGCCGGCGAAGAAGCGGAGGAGAAAATCCTTCCCGGTGACGAGTTGCGCCACCCGCACCGTTTTGAACGAGTTGTAGATCCCGGAAAGGAATATCTTCTGCATTCCGCCCACGGTCACGAACACGAGCATCGCGACGAGATTCAGGTATTGGCCGATGAGCGGCACTTCCACCTGCGCCAGCGGATCGAACACGGAGGAGGCGCCGAATCCCATCTGAAAGGCGAAGAACTCGCCGCCCACCTGGAAGATCACGTAGATGAGGGCGAGGAAAAAACCGATGATGATCCCGATGAGCGCCTCGCCCACCACGACGAGGAAGTAATCGACGATGTTCGTCGGAAAATCGTATCCCAGCGCCTTGACCCAGGGGAAAATCACGAGCGTCGTGAAAAGCGCCAGGCCGATCTTCACCGCCTGGGGAATGCCGGCCGACGACAGCAGCGGCGCGATCTGGATGACCGCCGCGACCCGCACGAAGATGACGAGGTAGAGTTGGAAGTTCGACGCAATGATCTCGATACGTCACCCCTGCCTACGGCATGTTCCCGATCTGGCTGAAAAGCCGGATGGTGAATTCACGAAGCGAGGTGAGGATCCACGGTCCCAGGAGCATCAGCGCGCCCAGGATGGCCGCGATCTTCGGCACGAAGGTGAGCGTCTGCTCCTGGATCGAGGTCGTCGCCTGGATGATGGAGATGATAAGCCCCACCACCAGTCCCACCAGCAGCAGGGGCGCGGCAATGATGAGCGTCTCGAGAATCCCTCCCCGCAGCAGGTTGGTCGCATCGCCGATGCTCATGAAACATCCTCTCTCAATTAAAACTTCTCACCACCTGCATGGTGATGAGCCCCCAGCCATTGACGAGCACGAAAAGGACCAGCTTGAAGGGCATGGAAATCATGACCGGCGGGAGCATGATCATGCCCATGGACATGAGGGTCGAGGCGACCACCATGTCGATGATGATGAACGGTATGAAGAGCAGAATGCCTATTTTGAACGCCACGGTGAGCTCGTGCAGCACGAACGCCGGAATGAGCACGTGCATGGGCACGTCGCCCTTGGTCTCCGGCTTGGGATAGTTGCCCATCTTGAGGAACAGCTCGACGTTGCTGTAGTCATTGCCCATTTGCTTCCACATGAACGCCTTGATCGGCGTCTCGGCCTCCTTGTACATCTGTTCGATCCCGATTGTGCCGTCCGCGAAGGGCTTGAAGCTGTTCTGGTATATTTTGTCGAAGGTCGGCCACATGATGAACAAGGTGAGGAACAGGGCGATGCCCATCAATACCTGGTTGGGCGGCACCTGCTGCAGGGAGAGGGCCCGTTTGATGAAATCAAAGACGATGGAGATGCGCAGAAACGCGGTGCACAGCACGACGAGGGACGGGGCGAGGGAAATGACGGCCAGGAGCAGCAGGAGCTGGAGCGAGAGGGCGACTTCCGAGTTGTTTTTGGCGCTCCGCACGCCGATGTCGACGAACGGAAAATTGACCGGTCCGTTGGCCTGCGCGAGCAGACAGGGCCCGCCGGCCAACAGCAGCGCCAGCGTGATGAGCGCGACTTTCCTTGACATTTCCCCTCCCAGGAAGTTACCGTTTTTTCCGCTACGGTTTGAACTTCTTCAGCCGGTCCCTCTGCTTCCGCATGAAATTGATGCTCTCGTTGATCTCGAGCTGCCGCTGCGCTCCGGGCTTGAACATGGAGGCGAGGGCGTCCACGAAACGCGGACGGGCCGGTCCCGGCGCTTGCGACGCCGCCAGCCTGATCGAATCCTTCGCTTCCTTTGCCGTAATTTCGGAGATGAGCGTGAGAGAGTCATTGGCGGACCCGACGAGATAGATCGCCCCTCCCACCTCCACCAGGTGCAATGACTTGGTTCCGGCGATGACGCGCGAGCCGAGAATCTTGATGAGCTCGTTTTCGACGATCTTGCCGCGCATGCGCTTCTTCAGGAACCAGAATATGACGTAAATGATGGCGACGACGACGAGCAGGCCGAGGATCATGGTGATGAAATCCATCGTCGTCGGGTTGGCGTTGTACGTTTGGCTCGTCTCATTCGTCGCCTGCCCGGCCGCCGCGGCGTTCCCGGCGCCGGCCTGCCCTGAATTCGAGCGGGCGTTGTCGGCCGGAGACGGGCTTGGGCCTTGGTAGGCGCCGCCGTATTTCTGGGAAAGTGTATTATCATCTGATTTTGAAGCCGCGTTATCCTGGGCGTAGCTCTGACCGCCGATGATAAAGAAAGTGACGGCAATTCCAATGGCGGTGATTAATACAAGAAATCGATTTTTCAGCTTTCCCTCCCAGTCAGCTAGAAAAACTACGATTATATTATCACCGCTTCATTATTTCTGTCAACCTGATGGAAGAATATTTTTTTTCTATATTAGGGCTTTGGAATGAGGTTATACTCAATCGTTTTTGATTTGTCATACCGCGATTTGGATAAATCCCTGAATGACAAAGAAGTATTATCGGATATATCCGACCAAGCGGAGCTTGTCGGGTAGACCAGTGCTTCAGGGCTGCGGCGGACCGCCCCCCCTGATGAGGGCCTCGAGTTTATTGATGTTTTCCCTGGCGGCCTTCTTCTGCGAGTCGATATCGGTCAGCCGTTCAATCTGCTCGTATTCCGCGAGCGCCGCCCGGTACGATTGTCGGTCGCCCAGTTTCACGTACGCGGCGGCGAGCACGAACATGGCGTCGATGTTCCTGGTATTTTTCTTTTTAATCCGGAGGAGGAGCGGGATCGCTTCCGCCGGCCGTCCCAATTCGTAGACAAGGAGGATCGATTTTGCGTACAGCGTATCGACGGAATCCGGATCGATCGCCAGCGCCAGGTCGTAATAACGCAGGGCCTTTTGCAGCCAGGCCAACCCCTCCGCCTCGTTCTCCGGCCTCACCGCTTTTCCGCGCAGGGCGGCGCAATACCCGGCGTAATAGAGCAGATACGTATCGTCGGGCGCGAGGGCGAGAGATTTCTGGAGACTGTCGTACGCCTCGCCGTACAACCGCTTCTGCATGAGCATGATGGCGGCGTAATCGTAATACACTTTTTTATCGGCGCCGGCGGGCGGGATCTTCTTCTCCGCCGCCAGGGCGCTGTAATACTCGATCTGCTGCTTGAAATAACCGATGTCGAGATAACGCTGGGCCACGTATTTGTAGAGGAGCTGCAG
>CAZKOS010000002.1:0-21619 GCA_964554445.1 uncultured Spirochaetaceae bacterium | reverse complement strand
GGATCATCTTCGCCATTATAAATGCCCCTCGGTGAGGATGACGATGTCGACCCGGCGGTTGACCGCCCGCCCCTCCTCCGTGGCGTTGTCCCCGATGGGGCGGGTGTCGGCGTATCCGGCCGCCGACAATCGTTTTTCATCGACCCCCAGGTTGACCAGGTAATGGAGCACGTTCGTGGCGCGGGCGGTGGATAATTCCCAGTTCGTCGCGAATTGCCCCCCGGGAGCCACCGGCACCGAATCCGTGTGCCCCTCGATCCTGAAGTAGTTTTTCGAGAGCTCGGGAAGGTTCAGCAGGCTCGCGACCTTGCGCAGCACGCCGTTCGCCTCCTCGACATTGATTTCCGCGGAGCTCGGTCCGAAGAACAATTCGGACGAGAGCGAGACGATGAGGCCGCGCTCGTCCTGCGCGATCTGGACCTTCCTCGTCTTCACCTCGTATTGGAAAATGGAGGTGGCGGTTTTTTTGGCGGTGGCCAGGGATTTGCCGTGCTCGGTGGAGGGAAAGGACATGATGTTGTTCCCCAGGTCGAGCATCTGCCCCGGCTGGAGGGTGGCCCCCCCCGACTGGGTGCCGAACCCCTCGAAGGCCACGCCGATGATGGCCTCGTTCTGCTTCATCGACTCCATCGAGAGCGCGTAGAGGGCGATCCAAAAAATCATGACCAGGTTCGTCATGTCCGCGAAACTGGTCATCCAGGTGGGCGAGCCCTCGTCCACCCGGCGCTGTTTCCGTTTCCGTTCAAATGCCATATGTCGTTCCTATCAGGTCTTGGTCATTTCGTCGCGCAGCCCCTCGCGACGCGCCGGCGGGAGGAAGGTGTAGAGTTTTTCCTCGAGGATGCGCGGGTTGTCGCCCGCCTGAATGGAGAGGACCCCCTCGATGAGAATCTCCTTCACCAACGATTCGCCGCGCCCCTTGTTTTCAAGCTTCCGCTTCCACGGCAGGAAATAGCCGTACGCGAGAATGGCGCCGTAGAGGGTGGTGAGCAGCGCCTGCGACATGCCGTACCCGATCGCGGTCTTATCCTCCAGGTGACGGAGCATGGCGATGAGTCCCATGAGCGTTCCGATCATGCCGAAGGCCGGTGCCGTCTTGCCCCAATCGTCGAAAAGCAGGTAACTGGCCTCGTGGCGCTCCTCGATCTTATTGAGCTCGGTGTAGAGAATCATCTTGATGATCTCCGGATCGGTGCCGTCCACGACCAGCTGGATACCCTTGCGGAAGAACGGGTCCTCGATCGAATCCAGGTCGTCTTCCAGGGCGAGCAGCCCGTCGCGCCTGGCCTTCTCCGAAAACGTCACCAGATGGGAGATGATTTTTTCCTCTTCGTTTCTCACCGCGCGGTAGACGATGCGCAGGAATTTCGGGATCAAGAGGATTCTCTCAATGGGATGGGTGGTCATCATGGCGCCGAACGAACCGACAACGGTGATGAAAAACGCGCCGGGCTCCACGTAAATGTTCAATTGGGCGTGGCCCAGGATCAACCCCACGATCAACCCGACGGCGGTCAACAGGCTGCCTATGACGCTCGCTATGTCCATTTCTTGCACCCCTTAAGTTCGCGGCGTCTTCATGCGAAACGTACGCCCCGTATGTATTATACGATATTAAAAGAAAAATTTATAGAGAATGATCATTATGAGAAGCATGATGGCGACGCCGAGCAGAACATAGAGCCACTGGGTGTATTTTTTCACCCTTCTCCTTCGCTTCCGCTCCGGCTCCGGCAGCTCGCCCTTCATCTTCAGGCGTTCTTCCCTGTTATAATGAAAATGGTATTCGGTTTCCGCGTCCCGCCTGACCGTCAAGCGGTCCGGTTCCTCATTGTTCGCTGCCATGGCGCTGCTTCCCATGCGGCCCGGTGCGCTCGGCGTCATTTCAGGTCGATCATCCGGTCGAGCGGCGAAATGATCTCGGTGATGCGCACGCCGAAGTTTTCGTCGATGACCACGACCTCGCCCCGGGCGATCAGCTTGTGGTTGACGAGGATGTCGACCGGCTCGCCCGCCAGCTTGTCGAGCTCGATGATGGTGCCTTCCCCGAACTGCAGGATCTCCTTGATGGGCTTGCGCGTGCGGCCGAGCTCGACCGTCATTTCCATGAAAACGTCCATCAGGAGCCCGATGTTGCCCATCTCGTGCGGCTGGGGCTGGCCCTGCAGGTTGGGGAACTGCACCGACTGCACATTGGGCGGCGACATGACTCCCCCCAGGTTGCCGAGGGAGGACATGATGTCGTCGCTCTGATCCGACTGCATTCCCAGTTGCGAAAAATCATCCTTGTTGGACATCTTCGTCTCCATTTTCTTGCCCTTGACGGGCGCAAGCGTTTTGGCGACACCGTCTCCCACCGACTGGGAGACGATTTCCTTGACCATGGGAAGGGAGAAAATTTCGATGAGGGTGGAGGGTTTCTCCCCTTCAATGGAGAGGGAGTATTCCACCTTCACGAAATCATCGCCGGCCGGAAACTGCACTTTGTTCTTGAGGATCTTCCGGCATTCGGCCGGGCTGATCATGACCGTCTTCCCCAGTTGGTTGCCGAAGGTGGTGGCGGTCGATCCCGAGATGTTGGATACCGCCTCCGCCAGGCCGGACATGGCCGCCTCGTTGAGATCGACCTTCTCCTGGCCCATGATATAGCTCGCCAGTTTTTTCGCGAGATCCAGGTTGAGGAGGTAGGAGTGGTCGCCCGCGAGTCCCTCGGTAAAATCGACTTTCACCTCCACCAGCTCGCCGGGGAGCTCGCCGACGAACTGCTGTTTCGCGCGCAGCTCGACGCTGGGAGCGCCCAGGATGACCGCTTTTCCCGAAAGCATGGACAGGTTCGAGCTCTGCGATTCGACCGTTCCCTGGATGAGGCTCTTGAACGCGTTTTTTTCCTTGTCCGAGAGGGGAGCCCCGCTCGCGAACTGGGCGGTTTCCCCGATGCTCTCCGTGCCCTGCAGAAGAGCGTCGATCTCGTCCTGGGACAGGTAACCTTCACTCATGTGGTTTCCTCCTCTTCGCCGGTGAGTTCCTCCAACCTTGTTTCCTCAAGCTTCTTCACGATTTGGACGCTCATCTTGTTTCCCACCATTCCGGGCCGGCAGAGGAATTTGCTGCGGTTATCGATTTTGAGGGCCAGCGGGTCGTTCAAATGAACGCTTTCGAGCCGCACCAGGTCCCCCTTCTTCAATTGCATGACGTCTCGCACCCGCACCATGATGCCGCCGATCTCGGCCACCACCTTGACGCTGACGGACTCGAGGCGCTCGCGGATGATGTTGAGGTTTTCCGTCGTGCCGCCGCGCCGCACCGACGAGTACCAGTACTGGGCGGTCAGTTTCGATATGATGGGCTCGATGGTGAGGTACGGGATGCAGAAGTTCATGAGCCCGTCGACGTCGCCGACCTTGGTCTCGAGGGTGACGAGCACGACCATTTCCGTGGGCGGAACGATCTGCGCGAACTGCGGGTTGGTCTCTATCTGGCCGAGGCGCGGCCGCAGGTCGATGACCGTGCTCCAGGCTTCCCGCATGTTCCCGAGGACCCGGACGATGATGTTTTCCATGACCGACGCCTCGATGTCGGTGAGGTCGCGGGAGAGCTTCGTCTCCTCGCCCTTGCCCCCGAACAACCGGTCGATGATGGAGAACGTGACCGAGGGATCGATCTCGAGAATGGCCGACCCCTTCAACGGGTCCATGTTGATGACCGCCAGGGTGGTCGGGTTGGGAATGGAGCGGATGAATTCCTCGTACGTCAGCTGGTCGACCGAAGCGACGTGCACGTGCACGAGGCTCCGCAGCTGGGCGGAGAGCGAGGTGGTGGTGAGACGGGCGAAGGTCTCGTGCATGATCTGCACGGTGCGGATCTGGTCCTTTGAAAATTTGTCCGGGCGCTTAAAGTCGTAGATTTTGATGTTGCGCTGGGCGGGCATGGCCTGCGTTTCCGGCGCTTCGACTTCCCCCGAGGAAATGGCGGAAAGAAGTTGATCTATTTCATCTTGGGACAGGACCTCTGTCATACCCTCCCCTTATGCTTTCAATTATAATCCATTTGCCCGGCTCATGAAAGCCCGACAGGTTGCTAGCTCCCGATCGCCTGCAGCTCGTCGAAGAGCACCAGCTGGATCTTGCCGGTGCGCAAGAGCCGGTTGATCTCCCGTTCGAGCTCGTTCTGCAGCTTTTCCGCGTTTTTGGGGTGCAGCTCGCTCCACGTTTTCTTGCTGAGGTAGATGAGCACCCGGTTGTGAATGAGCGCGGCTTTCTCGTTTATCTCGGCCGTGAGCGCGTTGTTCCCGGCGTCGTACCCGAGCTCGATGGTGGCGATGAAGCTCGCGGGCGGCACGTCGCTCGTCTGTCCCCTGATCTGTCCCACGTTCTTGAAATAGATGAGGTTCATGGGCGCGGCGACGATGTCTTGGGAAGCCGCCGGTACGTTCGAAACGGCGGTGGCGTTGCCCACCAGCGCGCGCACCACGATGACCGCCGTCAAAATGGAGAGGAGAACGAAGGCGATGCCGATCGCCACCCATTTGAGAATCTTCAGGAGGAGACTCGGAAAAAGGCCGACGCGCTTGCCGACCTCAGCCTCGTCGCCCTGCGCGGGCGACTCTTCCTCTTCCAGAAATCTGTCCTTGTCTGCCATGCCACAACTCCCCCGCGGCCGCTCCGCGCCCCGGCTTTCCCCCCGTTATTCTTCGTTCTTGAAGGCTCCGATGAGCCTCCGGTAGGCGACGATCCGCTTGAACAGCGTTTCGAAGTCCTCCTTCACCACCAGGTGCTTTCCGGACAACATGATGATGGTCGTATCCGGATTACGCTCGACGTATTCTATCTGATGGGGGTTGAGATAATACACCTTCCCGTCGAGCTTCGTCACTTCAATCACGATTCAGCGCCCACACTCATTAATATACTGCCTTATCGTTTCAGTGTTAAGACCTCCTGGAGCATTTGGTCGGAAGTCGTGATCGAGCGCGAGTTGGCCTGGAAGCCGCGCTGGGTGACGATCATGTCCACGAACTGCTCGGTGAGGTCGACGTTGCTCATTTCCAGGGCCCCGGACTGGATGACGCCCTTGCCTTCGGTGTTGGCCGGGCTCACCAAGGCGAGCCCGGAGTTGTTGGAGACGACGAAATTCGTCTCCCCGGCCTTTTCCAGCCCGGCCGGGTTGGTGAAAGACGCGAGCGCGATCTGGCCGATGTCCTGTTTGACCCCGTTCGAATATGTTCCGGTGACCACGCCGCTGGCGTTGATTTCGAAATCCTCGAGGTACCCCATGCCGTACCCGTCCTGTTCGCGCGCCTTGTTGGTGCTCGTATCGGCGGCCTGGGTGGCGCCGATGAACTGGCCGGAGGTGCCCAGATTGACCCTGAAATTGAGCGGGTCGGCGCCCGGAATGTTGTAATTGAGGTTGATGCCGAGGTCGCCCTGGTTCACGGTGTTGCCCGCGGCGTCCGTGATCGAGATGAGCCGGCCCTCGGTGTCGAAATTGATGGTGAAGCGGTTGCCGGTTCCCGCCGCGGCGCCCAGCCCGGCCACCGCCGGCTGTCCGTCGATGAGGGCCTCGACGTCCCACTGGTTCACCGTGTCGGCCACCTTGTTGAAATTGAGCCGTAATTGATGGGTGTTTCCCAGCGAATCGTAGATATCGACGCTGTTGGTATGTCCCTTGCCGACGGGCGGCGCCTGCATGCGCTGGTCGAGGTTGCTGCGGTA
Organism: uncultured Spirochaetaceae bacterium; assembly: GCA_964554445.1. Lineage (GTDB taxonomy): Bacteria > Spirochaetota > Spirochaetia > SZUA-6 > RPPD01 > JAFGSW01. The sequence goes on along the minus strand of CAZKOS010000002.1, from coordinate 15,908 downwards.
AAAAACGTTCTGGGTGGCCTTGGGCTGCACTTTTCCGTACAGCGGAATGTGAATGTCGCCCGTGTCCGCCGCCGTGTTGATCGTCCGCACGCCGTTCACGGTTTCCGCCGTCCAGCCCTGGACGCGCATGCCATTGGCCGGGTTCACGAGCGTCCCGTCCTTGTCGACGTTGAAGGCCCCGGCCCGGGTATAATACGAGCGGTCGCCGTCCTTGAGAATGAAAAAGCCCTCCCCCATGACGGCGCAGTCGGTCTTATTGCCGGTCGTCTGCAGACTCCCCTGGGTGAGGAGGGTGTCGATGGTGGCGACCAGCGACCCGAGTCCGACCTGCTTGGGATTGACGCCGCCCACCTCGTCGGTGGGTTTGGCCGCTCCCGAAATCAGCTGGGACACGAGATCCTGGAAATTGACCCGGCCCTTCTTGAACCCGGTGGTGTTGACATTGGCCACATTGTTTCCGATGACGTCCATCCGAATCTGGTGATTGAGCATTCCGGACACGCCGGAATACAGCGACCGCATCATAGGTTATTCCCCCTTCTCAGATCCGGCGCCTTGAGCGGCGTCGGTTACGCGCTTGATATCCTTGAAATCGTAATAGTATCCGTTGATCAGCACCTGGGGCATGTCGCCGCCGGTCACTTCCTGGACGACTCCCTTCACCGCATTGGCGCCCTCGCCGATCTGCACCATTTTCCCGATGAGCGAGTACGCCTGGCTCTGCATCATGATCTTCGCGACGCCGTCCAGGCTGCGGTTCAAGTTCTGCATCTGCTCGAGGCTCGAAAACTGAGCCATCTGGGCGATGGACTCCCGGTCCTTCATCGGCTCCGTGGGATCCTGGTTCTTGAGCTCGGTGATCAGGAGATTGAGAAAGTCCGCCTGGTTGAGGATCTTCTTGAGCTCTTTTCCGTTATTGAGCGTTTTATTATAGAAGCTCACGGTGCGCTCGGTCTGGATCCGCTCCGCGGACGACTGCATGGTATTCAAACTGGCGATTCCGTCACTCACGGTACACCTCCTTACAGGACTATATTGACGATCGAATCGGCGTAGATCGAAGCGCCGCCCGCCTCGTAACTTCCGGCCGGCGAGGCGTCGCTTTCCCGTTCCCCTTCGAACAGGTCGGAAAACGTTTCTTCTTCCGGTGCGTTTCGCCTTTCCCCGGCCACCGACACGTCGAAGGCGGCGGCCTGGTAGCCGTTTTGCTGCAAAGCGGTCTCCAGGTGGCCGAGATTTTCTTCCATTATTTGCTTCACGGTATTATTGTCGACAATTATTTTGCCAACTATATGGTTATCGTCCAGATTCAACCGGACGCGGACCGATCCCAGGGATTCCGGTTTGAGCACCAGGTGGATCTCCCCGCCTCCCCCATCCTTGAGGATGAGGCCGGTATGCTTCACCATTTCGTTCTTCATGACGTCCGCCAGTCGCGTTGAAAAATCGCTCCTGGGCCTGGCCGCTTCGGGACCGGTCGCGCGCGGCCCGGGCTCCGCCCGGTCCTGAGTCATGTCGGGCTTGTGCCAGACCTTCATCTCGAAGGAGTCCTTGGAGTCGGAGCTCTTTTTCGTATCGTGCGTTCCGCTCTTCGCGACCGCGCGTTCGATCCCGGCTTTCCGGGAGTGCGCGGCCGTCTTCGATTTTACGGCGGGTTGATCGACGGGAGCGCGCGACCGCAGGTCGACGATGACGACCAGCCGCCGGGCCTTTTCCTCGCCGGTCCGGGAAAACGCCTTTTTCAGCTCGCCGACCGCCCCCTCGGTTTTGGCGGGTTTCACGTTCTTCTCCCGAACCGCGAGCAGCCGCACTCCCGCGAGAAGCGCTTCGAGCCGGGCGTTCTTCCCGGATTTTTCCGTTTCCGGCTTCGTCTTTTCCTTCGGCTTCTGATTTTTTTCAGCGTGATTTTTATCGATCAGGCCGGACAGGATATCCTTCACCGTCGGCGCTTTCTTTCCTTTTAAGGAAGACGCGTCCGGCTTTTCCGGCGGCCGCGCCGCGCGAGCCGTTCCGTCCTTGTTCGCCGCGGGCTTTTCCCCGGTTCCGCCTTCGGCCTTTTCGGTCTTCCCTTTTTCCGACGAATCCCGCTCGGCTTTCTTTTCCCGGAAGATTTTATCGAAGGATGAGCTTTTTCCGTCCGCCCCGGACGGCTCCTGGTCCCTTTCCGCGGCGGTCCGGCGGGCGTCCGCTTCCTTCAGCGGGCCGTTTCCCAGGGCCGGGATAAAGTCGCGCGGCGCCTGGTTTTCCTTGAGGAGGGGTGCGGGGGGCAATGCGGGTAACGCGGTCACTGAAGGCCTCCGTCCGAATGAAGCGGCGCTTCCGCAGGCCTTTCGGCCGGGAAAACGCGCCTCGTTCCAGACGGCTCTTCGAAAAGGAAGGAGAAAACCGACGCCGGTTCAGCGCCACATCCTCTGGATCTGCGCCACCCGGTCCGGCGGCATGAGCGATTCCCAGTAGGGAACGATCGATTGCTCATTGTCCCTGGCCGCCAGCTCTTCGGTGATCCGAAGCACCTCGATGACTTCCTGGATGTCCATTTCGTTCAGGATTTTCACCGCGTTTTCCGGGGGCATGCCCCGGAACTGCAGCGACTCCTGTTCGAGCCGTCTCCTTCTATCATCGAGAGTTTTCGTGTCTTGATTGAGCGATTTTTCCTCGTCCATGAGGGATTTTTCCTTGTCGGCGAGAAGCTCTTCCTTCTGCTTCACGACCGCCTCCCGCGCGCCCACGTCCTTTTCCCTGAGGTCGAGCTCCTGCTCGCGAAGATCGAGCGCGTCCTTGTTTTTCATCTCCCGCTGGTGGACGAGGAGCAGAGGATCGGTGGTGTCGACCGTGGACGGGCTCGAGATCCCGAAGAGGGGATAAAACGGCGTCAGGAACTCCCGGGCGTCGAAAACGCCCAGACTGGAAAGCACGACGAATCCCAGGATGAGGAGAAAGACGATCACCAGCAACAATACAATGACGCGCAGGCTGACCGGTATGGTGGAATACTCAGCCATGACACCCCCTTACGAAACGAGCCCGGCGCGGACGAGGGCCGCGTTGTTCACCTCGTCCATGACGTTGAATTCCTCGCGCCGGGCGGCGAGGTAATACTCCGAGGCGCGGCGCTCCTTGAGCTTGTCCAGGACCTTGCGTTTCTTCGACGCCTCCAGGTACCCCTTCTGGATTTCCTCGCGCTCGCGCTGTCTGATCGCGAGAGCGGCCCGGTGCTCCTTGATCTCCTGGCGCAGGCGGGCCATGAAAAGCTCGTACTGCATGAACTGCGGCAGATCGAGCGCACCCTCTCCCGCCCGCCGCCCGTCGAGGCTGTCGAGGATGCCCTGCTCGCACCGGCGGATGGCGTTCTCGAGGAGCAGGCATTTGCCGGTAACGGCCGCAAGCTTCAGCTCCCACTCCCGTTCGACATGCCGGCGGAGGGTGAGCACCTGCTCGAGCCTGAAATGAAACTGTTTCACCGGGAGTCACCTCCGTCGCCGCGCCGGCGGGGAACGGCGAGCCTCTGCTCCCGATCCCTCGCTCCATGTTTGCGCAAGAAGAGAAGTTGTTCAAGCCTCAAGTGGAATCGTTTCATTCGCGTTTTCCTCGGGGGACTCATCCGGCGGCACGGGCACGTCGATGCCGGCGATGCGTCCCAAGGCGGCCCAGGTCCGGCTGAGCGTCGATTTTTCCTCGATCCCCTGGCGCAGGAAATCGTTGATGTCCCCGATTTTTTCGATGGCCTCGTCGATCTCGGCATTGGAGCCCTTGACGTACGCCCCGACGTTGATGAGGTCCTCGGCCTCGGCGTATATCGCCATCAGCCTCTTCACGTATTCGACGGCGCTCTTGAGCTCCCGCCCGGTCACCGTGCCGGCGAGACGGGAGATCGATTGGAGCACGTCGACCGCCGGGTAGTGGGACCGCGCGGCGAGCCGGCGGGCGAGGACGATGTGCCCGTCCAGGGTCCCGCGCACGGTGTCGGAGATCGGTTCGTCCATGTCGTCGCCTTCGACCAGAATGGTGTAGAAGCCGGTGATCGTGCCGGAGGGCGAGGTTCCGCAGCGCTCGAGCAGCATCGGGATCTGGGCGAAGACCGAGGGCGTATAGCCGCGGTTGGCGGGCGGTTCCCCGACGGCGAGCCCGATTTCCCGCTGGGCGCGGGCGAACCGGGTCACCGAGTCGAACATGAGCATCACGTCCTTCCCCCGGTCGCGGAAATACTCGGCCACGGCCGTGGCCACGTAGGCGCCCCGCATGCGCGCCAGCGGCGGCTTGTTGGAGCCGGCCACGATGATGACCGAGCGCTTCAGCCCCTCCTCCCCGAGGTCGTTCTCGATGAAATCGCGCACTTCGCGCCCGCGTTCCCCGACCAGGGCGATGACGTTGACGTCGGCGGCCGTATTGCGCGCGATCATTCCCAGGAGGGTGGATTTCCCGACGCCCGACCCCGAAAAAATGCCGAGGCGCTGTCCCTTGCCCGCGGTGAGCAACCCGTCGATGGACCTCACCCCGGTGGCGAGCGGCTCCAGGATGCGCTTGCGCTTGAGAACGTCCGGCGGCGAATTGAAGATCGAGTACCACTCGGTCGATCCCACGTCTCCCTTGTCGTCGATCGGCTTGCCCATGAAATCGAGCACGCGGCCCATCAGTTTCTCGGATACGGGCACGGCCAGGTGCTCGCCCATGGCGATGACGATGTTCCCCACCTCGATGCCCTCGACCTCGTCGTAGCTCATGAGCTGGACGGTCGAGCCGCGCAGTCCCACCACCTCGGCCCAGACCGTGCCCCGCCCCCGGGGCACCAGGATCTGGCAGAGCTCGCCCACCACCGCGTGCGGTCCGCGGCTTTCGATGAGCAGCCCCTGGATGCGCTCGATCACGCCCGTCCACTTGATGGGATCGATCTCGTCCAGGCGCTTGGTGTACTTGTCGAAGATGTTCATCGTTTCACTCACTCCCCTTCAGAAGAGGACACGGAGGCACGGAGAGAACGGAGAACACGGAGGAAGAAAAAATAAAAATGAAGAGAAATATCCGGAAGCGTTTATGCACATATTCATCCTCCTACTCATATTTTTCCCTTTCCCTCTCCGTGTTCTCCGTTTCCTCAGTGTTCTCCGTGTCCTCCTCTCAAGAGGTCTAAAAAATATCAATCCTCCCCCCGCGCCCGGATCGGCATGAGCTCGACGATCTTCTCCTCTATCTCGTGCAGCTGCGACGAGACGCGCGCGTCGATCTGGCCGAAGTCCGTTTCGATGATGCACCCCCCCTTGTCCACGGATGAATCCTCCATGATGGTCACCGACTTTACGTTTTCCACCATTTTCAGGAAATCCTTGGTATGCTCGGTGGCGAGCTCGAGATCGCTCAAGTTGACCCTGATCACCACGTCGCCGCGGCTCTTGAGCTTGCGCAGGGCCTGGATGACGTTGTTGATGACGACGTTTTTCTGGTTCTCGGAGATGACCTTGATGACCTTCTTGGAGATGAGGAGCACCAGGTTGATGAGCTGGGTTTCCGACTCCGCGATGATTTCGTTCCGCTTGTCGATGGCCTTGGTGAGGATGAGGTGAAGCCGGTCCACCAGCCGCTTGACTTCCTCCTGCCCGCCCTGGTAGCCCTTTTCGTGGCCTTCGCGGTAGCCCTTGTCGAAGGCCTCGTTTTCTATCTGCTCCATTTTCTGGTTGACGCCCGCCTCGATGGAGTCGGCCTTGGCCTGCGCCTCGTCGACGATGCGCTTGGCCTCGTTCTCGGCGTCCTGCTTGGCCTTCTGCGCCTGGCTGGTCTTGCGCTTCACTTCCTCGAAGGCGGTCTGCTCCGCCTCCTTGACGATCCGATCCGCCTCCTTCTGCGCCTCCCCGATCATCTGGGACCTGGTCTGGTCCCACTGCGCCTTGAACTCCTCGCTCTCGCGCTGCATGTCCTCGAGAGAAGGGCCGATGTAGGTCTCCGGCTCTTTCTCTATCTTCACCGGTTCCTCCGACGGCACGACCCGCGGCGGTTCGATGAACACCTTTTTATTGACGTTCACGACTTCTGTCGGGCGAAAAACGTTCTTGGCCATCGTCAGGCTCCTTTTGGTCGCGTATACGGCCGGAGAGAGTAAGAGAACCACGGATGAATACGGATAGGACGGATTTCACGAATATGGGAAAAGTTAGAAAACGAATGAAGATAATATTTTTCTCTATTCATTATCCGTGTCATCCGTGGCTTCTTCTTTTTTCAAACAACAAGTTCGTCTTCGCCGGCGCGGGCGACGACGATCTCGCCCTGCTCCTCGAGCTTGCGGATGATGGAGACGATCTTCTGCTGCGATTCCTCCACGTCCTTCAGGCGGACGGGCCCCATGTACTCCATGTCCTCCTTGAGCAGGGTCGAGGCGCGCCGCGACATGTTGCGGAAGATCTTGTCCTGCACCTCGGAATCCACCGCCTTGAGGGCCTTGGCGAGCTCGCTCGTGTCCACTTCGCGGAGCACCTTCTGAATGGCCCGGTCGTCGAGGAGCACGATGTCTTCGAACACGAACATGCGCTTCTTGATGTCCTCGGCCAGCTCCGGGTCGTCCTCCTCCAGGGACTCGATGATCGTTTTTTCCGTGGAGCGGTCGACCAGGTTCAGGATTTCCACGATGGTGTCGACGCCGCCGGCCGCCGTGTAGTCCTCCGACGAGAGCGTGGAGAGTTTCTTTTCGAGCACGCGCTCGACCTCGCGCAAAACTTCCGGCGAGGTGCGGTCCATGGTGGCGATGCGCTTGGCCACGTCCGACTGGATTTCGTGGGGGAGGCTGCCCAGGATGATGGACGCCTTCTGCGGCTCCAGGTAGGCGAGGATGAGGGCGATGGTCTGCGGGTGCTCCTGCTGGATGAAGTTGAGGAGGTGGGCCGGGTCGGTGCGGCGGATGAAGTCGAAGGGCCGCACCTGCAGCGAGGAGGTGAGCCGGTTGATGATGTCGACCGCCTTCTGCGTGCCGAGCGACTTTTCCAGAAGCTCGCGGGCGTAATCGATGCCGCCCGAGGAAATGAAGTCCTGGGCCATCATGAGCTCCTGGAACTCCATGAGCACCCGGTCGCGGTCCTCGGGTTCGATCGTCTCGAGGCGCGCGATCTCGAAGGTGAGCTGTTCGATCTCGTCCTCGCGCAGGTGTTTGAAGATTTCGGCCGAAATTTCCGAGCCGAGGGTGACGAGGAAAATGGCCGCCTTCTGCCGGCCGGTGAGCTGCTTTTTGTGCGAGCCCACGGTGTGGGCGCCGTGCTTCTTGACGGTGGTGCCGGGCGCCGTGCCGCCCACGTACTCGTCCTTTTCCTTTTCTTTCGCCTTGGAAACGGCCGCCGCGGCCGCGCTTGTCATTCTCTTCGCCATACCGTTATTCCTCCAACAGCCAGGTCCTGATCAGTTGGGCGACATCTTCCGGGTGTTCACGGGCCATGTTGATGGCGTTTTCCTGCATTTCAAGACGCGCCCGCTCCTCGACGGAGAGCTCCACTTCCACGCCCTTTTCCTCCGCGCTGCGGAGCGCGGCTTCGCGCATGGCCTGATGCTGCCTGGCCAGCTCCTCCTCCTTGAGGCGCCGTCTCCTTTCAAGATACTTCGAAAGCAGGCGGAACGCAATGATCGCCACGAAAATGAGCCCTACTCCAATGATAATCCAAAAAATGATCCGTTCCACCTGCTTTTGCTGGCGGAACACCGCGTTCTCCGCTTCGAACTCGGCGGTGCGGTCCTTCTCTTGCGTGACCACGGTGACGATGTCGTCGCGCGCGCGGTCGTAGCCGACCGCCGCCTCCACCAGCCGCCGGGCGTTTTCGAGGTCCGTGTCGCTCACCGGGATGTAGGTCCGCTTGATGCTTCCGTCCGGATTCATAATGAGCTCACCGGTCTTGGGATCGGTCTCCTTCACCCAGCGGCCGTCAAGCGCCACGCCGATGGTGAGGCGCTTGATGTTCCAGGGCCGGTCTTTCTCGTGGGTTTTCACCGTATTGATGGCGTTTTCCATGTTTTCCAGGTTGCGTTTGTATTTGCCCACGAGGTTCGAGAGGTCCTTGTACGCCGGCGGCACCTGGCCTTCCACGCCGGGCGGGCCCTGGGGCGTGAACCCCGTCCCCTGAAAATCCTCGACCTCGATCAGCTTCTTCTGGGTGATGGATTCGACGACTTTCGTTTCGTCGTACGGCGTTTTGGGATTATCGGGGATGAGCGTGATGGGGGGGTGTTTCTCGCTGTCGGTCGTCCGCTCGAAAATGTCCAGGTTGACGTCGCAGTTGACGATGTCCACCCTGTCCGGCGTGTAGATGCCCTTCAGTCCGGTGAAAATGGCGCGCTTGAGCTTCGTCTCGTAATCCGCCTTGACCTTCAGCTGCTGCTTGACGATGTCGATCTGGTTGGCGGCCTTGTACAGCTCATTATCCAGATCATTGATCTGCTCCCCGGTCAGTTGATCGATGATGGTGATGTTTTCCTTTTTGAGCCCGGAAATGGAAAACGTGATCAGTTTTTCGATTCCCATGATTTTCTTGGGATTCGTATCGATATCCGATCCGGGTTTGGGCGTGATCAGGACCGAGGCGGTGATGGGCTTTTCGTCCTCCTTGAAGGTCGCGTGTTCCGGAACCGAAAGCTCCAGCGACACGGCGTCCACGTCGTCCAATGCCAGGATATGCTGGCGCAGCTTCTCTTCGATGGCGCGCTGCAGGTTGACGTTCCGCTCGAAATCGGTGAGGGTCCAGCGGTCCATATCGAACACCGCCCACGGATCGATGCGCGCGGGCAGCAGGTCCTCCCGGACGAGAATATCGCGGGCGCGCATGGCGGATTTCTGGTCAGACATGTAGATGAGGCCGTTTTCCACCTTGTAGCTGAAGTTTTCCTCGTCCAGCCGCTGGGTGATGCGGTTGAGCTGTGCTTCATCGGTGATCGCCGTCTGGAAGAGCAGGGGCCGCGACGGCGCGGCGCTGAAAACGAAGAGCAGGATCACGGCGACAATGGCGACCCCGAGGATCGAAAAGATGAGAATCTTCTGCGTGACATTGATTCTTTGCCACAGCGATTTAATCTGGGCCAGTACTCGTTTGAGCCACTCGTTCATTTCCCCTCCCGTCCATGAACGTCCCTGTCTTCATTATATGGAATTCGCCGTCCTTGGCAATCCCTCTACCGCAATTTCATCAAGAAAGCGAAACGATCGTGCATCACGAAAAAGAATACGAAACGGGCCAGCAGTGAAACAAGCCTGGAATAGCGCGGTTTCCTTTTTCCGGTCATTCTCGCATCTCTCCCTTCGCCCCCGCTCGCGCTTCCGGCAAGCGGCCTATCGTACGTTGATGAGCTCTTTGTAAGCCCTGATGGCCCGGTCGAAGAGCTCCTTGGTGATGGACAGCGACAGCGTCGCCTTGGCGCTCGCCAGGGTGATGTCGTGGATGTCGACCGAGTTCGGCTCGGTGACGAGCTTCTCGTTGAGGCGCAGCGGCTCATTCTGAAGCGTGTTGACGTCGCCGAGCGCCTTGAGGAGCAGGCTGCCGAAATCCTGCTCGCTCGAGATGTTCGCCTTCTCATCGTCCTTGAGGAAATTCAATTTGTCGAAGATGTCAGTCCGCAGCCCGTTCAGCTTGAACGGGTCCTGCAGGATGCTTCTGGTGGAAAAATAACTCGGCAGCATTTATTTACCTCCCGATCTCCAGGGCCTTCTGGAACATGCTTTTCGAGCCCTGAATCACCGTGGCATTGGCCTCGTACGAGCGCGAGGCGGCGATCATGTCCGTCATTTCCGTGACGATGTTGACGTTTGGATATTCCACGTACCCGGCGCGGGGGCCGGTCTTGATGGCGTCGGGGTGGGTCGGGTCCCAGACGAGCCGGGGCTTGTCCTTGTAATCCTTTTCGACGTCGACCACCCGGACGCCCGAGCCGATCTCGTTTTGGAGCAGGCGCGGCAGAAACGGGCTCCGCCAGTAGGGCTGGTCCACCCGCGGCCGGAAAATCACGCGGCTGCGGCGGAACGGCCCGCCCTCGGTGGTGCGGGTGGTATTGACGTTGGCGATGTTGTCCGAGATGACGTCGAGCCTGGTGCGCTCGGCGGACAACCCGGAGGCGGCGGTATTGATGGCGCTAAAAATTCCCATGCTGTTGCTCCCACAGGCTGTTGAAAAATCGAATGCGGTTTTTCAACGGCTTCCTTAGATGTAAACAAGAAATTGCCGGAAGCATATTACCGTTATGCATCGCAATTCCCTTTTATTTGTATTTTTACCCTCTCATTATCTGATCCCGGCAATTTCATGAGCAGGATGTTGAAAAGGCTCAACTTTTTCAACATCCTGCTAAGCTCTCATGCTCAAGGAAATGTTCATGCGCTGGAACTCCCCGTTGATTTCCGAGAGCATCGCCTGGTAGAGGAGCTGGGTATTGGTGGCGGTCATGATCTCCTCCTCCATGTCCACGTTGTTGCCGTTGTTCTTGGCCGTGGTGAGATAGTCGAGCGTCACCCGCGGCTGCACCTCCTCCGGGGTGCGCGGTCCGAACATTTCATGCTTCCGGTCGTACATGAGCGCGCCCTGGAAGGGCGGCTTCTGCTTCTCCAGGTCGAGGAGACGCTTGAGCTCCGCCTCGAAACTCACCGTGGAGCGCTTGAAATTGGGGGTGTCCGCATTGGCGATGTTGTTGGCGGTGACATTGTAGCGCAACAGGGAGACGTCCAAACCGCGCTTCAAGAGGTTGAGATTTTTACTGAAACTGTCGCTAAAGAACATTGTTACCCTCCCCTTACAATGTTCGGTGATTTTATTACATCGGTTTAGGACATTTCGTCATCCGCCGCCAAAAGAAAGATAACCGCGGATAAACACGGATAAGACGGATGGCACGGATAGTAAAGAAAAAAGAGCAGAGTATGCGTTTTGTTTTTTGCTCTCTCTCTTTCTCCGTATCATCTTCTTCATCCGTGACATCCGTGGTTCTCTCTCCTCCGTCCAATTAAAGTATATACCTGGTCACGTCGCGGTCTTCCACGATCGTTTTCAGCTTCTCGTCGACGTAATCCGGGGTGATTTTGATGGTTTGTCCCTGGAGCTCCGGCGCGTTGAAGGAGACGTCCTCCAGGAGGTGCTCCATGATGGTGTGCAGGCGCCGGGCGCCGATATTCTCCGTGGTGGAGTTGACGGTCGTGGCGATTTCGGCGATCCGGCCGATGGCCTCCTGCTCGAAGACGATCTCCACGTCCTCTGTCTTCAGGAGCTCGATGTACTGCTTGATGAGGGCGTTCTCAGGCTGGGTGAGAATCTTGACGAAATCGTCCCTGGTCAGGGGCGCCAGCTCCACCCGCAGGGGAAAGCGCCCCTGGAGCTCGGGAATGAGGTCCGACGGCTTCGACATGTGGAAGGCCCCGGCGGCCACGAACAGGATGTGCGACGTGTCGATCATGCCGTACTTGGTGTTGACCTTGGATCCCTCCACGATGGGCAGGATGTCCCGCTGGACTCCCTCCCGGGAGACGTCGGGACCGGCCTTGGTGCCGGTCGAGGCGACCTTGTCGATCTCGTCGATGAAGACGATGCCCATCTCTTCGACCCGCTGCTTGGCGATCTCCGACACGCGGTCCATGTCGATGAGCTTGTCGCGCTCCTCGTTGTAGAGGAGCTCCTTGGCCTGCTTCACGGTGACGGTCTTTTTCTTCTTCTTGCCGCCGAATATGTTGGACAGGCTCCCGCCGATATTGATGTCGAGCTCCTCCAGGCTCATTCCCCCCGAGAAGACTTCTATTTGGGGCGTCGAACTTTTCGTCACGTTGACCTCGACGAGCTTGTCGTCGAGCTCGCCCGCGCGCAGTTTTTCCCGGAACTTCTCCCTCGTCGCGGACGGGACCGGCTCCTCCGGCGGGCTCGGCTCGCTCGGGGGCGGCTGCTGCGGGAGCGGTATGAAAGAACGCGGCTGTTTCTTGATGCCCGGCAGGAGCAGGTCGAGCAGGGCCTCCTCGGCCCGGCGGGTCGCCTCCTCGTGGACCGTGGCGTAGAACTCCTGGCGCACGAGCGAGATGGCCACCGACATGAGGTCGCGGATCATCGACTCGACGTCCCGCCCCACGTATCCCACCTCCGTGTACTTGGTGGCCTCCACCTTGATGAACGGCGCGTTGGTGAGCTTGGCGAGCCGCCGGGCGATCTCGGTCTTGCCCACCCCGGTCGGGCCGATCATGATGATGTTCTTGGGCGCCACCTCGTCCTTGAGCTCCTCGGGCAGCCGGGTCCTCCGGTACCTGTTGCGCAGGGCGATGGCGACGGCCTTTTTGGCCTTGGTCTGCCCGATGATGTATTTGTCAAGCGCGGCGACGATTTCCTTCGGCGTCAGTTTATCGCCGTCTTTGGTCATGCCAGTTCCTCCACGATGATTTCTTCATTTGTAAAGATGCAGATGCGGGCGGCAATGCGGAGCGACCGCTCCACGATTTCGCGGGCCGACAATTTCTTGTCCTCCAAATAAGCGAGCGCCGCCGCGTAGGCGTAATTTCCCCCGGAGCCGATGGCGATGACCCCCTGCTCGGGCTCCACCACGTCCCCGGTCCCGGAGACGAGGAGGATCTTGGTCCGGTCGCCGGCGAGGAGCATCGCCTCCAACCGGCGGAGGGCCCGGTCCGTGCGCCAGTCCTTGGCGAGCTCGACGGCGCCCCGCGTCAGGTCCCCGCCGAACTCCTTGAGCTTCGCCTCGAAGCGCTCGAAGAGGGTGAAGGCGTCGGCGGTCGCGCCCGCGAACCCGACCAGGATCTTGCCGTCGAGGATGCGCCGCACCTTGCGGGCGTTCGCTTTCAGCACCGTGTTGTTGAACGTCACCTGGCCGTCTCCGCCCAGGGCGAGTTTTCCGTCCCGGACGACCGCCAGGATCGTCGTCCCGCGAAATTGTTCCGTCATTCGGCCTCCCCCCCGGCGCCCGCTTCGTGCTCCGTGCGCGTCGCCCGCAGCTTGGCGTGCGGATGGGCGTGCGCGTAGATGTCTTTGAGCCTTTCCACTCCCAGGTGGGTGTACACCTGGGTCGTGGAGAGGCTCGCGTGCCCGAGCAACTCCTGCACGACGCGGATGTCCGCTCCCCGGTTCAGGATGTGCGTGGCGAAGGTATGCCGGAACGTGTGCGGCGTGACGCGCTTCGCGAATCCCAGCCGCTCCAGCGAGCGGCCCAGGATCACCCGCACCCCGCGCGGGGTCAGCCGGCCGCCGCCCCGGTTGAGGAAAAGGGCGGCCGCTTGTCTGCCGACGCCCGGCCGCGCGGCCAGATACCCGTTCCTCCGGGCCAGGTACTCCGCGACCAGCGCGCGGGCGGCGCGCCCGAGGTAGACCACCCGTTCCTTCCGCCCCTTGCCCGTCACCTTCACCAGCCCGTCCTTCAGGTTGAGGTCGCCGGTGTTGAGCGAGGTCATTTCCGAAACCCGGCACCCGGTGGAATAGAGAAATTCGACGATGAGCTTGTCCCTGAGCTCGATGAAATTGTGGGCCGGGACATCGAGCAGCTTCCGCATTTCCTCCTCGACCAGGAACGACGGAAGCCACTTGTCCATTTTCAGGGACCGAAGCGCACGGAAGGGGTTTTCCGCCGCCCGGCCGTAGCGCTGCTTGAAGCGGTAATACCCCCGGACGCAGGAAATGACGCGGTTGATGGATTTGGACGAAAGGTTCCGCCGCGACAGGACGGAGACGAACTCCCGCACGCCCTTCACGTCCAGCTCATCCTCCCGGTATCCCCGCTCGTCCAGAAACCGCCTGAATTGCTCCATGTCCTTGGCGTAGGAAAGGATGGTGTTGGCGGACAGGTTGCGGACGCTTCGGAGGTAGGCGAGGTAATCCGTAAGCACTAGTTGAGGGCCTCCCCTGTCCCATTGCCGTTGCCGTTGCCGTCCTCGTTCTCTTCCTCGGGCGGCGCGAGGGTGGCGCCTTCCTCGGCGTGGAGATACGAGCATTCGGGATTGATGCACATCTTGTACGTGCCCCGCTTCTTGTCCGCCTTCTCCACGAGAAATTTCCCGCACTGCGGGCATTTCATCTCGATGGGCTTGAAGTGGGTGAAGAAATCGCAGGCCGGGTAATTGGTGCAGCCGTAGAATTCCCGTCCGCGCCCTCCCGCCTTGCGGCGGGCGATGACCTTTCCGCCGCACCCGTCGCGCGGACAATCGGCGAGCGGAACGGCCCGCGTGCTCTTGCACTCGGGGAACCCGGAACAGGCGAGGAAATAGCCGAAACGACCGAGCTTCTTGACCATCGGCCGGCCGCATTTTTCGCAGGTGAAGTCGGTTTTCTCGTCGAGGATGCCCTTCATCGACTCGAGCGATTGCATGACCGAGTCGACCTTGCTCTTGAAGGGCGCGTAGAAGTCGCGCAGCATGCGAACCCACTCCTCCTTGCTGTCCTCTATCCGGTCGAGTTTCTTCTCCATCTCCGCCGTGAAACCGACGTCGAGGATCTCCGGAAACGAGGTCGCGAGGATGTCCGAGATGATGCGCCCGAGCTGGGTGGGCACGAGCTGCTTGTTCTTGCGCACGACGTAATAGCGGTCGAGCAGAACCGAGATGATGGGCGCGTAGGTGGAAGGCCGCCCGATGCCGAGCTCTTCGAGGGTCTTGACGATCGAGGCGTCGGTAAAACGGGACGGACCCGAGGTGAAATGCTGCTCGGGCGAGAATTCGCCGCAGGTGAGTTGGTCGCCGACCGCGAGCGCGGGAAGCGGCTTTTTCTTGTCCTTGGGAAGGAGGATTTTCAGGGCCTTGTAGAATCCCGCCTCGACCGTTTTCGTGTCCGAGGTCCGGAACAACCCGTCCCCGGCCCGGATGTCCACGGTCTGGGTGACGGATTTCGCCGGCTTCATTTGCGAGGACACGAACTGTTCCCAGATGACCGAGTACAGCTTGTACTGGTCGGGGGTGAGGTGCTCGCGGATCCCCTCCGGCGTGTACGCCGTGTAGGTGGGACGGATGGCCTCGTGGGCGTCCTGCGCTCCCTGGGCCACGCCGTACACGGTCGCCTTTTCGGGAAGCTCGCCGGGGTAATGCTTGCCGATGAATTCGCGCACTTCTTCGAGCGCGACCGCGGCCACCCTCGTCGAATCGGTGCGCATATAAGTGATGAGGCCCACCCGCGAATCGCCCACGTTGATGCCCTCGTAGAGCTGCTGGGCGATCTGCATGGTTTTTCGCGAGGTGAAGCTCAGACGGTTGGCCGCCGTTTGCTGGAGCTTCGAGGTGGTGAAGGGCGCTTTGGTCTTGATCACCTTTTCGGTCTTCCGTATGTCGGAAACGACAAACGATTTGTCCTTGACGGCCGCGATGATCTTCTCGGCGTCGGACTTGGACCGGAGCGTCGGCTTGGCGCCGGCATACTCGGCCAGATCCGCGGTGAAATGGCGTTTCCCCTTTTCCAGGTGAGCGGTGATCGACCAGTACTCCTCGGGAATGAAGGCCTCCACCGCCTTTTCCCGCTCGCAAATGAGCTTCAGGGCGACGGACTGCACCCGGCCGGCGGAAAGTCCGTTTTTCACCTTGCTCCAGAGGAGCGGAGACAAGTTGTACCCCACGAGCCGGTCGAGCACCCGGCGCGCCTTCTGCGCGTCGATCTTGGTGAGGTCGAGATCCCGCGGGTGGGCGACCGACTCGTGAATGGCCCGGGGCGTTATTTCATTGAAGACGATGCGCTCGAATTTCAGGTTGGGATATTTCCGCTCCAGCGCGTTTTTGATGTGATAGGAGATCGCCTCCCCCTCGCGGTCGTTATCAGACGCGAGCAGGATCTTGTCCATTTTCTTCGCCTTCTGCATCAGGTTCTTGAGAATCTTGGCCTTGCCGCGTACGGTGATGTACTCCGGCACGAAATCGTGATCGACGTCCACCGCCATGCGCGATTTGGGCAGGTCGATGAGGTGTCCCATGGACGCCTCCACCGTGTAGCCCGCGCCGA
>CAZKOS010000001.1:72240-80497 GCA_964554445.1 uncultured Spirochaetaceae bacterium | reverse complement strand
GCATACAGATGCGTCCCGTCGGTCGCGACCGTGTTGTGAATATCCGTGTCGGATGCCAGCACCAGCCGGTGCCAGACCGTTTCCGTCTCGTCGCGGTACCGAATGACTCCCACCGTCGCGTAGTAGGTGGTGCCGATTTTCGTCATGGACGGGACGTTCGACTTGTCTCCCAGTTGGTTGTTGTTGTTGACGGCCGTGTCGTTGACGATGTTCTCGAAAAGGGTATTGGTCCCTTCGTTGCATGAAAGGAATAACGCGGCGAGGGTCATGATCAGCGCGAAGGCAAGCGGATGTTTCATACGGCGGCTCCCTAGAAATGATAAATAAGCGAAACGGAAACGTCGAGGAAATTCCCCAGCCGGGACTGATCCTGAGGCTGGCCGGATGTGGCGAACTGGGGCACGAACCAGTAGCCGGCCGTCAAGCCCAGGTCGAGGGTGGGGTCGATGGGAAAATAAAAGGAGACTTGCGGTTTGGCGAAAAAGTCGAGGTGCCCGTATTCCAGGAATTTTTCCAGGATGATTCCCACGCCCAGGTCCAGGAAGAGCTGGGTGTTTCCAATGTAGATGATGTACATGATTTTCGCCGTGATCGGCAGGGTCCAGTAAATATTGAAGTTTGGCGAAAAGGCGAACCCGCCGGTCACTTCCACGCCGAGGGCGAAATATTGGGACAGGTAGTTCATGTACTCGATCGAGGCCTTGGGGCCGATCGTGAGGTTCGTCGCCTCGACCGTGCCGTCGGACATTTTCACGAAAAAGAGCGGGAAGAGCGCGCCCAGGCTGAAAATGAACGACTGGTCGCCGAGGATGTGCGTCACCGCCCCGGCGCGGGGAGGGGGCGATTGCGGCTTCGACTCCTGGGCCTGGAGTAAACCGGCCTGAAGAAAGAGCAATGCGGCGATTACCGTCACGATTGTTTTTTTGGGGGCTGAGGTCACGTAGGTCTCCTTCGAGTGTGGTCGTTGCCGATCATAGGCATGTGGACGGTATCCTGTCCCGATATGTCGCGCCGCCGCGCATGCCCGCGCGGCCCGCCCGCTTACATTATATACCTCTTCCGCTGAAAACACGGCTGTCCGCCGGCGGCGGACAGCGCGCTCATAGTAGCAAAAATGAAACCGAAATTCAACCCTGGACGCCGTCGGACCGCGTGCGGCGCCCGCCGCGCGTCGCTATGTGAAAAAACAGACGCGCCGGTCGATGGTTACACCGGAATCCGCCCTTGCCCATTCTCGCGCCCCGTGCTATGATGGATTTTACTCGAATTCCAAGGTTTCCGGGAGACCGGAAACGCGCAAAAGCTGGGAGCAATCGTGATCCTGAAAAGTATCGAACTCTTCGGATTCAAATCCTTCGCCGACAGGACCAAAATAGAAATTCGCGACGGCATCTCCGCCATCATCGGGCCCAACGGCTGCGGCAAGAGCAACATCCTCGACGCCATCAAATGGGTCCTCGGCGAGCAATCGACCAGAAACCTGCGGGCGGAAAAAATGGAGGACGTCATCTTCGCCGGCACGGAACAGCGCAAGGCGCTGAACGTGGCCGAGGTTTCCCTGATGCTCTGCAATGACGACAACCTCTTTCCGGTCGAGATGCCGGAAATCCAGGTGAAGAGGCGCATCTACCGCAACGCCGAAAGCGAATATTTTATTAATAACGCCCCCGCCAAGCTCAAGGACGTGCGGGAGCTGTTCTTCGACACGGGCATCGGCAAAACCGCCTATTCCATCATGGAGCAGGGCAAAATAGACGCCATCCTCTCCAACAAGCCCGAGGACCGGCGCTTTATTTTCGAGGAAGCGGCCGGGATCACCGGTCATAAAATGAAGAACCAGGAGGCGGAGAAGAAGCTCGATCGGACGGAGGAGAACATCGGGCAGATCGAAAGCATCCTGAGCGAGATCAAGCGGAACTACGAGACGCTCAAGTCGCAGTCGGAGAAGACGGTGGTCTACCGTTCCCTCAATGAAAAACTCTTCGGCCTCGAGCTCGACCTGCAGCTTCTCAAGCTCAAGTCCTTCCTCGAGGAGCAGGAGAAGCGGGAGCGCGAGCTCTCCGGGCAGTCCTCCTCCCGCGACGTCATCAAAACGGACATCGACGAGATCAACGGCCTCCTCGAGAAGAACATCGACATGGTCAACTCGATGGAATCCCACCTCATCGAGATCCAGAAGAAACTCTACGGGATCGACATCGAGAAGAACAACTTCGGCGCCCAGATCCAGATCCTGGAGGAGCGCATCGCCGAGCTCGACCGCAAGGTGCGGTTCGACGAGGCGCGCACCAAGGGGATCAGGGAGAAAATGGCGCGGCTCGAGCAGGAGCGGAAGGAAAAGGAAGCATCGATCGCGGGCTTGCGCAACGAGGTCGAAAACATCGGGGGGAACATCTCCGGCTTCGAGCACGACGTCGACCTGGCGCTCGCGCGCATCCGGGAGAACGACGAGCACGTCCGGCGGCTGGGCGGGGAGAATACCGGCCTCGAAGAGGGGGTGGAGGTCGAGCGGGAGGCGCTGCGCGCCGTGACCGACGACATCGTCACCGAGCTCGACCGGCGCCTGAGCGAAACCGGCTACTCGACCCATGAGCGCAAGGACCTCGAGGAGCGGATCGACGGGGCGCTCGCCTCCTTGCGCCTGCACACCGACGGCAAACGCGCGCTCGTCGCCGACGCGCGCGCGGTGGGCGAGCTCCCCGCGCGCGGCCTGGAGCTCGTCGCCGAATACGTGGGCGAGGTGGACGCGGGCCTGACTGAGCTCGTCGAGCTCTTCGGGCGCTACCGCAAGACCTCGGCCTCCTTCCTCGACGAGTTCGTGGCGCCGGAAGGGATCATCACCAGGAAGCGCGCCATCGACGAGCGGATCAGCCTCGCCCTGAAACGGATCGCCGCCAACCGCCAGGCGGCGGACGCCCTGAAGGAGGAATCGGCCGCCCTGGGCAGAAAGATCGACGAGTACAAGACGACGCTGGGAGAGCTCCGCGTCAACCTGGCCACGATGCGGACCAAGATCTCGGTCCAGGAGGAGGACCGGGGAAGGCTGGCGGCGGAGATCGGCGACCTCCGGAAGCAGGACGAGGAGAACGAGCGGGAGATCGTCCAGACGAGGAAAACCGCGGACGACATCCGCTCTTCCATCGGCGAGCTGGAGGAGAAACGGGCCTCCACCGAAAAGGAGGAGCAGTCGCTCAAGACGAACCTGGGGAAGCTGGAGAAGGAAATCCAGGACAAGAACCAGTTCCTCCTTTCCAAGGAGCGGACCCTCAAGGAAAAGGTCGAGGCCCTGGAAAAGGCCCAATCGAAAGTGGAAAAGATCCAGATGATCCTGGCGGAGATCAACGCCGAAATCCGCAACACCAATGACAACTTCCGGGAGCGCTACTCGCGCGACCTTTCCGACTACAAGGCGCGAATGTTCGAAATCGGCCTCACGGCCCAGAAGCTCAAGGAGGAGTACGGGGCGGTCAAGGACGAAATCGCCAAGCTCGGATCGGTCAACTTGATGGCGGTCGAGGAATTCGCGGAGGTGCGGGAGCGCTACGAATTCCTCACCGCGCAGCTGGACGACCTGAAGCGGGCCAAGACCGATCTCCTCGAAATCACGAACAAGATCCGGGACGAATCGACGCGGCGCTTCGAGGAGACCTACGCGCAGGTGAAGAAGAATTTCCACGCCACCTTCCGCGTGCTCTTCGGCGGCGGCCGGGCCGAGCTCAAGCTCGTCGACCCGGACGCGATCCTCGAGAGCGGGATCGACATCCTCGCCCAGCCCCCGGGGAAAAAGCTGGAGCACATTTCGCTCCTCTCCGGCGGCGAACGCTCGCTCGTCGCCATCGCCCTGCTCTTCGCGGTCTACCGGGTCAAGCCGTCGCCTTTCTGCGTGCTCGACGAGATCGACGCCGCCCTGGACGACAAGAACATCGGCCAGTTCATCGGGATGCTGGCCGAATTCGCCGACAAATCGCAGTTTCTCATCATCAGCCACAATAAAAAAACCGTCACGAGCGCCTCCAGCCTCCTCGGCGTGACCATGGAGGAATCGGGCGTCTCGAAGCTCGTCACCATCAAGCTCCATAACGAGGAAAACGCCAAGGTCCATGCCTGAGTTCGGCCCGCCTTTCAAAAAAAAGGACTTCTTTTTCAACGACCGGGACAAGCGCCTGTTCCTCATCGCCCTCCGCGTCGCGGGCGGGCTCGCGGTGCTCTGCCTCGCCGCGCTCATCGCGGCCGCGGTCACGCCCCGGCCGCAGACGGCCAGTCATGCGCCCGTTGCGGCGGCGCCGGGCGGGACGGGCGAGCCCGAGTCGGCCGGCCCGTCGCTGACGGCGGGCGGCGAGCTGTCGCTGCCCATGAGTCTGAGCTCGTTCGTTCTTCCCGACGATCTGGAGACGGGCCTGGAACCGGAATACGAGATCTTTCTCCCGCGCACGGGAAAATGGGACCGGAAAACGATCGAGCGGTACTGGGTGCCGCCGGCCGGGATAGGCCTTGAGAAACTGAGAAAAGTGAACGATAAGAACATAGAGAACATGTTCGACGGGGTGCAATAGAAAAAACGACAAAACGGGAGGGGACAATGAAAAAAATCTACGCCGTTTCGCTCGGTGCGCTGGCGTTCATCGGGCTCTTTTCCTGCGCCGGGCTGGCCCCGGCCGTTTCGCGGCCGGATCCCGGTTCCGGCCAAAAATCGACGACGCTCACCTCGATCACGCGACCCGATCCCCGGACGTCCGAGGCAGGGAAGGCGAACACCCTTCCCCTGCCGAAACCGGGCCCGACGCGCGGCGAGGTCCTGCTCAAGCTGCGCGAACGCGCCCTCCATTTCCAGGCCGTGTTGAGAG
The DNA here is from genome assembly GCA_964554445.1 of uncultured Spirochaetaceae bacterium. Lineage (GTDB taxonomy): Bacteria > Spirochaetota > Spirochaetia > SZUA-6 > RPPD01 > JAFGSW01. The sequence goes on along the minus strand of CAZKOS010000001.1, from coordinate 75,653 downwards.
ACTGGCTGCGCGCCACCGCCTCCGCGCGGAAGTCCGTCCGAAAAAACGGCAAGACGTCCGCGGCCGGGCACACCAACCCGCCCGTGAGAAAGCCCGAGGCGCGGCGGCCGGTCGCCGCGCCTCGCTCCCCGACGGCCGACGCGAAAAGCGACGGCCCGGAGCAACCGGTCGCAAGCGACGACGCGGGCTCGACCGCGGACAAGAGCGGGAAGGGACCGCGCACCATCTTCGCCCGGCTCGGCGACGACGTCGAATTTTCATTCAATGAAAACGGCTGGCTGCTTCTCGAAAAACCGCCCGCGGGGTCGGGGCTGGCGTACGTTTCCCGGCACATCGAGGACGGCAGGACCCTGTTCAAATTCCGGGGACGGAAGATCGGCGATTACCTGCTCCCGTTCCAATACCAGGACCAGAGCCGGGGGACGATCACGCGCCGCACCATCGAAATCAAGGTGGTCTCGCAGCAGGACTTCGACGCGGCCATGGGCGGCCGCGAGAGCAAGGCCGACAAGGCGGACAAGGCGAAGCGGCGGGCCTCCGCCGCCCGTCTCCTCGAGCTGGGCGATTTCAAGGACGCGCTGCGCGAATACCTGTCCTCGTACAGCGAGGGCGATCCGGACCTGAATCAGCTCATTGCCGCCCTGGCCCTGCGCGAGAAGGATTATCCGAACGCGATCCTCTACTGGAAAAAGAACCTGGACGCGGGCGGCAAGCCGCGCGACCAGGCCGTCCTCGGTCTCGTCCGCGCCTATGCGGCCGTGAACGACCGGAACGCCCTGGCCGGTCTGGTGCGGCCGCTCCTGGCCGTACGCATCCGGCCCATCGAGGACGAGCTCGGCCTGCTCATCGATTTTTTCAATGACCGCCGGGACGCGGCGCTGGAATACGATCTCCTCCGCGAATACTTGAAGCGGTTCCCCGCGGGCGCCCGGCTCGACGAGGTCCTCTTCCTGCTCGGGCAGCTCTACGAATTCAGCACGCCCATCCTCGATTTCACGAAGTCGCGAGAGTGCTACGCGGCGGTGGTGAAGAATTTCCCGGAGAGCCGCTATTTCGCGCCCTCCCGGGAGAGGATCAAATTCCTCGACAGGCATTATTTCCGTGTGGAGTAAAAGAAGAGTGAACCACTGATAACACTGATAGGAACGGATTACACTGATGAGGAAAAAGGGGAGAATAAAAATGCATGAGGGGAAAGTCAAGTCGTAAAGATCTTAAAGAAGCTAAAAGTGAATAATATATAAAATAATAATAATATACGCATATAATATTTATTTGAATGGTAACACCGAAATAAGCCATCTGTTCTGCATCCCTTTTTCCTATATTTCTTATCAGTGTTATCCGTTTTCATCAGTGTTATCAGTGGTTCCCTTCTTCTCTTCTGCCGCGAAGGCCAAAAAAAAAACGGTATGCCTGGACGTCGAAAGAGCATACCGCTTGAATGAGGAACATGAACCATGCCCCTCACTAATTTGGTCGGCAATCGGGAAAATTACTTTAGGAAAAAAACCGACGCGGAACCGGGAAAGAGGATCGCCGGGCGGAGGGTGAACTGAAAACGCGCCGTTCGTCACCCGGCGTCCGGCCGGAGGAGCTGAAGAGATTTTTTCAACTCCGCGACGTGGAAGGCGCTCGAGCTTTCGAGCTCCCGGTAGAGGTCGATCGAATAGGCGAGCCATTCCTCGGGCCGGCGTTCCCCGCCGCCCGTCCGGCCGATCTCCTGGATGAGCGGACCGGCCAGAAAGCCGGCGATGTCCTTGGCGGCCAGCTCCCGGATCGCGCCGTCGACCTCGTCCAGCTTTTTCAGTTGGGTCGCGAGCGGCGCGCGGCGGTTGAACCGTTTTTTCGCTTCGCGCCCGGCGGCCAATCCCTCCCGGGCGACGGCCGCGGTCCGCTCCAGGTCCGCCACGAGCCGGACGAGCCCGCCGCGCAGCGCCTCGATTTTCTCCGCGGCGTCCCGGGGAGGGGCGAGAAGCGAGCGCACGGCCCGAAGCTTTTCAGCGACGGCCGGGCGGACGTCGGGCAGGGCGAGGACCGCCGCGATTCCGGCGGGCGGCATGCCCTCGATGGCGACGCCGCCGGGAGAAAGATCGAACGTGGCCGGCTCGGGGTGGAGGCTCATCTGCGTCTCGAACCAGAATTTGTAGACCGCCAGGCGTCGGTCGGTCAGGACCGTTCCGCCCGAGTTGTCCCGGACGGGGAAGGGCGCGGCCTCGCGCAGGTAAGAGTAGGCGCGGTGCTCCTGCGGTTGCAGCCGCGAGCCCAGCGCGTGGAACGTCTCCTCGAAATGCGCTCCCCGGAAATGGGTCCGTCCCCCGGGAAATCCCAGGTCCAACCCGGCCATGTAAATCGGCGCGCAGCCCAGGTACCGGGCGCAGTCCCAGGCCGTGGTGGCCACCGATCCGCCCGCGCCGAGCCTGCCCTTCTCCCCGACGAGCGCTTCCAGGGCGCGGCCCAGGGGGAAAATCGAGCTTCCGAAAAACGCGCGTTCTCCCAGGATGCGGAAGATGCGCGGGTGCGTGGAGGATTCCGAAACGACGATCGTCCCCGTCGCCTTCACCGGGTCCAGGTGCCTCGTGTTCAGATACTGCGGATCGCACACCAGGGTGACGTCCGGGTCGACGCCCGCGCGCAGGAGCGCGGCGAGGGTGGTGTCGACCGCGATGACGAGCGCCTTCCGGGACAGCTCCGGCAGCCGGGGGAGGATTTCGTCGAGGGAGGGACCGCCGGCGCAGACCAGGGCGGGCAGTCCCGCAAAAGCGCCCTCCGCCGACCGAATCCCGGGCGCGAGGCACAGGCGCCGTGCGTTGCGCGCCAGGTTCCTGACCCAGAGCCGCCCGAAACGCTTCAGCGTATTCCGGTTCACGTCCCGCTGAGCGAGGAATGATTGGATCAGGGCGTCGGTACGCTCGTAGTAAACGCGGTCCTTGTCGTAGAGGGAGCGCAGCCTCACGACCTGGACCCGCGACAGGTCGAGGGAATCGAGGTAGCGGACGATCGGCGCCGGTTCGGCCGCGAGAAAAAAAACCGTCCGCGGGTGATCGAGGAGCTCCCGCAGGTCGCGGGCGGACAATGCCTTGAGAAAGCAGCCGATATCCGGCTCGATGACGAGGCAGGGCGCCGCGGGGTGGAAACGGATGAACTCCTCCGGCTGGTACCCGAGACCGAACCCGTAAAACACGCCGACGCTCGCCTCCCGATCGACCTCGCGTTCGATGAGCGAGCGGGCCTCCTTCACGGGATCGCGGCGCGAATGGACGGAGACGCCGCGGAACAGGGCCGTGGGCGCGCCCGAGGGGGTCGGCACGATCTCGAGGTCGTCGCTCGGCCGAAAGCGCGCCAGGGCCTCCTCGAGCCCCGGCAGTTTCGAGTAGAGGGTTTCCGTGTTGGCCGTGAAATAGTCCATGGCG
>CAZKOS010000001.1:60678-72140 GCA_964554445.1 uncultured Spirochaetaceae bacterium | reverse complement strand
ACTCCAAAGTGAGAACGATCTTCATCCCCTTTTCGATCTTGGTGCCGGGTGGCGGCTCCTGGTGCACGACGTATCCCTGGCCGTTGATGACGACGTCCAGTCCCGCCTCCTCGAGGGCGTAGAGAGAGCGTTTGGGAAGGCCGGTCAGGTCGGGCAGCGTGTCGCCCAGCACGAGCCGGGGCGGCTTGGGGATCCGGATGCGGGCGGATTCGGTGTAGAGCTTCTCGCCGGCTTTCGGGATGTCGAGGTAGCGGATGATCTCTTCGCCGGCTTTCTTGAACATGGGCGCCGCCACCCGGCTGCCCCAGTACGAGCCCACCTGGGGGTTCTGGACGACGACGTAGAGGATGATCTCCGGTTTTTCCGCCGGGAACAGCCCGATGATCGAGGCGACGTAGTCCTTGTCCGAATAGCGCCCGGTCGCGGGATCGATCACCTGGGCGGTGCCGGTCTTGGCCGCCACGGAGACGCCCTCGATTCCGGCCTCGCGGGCGGAGCCGCCCGGCCCGGCCGCGGTCTCCATCATGCCGAGCATCGCGTGCGCCGTTTCGGGGGAGAGCACGCGGCGGACGGGCTCTCTCGGGTAGCTCTTGAGAACGGTCCGGCCGTCCGGGGAGAGGACCCGCAGGACGACGTGCGGCTTGAGCAGCACCCCGTCGTTGGCGAGCACGGTGGCCGCGGTCACCATCTGCACCGCGGAGACTGAAATTTCCTGCCCGAAGGCGATGGTCGGCTTGGAACGGGCCGACCAGCGGTCGGGCGGCGCGAACACGCCGCTCGATTCGCCGGAAAAATCGATCCCGGTTTTCTGCCCGAAGCCGAACGACCTGAGCCGGTCGTAGAACGTCCGGGCCTGGATGCGATCCGAGGCGTACGCCGCCCCGGCATTGCACGAGTGCTGGATGATCCGCTGCGCGTTGACGTCCCCGTGCACGCCCATGCAGCGGATTTTTATGTCCTCTCCGGAGGGCAGGATTTTTTCATAGTAGCCGTTGCAATGGAAAATGTCGTCGGCCGTGATGGCGCCCGCGTCGAGCATCGAGGAGAGGCTGAAAATCTTCATGGTGGAGCCCGGTTCGTAGGCCATGATCGTCGGGCGGTTCATGCGATCGCTCGCCGAATACTTGCCGTATTCATTGGGGTCGAAGCGGGGGATGGAGCTATAGGCGAGGATTTCGCCGGTCCGGGCTCCCGCGACGAGGATCATGATGGAAGAGGCCTTGGTGTCCTTGTACGCTTCGAGCGCGATCCGGTCCATGAAATACTGGAGCTTGATGTCGAGGGTGAGGACGACCTGGTTGCCGTAGACGGTGCCGCCCGCCGACGGAATTTTCGGGGACAGGTCGTCGTCGAAGGTGTACTCGATTCCGGCCATGCCGACGTTGTCGACGTTGACGTGCCCGATGACGTGGCAGCCGAGCTCCTGCTTGGGGTAGATCCTGCCCGGTTTGGGTTTGAGGTAGATGCCTTTCAGTTTGCCGTCCTTCTTCAAGGCATTGATCTTGTCCGAATCGGAGGGCGTGATCTGGTGCTTGAGGACAATCGATTTGCTCGTGCCCTGCAGTTTGAGAAGGAGCTCGGCGCGGCCGACGTCGAGGATGGGGGCGAGGAGGGAGGCCGTTTCGGCCGGTTCCTCGACGTGGGGCATCCAGGCTTCCACCGAGTAGAGCTCCGGCTGGAGGGCGAGCTCCTCGCCGTTGCGGTCGAGGATGGGACCGCGCTCGACCGCGGGCCGGGGCTTCACGTCCTCGCCGGCGTCCGACGGGGATACGACCATGACGACGAACAGGAAGACGACGAGGGTGAGGGCAATGACCCCGAGCCCTCCCATGTAGACGAAGAGCCTGGTCTTGGCCCGTGTATCCCTCACGGTGAAGCCTCGTCAACGGCCTCCGGTGAACGGCGCGGCGGGGGAGGCGGGAAAAGCATGGCGCCCTCGATCCTGTCGAGCGCGACCGGTCCGTACGTCCGCGAATCGGCCGAGTGGGCCGGGTTGTCGCCGACGAGAAAGACGGCGCCCGGCGGAACGGTGAGCGACGGACCCAGGGTTGCCTCCTGGAAATCCTTGAGCGGGAGGAGTCTCCCGCGAAACTCGAGCTCATGGCCGGCCACCCGCAGCGTGTCTCCCGCGACGGCCAGGCAGCGCTTGACGGCGGTCGTGCCGTTCTGCGGGTCCCGGAAAAAGACGATGTCGCCGCGGGCCGGGCCACCCCAGGTGAGAAGAGAGGCGCCGCTGAAAGGCGAGGACAGGCCGAAAGCCAGTTTGTTGATGAAAATAGGGGTCCCCTCCTTGAGCGTCGGTTCCATGGACCGACCGCGTACAATAATAATATCAAGAAAGAATAATTTTGTCATGAGGAGGAGAAAAGCGGCGATGGATATGAAGGCGATCGCTGATCGGGTGGTCCTGTTCATGCGGAGGACATAATAGTAATACGGCGGCGTTTTTATGTCGATATCACAAGTGAGAGCGGCGCTCGGCGGGCGCTGCCGCCGCGGATCCCGGTCGGGGAAACCCCGCCGTGACCGCTCGGCCGCCGGCAGAGCGCACCGGTCGAATCCACGCAGGAAAAGGAGAAGCGTATTTCACGCTCCATGATCACCGCCACGCTGAAACAAACAGTCGCCAGACGCCCCAATCAAAAACCGGCCGCCCGTTTCAAGCTCATCGTCGACGGGCGCGTGAACGGAGTGTGGGAAAAGAGGGCGTCCGTTCCCGCTCTCGTTTCTCACCGTCCCTTCGCGAAAAAGCAGAAACGCCGATTCCTTCCGCTCCGCCTGCCCCGGCTGCTGCGCCCGATTCTCATCGGCGCGGCGGCGGTTGTGCTCCCGGCCGCGGCCGGCCTGTCGTATTTTCTGCTGCGGCCCCTTCCCGTCGGGCCGCTCGAACTGCCGGCCGCCCGGCCCGTGCTCATGCAGGGCTTGAGCGACGCGGTGCAGGATGACGACGCGGTACAGGTCGACGCGGGACCGCTCGCCTTGAAGAGGCTGAATATTGCAACCTACCGCGTCAAAGCCGGGGATTCGCTCGCCAATATCGCCAAGAGGACGAACGTCAGCGTGGACACCCTCATCAGCTTCAACGCCATCACCGACGCCCGGAAAGTGACTAAGGGCATGAAGCTCTCCATCCCCAATCATTCCGGCCTGCGTTACCGGGTGCGCCGCGGCGAATCTCTTTCTCTCTTGAGCCGAAGGTTCGGCGTCAGTCTCGACGACCTTCTCGACTGGAACAATCTCAAGCGCTCCGTGATCACCGTGGGCCAGACGCTGTTCATACCCGACGGCCGGCTGGGGGCCGCCGCGGTCCGCAAGGTGTTGGGAACGCTTTTCGCCTGGCCGACCGTGGGCCGGATCAGCTCGTATTTCGGCATGCGCATCAGCCCCATCACCGGGACGAGGTCGCATCACAATGGGCTCGATATCGCCAACGACCCGATGACCCCGGTGAAGGCGGCCGCGGACGGACGGGTGGCGCGGGTGGATTACAATCCGACCTACGGCAATTACATCATCATCGTCCACGGCGGCGGGTTTCAGACGCTCTACGGCCATTTGAAGAAGGCCTACGTCAAGCGGGGCGAAAAGGTGACGCAGGGCGAAAAAATCGCGGCGATGGGAACTACCGGGGCAAGCACGGGCCCGCACCTGCATTTTTCGATGTTCAAGAACGGCCGGGACGTCGATCCCCTCAAGTATCTGCACTGACGGTACCGGGTTTTTATTGTAAAAAGTCGCGGCCTGATATATACTTTGGGGCGCAACAGGGGGGAAGCGCCCCGCGGGCAAAGGCAGAGTCCGCGGGGCGGAAATGAAAAAGAAAGCGGAGGGGGACGATCCGGGGAGCGCGCTCGCTTCCGGACAGACGCGGGAGCAACGCCGGCGAGGCGCGGCGCCCCGTCACATCATCGTCGGCAAGGAAGAGTCTATGAAGAGACTGGTCATCGTTCTCGTGCTGCTGTTCGCCCTGTTCACCGTCCTCCGCGTCTCCGCCGCGCCCGTCTCCCTCTCGCAGTTCGCGAACGACCGGAACAACATCGGCGTCGGCCTGGGGCTCCTCGAGCTCGTCGACAAGGACAAGCAGGCGTATGACGTGTTTCCGCTCCACGTGTACATCAGGAGCGGCGACCGGAGCGTGTTCCTGCTGTTCAATCTCCTCACCATCGTCTTCAAGTCCGGCGTCAATTACAGCAAGCCCATCTCCGTCACCTCGGTCTACTCGGGGGACATCGTGAGCGTGGGGGGAGAGGTGTACGTCAGGGGCCGGGTGAACGGCGACATCTGGGCGTTCAACGCCGACGTGGTCTTGAGCCCCGGCTCGACCGTGACGGGCAACGTGATCACCCTCGGCGGCCGGGTCGTTTCCTCGTCGTCGGTGAACATCGCCGGGACCAAGCTGGTGGCGTCCAACCTGCAGTTTCCGCTCATGGGCGTCGTCATCTCGCCGCAGACGGGGAGCGTGCTCCAGATTTTCGGTTTCGAGCTGTTCTCCATCCTGTTCTTCGTCATCATCCTCTTCCTGTATTCCATGTTCGGGAAAAACCACCTCGCCTCCCTGGCCGGATCGGTCACCGCCGACTGGAAGGGATCGCTCCTCTTCACCCTCCTGGTCCTGATCGTCATTCCTTTGATCATCATCCTTCTCATCGCCTCGAAGGCCGGGCTTTTCATCGTGCCGTTCTTCCTCATCTTTCTTCTCGCCTCCGGGTACGCCGGATACACGGCCGTCGCGGTGCGTATCGGGCGGATCGTCATGCGCGGCGAGGGCGGAAGCCCGGCGCAGCTCTTTTTCGCGGGGTGCGTCGGTTTCGTCCTGATCCACGGCTTGACGATCGTCGGGCTGCTCCTGTCGCTCTTCACCCTCAATTTCTTCAAGGTGCTCGCGGCGATATTCCTGACGCTCGGCGCGATCGTCAGCTACGTTTCCTTCGTGTACGGGCTGGGAATCACCCTCTCAAGACTCAAAACCGCCACCGCCTGACACCGCCTTGAATCGATGAAAAAGCCTATCTTCTCAGAAAACGCAAAAAAGAATTTATAAGGAAACCAGGAATCCAGGAGAGCTAAAAAAAATCCCGCATTTCCATGGCGATGTTTCTGAGCGGTTTTTTCCTTTTTTTCCCTTCCTTCCTGGTTTCCTGGCTTCCTTATTGATTTTCTTTGTGGTGTGCGGAGAAGCTTCGATATTTAGTTTTAAGATGAGAATAAGGCTCGGCGGGAAAGTTCGTGTTCCGGCCGGCGGCTCAGAGAATCGGAACGAACATGAAGAAAAAGTGGAGCAGGCCGACGATGATCGCGCCGATGCCGATGAGGAATTTGTTCGCCACGAATATCTTGTCCAGGGCGACGAGAGCCTTGGTCTCGACGTCGGATTTGGCGCGCAGATAATCGTACACCAGCGTGAAACCGCAGACGAGCCCGGCGCTCCAGGGCAGCAGGTCGCCGAGAACGGGAATGCCGTCATAAGCCCAGACCAGCGTGATGAGCGCCACCACGGCGACAACCAGCGCGAGGGTGATGCGCATGCCGATATTTTTGAAAAAATTGTCCAGTTGCTTGAAGAGGGGCATCTTTTTGCTCAGATGCTCGGACGCGAGCACGAGCCCGGCCAAAATGTTCCCTACGACGGACAACAGATAAATTTGTGCCATAAAATACCTCTTTATTTGAATCGAATATAGCGGAATTGCCCCGCCAAGTCAATGTTATAGATGTCGATCGAAAAAAAAAGAGACTACTTCGGTTGAAAAGGGGGAACGGCTGCGAAAGCCGGTCAGTTCCGCCTTGGGGGGGCGCCGTTCAGCGCCAGGGCGTACGACACGAAATCGAGCAGGTCCTCGGCCAGGAACCAGCCCTTCTGCTTGAAGGCGAGCTCGCCGATGCGGGCGTGCAGGAGGACGCCCAACCGGGCGCAGGCATACCCGTCCAACCCCTGGGTGAGAAAGCCGGCCACCAGTCCGGCCAGGACGTCGCCCGAACCGCCCGTCCCGAGCGCCGGGTTCATCCCGTCCAGCACCGTATAACGCCCGTCGGGCGTACCGATGAACGTGACGTGCGTTTTGAGGACGCAGACGGCCCGGAAGCGCCGGCAGACCTCGAGGGTGGATTCGACGGGCGCGGCGAGCACCTCGTCCACCGTTTTTCCGAGGAGACGGGCGCATTCCCCGGGATGCGGGGTGAGGATCACCTCATCGTCCCCGGCCCGCTTGCCCGCGTCCGCGCCGAGGCCGGCGAGGAGGGTGAGACCGTCGGCGTCAATGACCTTCGGCAGCCTGAGACGGAGAAGGGCGGCGAAGAGCCGTTTTTTGTCGTCGTTCAATCCGAAGCCGGGACCGACGAGGACGGCCCGGTGCCTTTCCTGCACCGCCCGGGGGTCGAAGGTTTCCGCCGTTACGGAACGGCACATGACGGAGGCGAGCCTGGAGGCCAGCGGCGGGTAGACGACGGGATCAGTGTAGAGGGTGACGAGACCGGCGCGGCAGCGCGCGGCCGCCTCGGAGCAGAGGACGGCCGCCCCGCTCGTTCCCGGCGCGCCCGCGAACACGGCGAGGTGGCCGCGCGTATTCTTGTGCGCCTCCGGGGCCAGGGGCGGCAACAGCCTTTCAAAATCTTCGGGTTCCAAGAATTCGCCGGGCAGCTCCGGATCGGCGAGGAGGGCCGGCGGGAATCCCGGGTCGACGACGGCGATCCGCCCGGCGAGAGGCCGGGCGAAAGGCAGGTAGAGGCACAGTTTCGGCACGCCGAAGGTGACGGTGAGTCCGGCCCGGACCGCGAGGCCGCCTTTTGGGAACGCATCGCCCACGCCGCTCGGCACGTCGACGGCGATCACGTCGGCCGCCGCGGCATTGACCGCTGCGATGAGGTCCGCCGCGGGTCCGGTGGGTTCTCCCTTGAGACCGGTCCCCAGAAGCCCGTCGAACGCAAACCGGACGTCCGCCAGGATCTCGCGGCAGCGGTTCGCTTCCTTCCGCCAGTCGAGGATCTCGATGCCGAGCGCGCGGCAGATCTTCAGGTTGACCGCCGGGGGGCTTCCCTCGGCCGGCGGCCCGTTCGCCAGGATGACGCTTAGGTCCTTTTTTCCGGACAGGAGGAAGTGGCGAGCCATCACCAGGGCGTCGCCGCCGTTGTTGCCCCGGCCGGCCAAAAAAACGAATCGGCCCGTCGGGAGCGTCCCGCCGAACTCGGAAGCGAAGAGGTAGCGGACGGCCTTGAGACCCGCGTTCTCCATGAGGACGAGCGGTTCAAGCCCGTATTCCGCCTGCGAGCGCCGGTCGATGTCAGCCATCCGGCCCGCGGTGACGACGCGCGTCATTGCGGGCCACCGGCCGCGGCCAGATCGCTGCGCCAGCGGACGACCCGGGCGCAGGTGTTCTCGGCGATGAGGGCGTACAGCAGGCCGCTCCTGGAAATATGGAATTCGGCCGACACCATGCCGGTGTCGTCGATGAGAATCCTGATTCTTTTCCGCGTGCCGCCGTCCGGGTTGAGCACGAGGAGCTCGTACGTCGTCTTGTTCCGGATCTTGAACAGGAAGAAGCGGTTCGATTCGGACACGCCCAGGAAGGCGTAGGGAAGGGGGCTCTTGCGCTCTTCCTGCGTGAAGAGCACGTCGCCGGTTTGCCCGATTTCCGCCGGGATGTCGACGAATCCCGGCTCGTATTTTTCCTTTTCCAGGTCGTAGGTATAGATCCTGGAGCCCGAGTGGGCGATACGGCTCACGAGCCGCGTCGATTCGTCCTTGATGTTCTCGTAGTAGGTGACCATGACGTAGAGCCTGAGGCGCCTGTAATCGGGCACGATTTTCCCGAGCGTCGGGACGGCCTCCGTGCCGCCGGGAACCGGCAGGCGCGCTTCGTCGAACCGGACCTCGTACAGGAGCCGGCCGTGCTCGTCGAGCCAGTAGACGACCCGGCCGGATTCGGTCGGGCAGACCACGACGAGATGGTCGCGGTTCGTCAGGTAAAAATCCTCGATGGCGGGAAAGGGCAGGCCGTTCACGCCGGTGCGGCCGATGGTGTCCAGGTAATTGCCGAGACGGTCGAAACGCTTGATCACCTTGCGGAAAGCGGCGCGGTTTCCGTCGTTCGCCCCGGCGGCGGGCGAATCCGCCGGGCCCCGCGGCGGCGCGGCATCGTCCTCGACGTAGATGTTCTTGGCGCTGTCCACGCCGCAGGCCCCGATGCCGGTGAAGGGCACGGCGATGGCGCGCCGCGACACGATATCCCGACCGCTCGTCCGCGTCCCGGCCGGTTTGAGGAGAACGGGCAGGGGATTTCGGGTCGGATTATAGAGCAGCAGGGTGAGCTCGCCGAAGGGGGTGAACTGCATGAGCTTTTCGGCGTTGCCGTTGACGACGAAAAATATACCGTCGTCGAAGAAAACGTCGTTCCGTGCGGAACGGGACGCGTGGCCGTCGAAAAAATAATCGAACTGGTTTTCCATCACCCCGAGATTCAGGGTGAAAAGGTCCTCGCGGGAAAGGCTGATGACGTCCGAATCGCTGCAGGACGCGATGAACACAGCCAGACCCAACGTTATGTACAGGAAGAGCCGTCGCGGCATGGTGATTTGATAGTACTCACGCACTTCTTCATTTGTCAACCTTCCCGAATTGAGGTTTCAATGACGGGGATTCCCGGCCAACCTTGACCCCCCCCGGTAAAACCGTTACATTATTTTTATGCTGGACAAAATTCTCGCCGTTTTCCTCGGCTCGAAATTCGATAAAGACCTGAAGATGCTCGCGCCGCTGGTCAAAAAGATCAACGCGCTCGAGCCCGAGATGAGAACGCTCTCGGCGGAGGGCGTCAAGGCCAAGACGGCCGAGTACCGGTCGCGGATCGCGAAGGGCGAATCGGTGGAAAAACTCCTTCCCGAGGCCTTCGCCCTGGCCCGCGAGGCCGCGCACCGGGTGCTCGGGGAACGCCTGTTCGACGTGCAGCTCATGGGCGGCATCGTGCTCCACCAGGGCAAAATCATGGAAATGAAAACCGGCGAAGGGAAGACGCTTTCGAGCGTCCCGGCCGCCTACCTCAACGCGCTCACCGGCAAGGGCGTGCACATCGCCACGGTGAACGACTACCTGGCCGAACGCGACTCGCAGTGGATGGGACCGGTCTACGATTACCTGGGGGTGTCGGTGGGAGTGATCCTCCCCAACCAGGACGACGCCCGCAAAAAGGCCGCCTACAATAAGGACATCACCTACGGGACGAACAATGAGTTCGGGTTCGATTACCTGCGCGACAATTCCAAGATCCCCGGCTACGGGGTCAGGGTGCAGCGGGAATTCAATTACTGCATCATCGACGAAATCGACTCGATTCTCATCGACGAGGCGCGCACGCCGCTCATCATCTCCGGCCCGGCCGAGGACGACACCGGCAAGTACTTCGAGATCAACAAGCTGGTGAGCGAGCTTGTCGAGTGCGCCAAGGACCCGGCCACCGGCGAGTACCCGGACGAAAACTCGCAGGTGCCGCTCGTGGGCGATTACAAGATCGACGAGAAAAACAAGCGGATCTCCTTCACCGACCAGGGAATGAACAAAATCGAGGAGATCCTCACAAAGCGCGGGCTCATCAAGGACAGCGTGTTCACCGACGAGAACTTCGAGTACATCCACTACTTCACCCAGCTGATGCGCGCCCACAAGCTTTTCCACCTCGACGTCGATTACGTGATCAACGAGGGCAAGGTGGAGATCGTCGACGAGTTTACCGGCCGCATCCTGCACGGCCGCCGCTACTCGGACGGTCTGCACCAGGCCATTGAAGCCAAGGAACGGATCAAGATCGCCTCGCGCAACGTCACCATCGCCACCATCACCTTTCAGAATTACTTCAAGCTCTATAAAAAGTTCGGCGGCATGACCGGCACCGCCGACACCGAGGCGCGCGAGTTCGCCAAGATCTACAACCTGGACGTGGTGGTCGTCCCGACCAACCGCCCCGTCAACCGGATCGACGAGGACGACCTCATTTTTCTGAACGCCAACGACAAGTATCAGGCCATCTGCGACCAGATCGCGGAGCTTCACCAGAAGGGCCAGCCGGTGCTCGTGGGCACGGTTTCCGTGGAGAAGTCAGAGGTGATTTCCAGCCTGCTCAAGAACCGCGGCCTCCGGCACGAGGTGCTCAACGCCAAGAACCACGCCCGCGAGGCGCTCATCATCGCCGAGGCCGGCGCCAAGGGAGCGGTCACCGTCTCCACCAACATGGCCGGCCGCGGTACGGACATCAAGTTGGGCGGTAATCCGGAATTCAGGGCCCGGAAAAAGGCCGGTACGGACGCCTCACCCGAACGCTTCAAGGAAGTGCTCGCGGAGGAGTACGAGAAATGGCGCGCGGATTATAACGAGGTGAAGGCGGCGGGCGGACTGTTCGTGCTCGGCACGGAGCGCCACGAGGCGCGGCGCATCGACAACCAGCTCCGCGGGCGCTCGGGCCGGCAGGGCGATCCCGGCACGTCGCGCTTCTACATCTCCCTCGACGACGAGCTCATGCGGCTCTTCGGCGGCGACAACCTCAAGAACGTCATGCAGCGCTTCGGCTTCAAGAGCGGCGAGCCGCTCTACCACCCCATCATCAACCGCTCCATCGAGCGCGCGCAAAGGCGGGTCGAGGAGCGCAATTACGAGATGCGCAAGCACCTGCTCGAGTACGACGACGTGCTGAACGAGCAGCGGAACTACATCTACGGCAAACGGGACGACATCCTGAGCGACGGCGCCCTCTACAAGCGCGTCCTGGAAACGGCCGGCGAAATCGTCGACGGACTCGTCGAGGAGTACAGCCTGCGCAAGGACCGGTCGCTCTCCGCCATCAAGAACCTGCTCGGCCAACTCCGCACCGATTTCCTCTACGTGCCCTCGGTCCCCGCCGAGGAGCTGGCCGCCCTCAATCCCGAACAGCTGAAGCAATTTTTCAATGGCGAGTTCGAGAAGGATATCCGGGAAAAGGAAAATCTGATCGGCAAGGAAAACCTGAACTCCTTCATCCGTTTCGAATACGTCAACAACATCGATTCCCGGTGGCAGTCGCACCTGGACGCGCTGGACTCCCTCAAGGAGGCGGTGAGCCTCAGATCATACGGCCAGAAAAATCCGCTCCTCGAGTACAAACTGGAGGGTTTCCAGATCTTCGACGAGATGCTCGCGGGCATCAGGAACGAGGTCGCCAAGAAGGTCCTCAAGGTGAAAATCAGGGTGACGGAGGAGCAGCCGACGGTCCCGCGGCCGGCCCGGGTCCCCCTGCGGCGCGGCGAGGCGCGTCATACCGAAATCGGCCAGTTCGGCGCCATGGGGATGGGGGAGGCCCCGCAGGCGGCAGCGGCGGCGGCCCCGCAACGGGCGTCCACGGCGGGGGCCGTCACCACGGTGCAGCGCAATATGCCCAAGGTCGGCCGGAACGATCCCTGTCCCTGCGGCAGCGGCAAGAAGTACAAGAAGTGCCACGGGGCGT
>CAZKOS010000001.1:51948-60578 GCA_964554445.1 uncultured Spirochaetaceae bacterium | reverse complement strand
ACCGATAATTGAAACGTCAGACCAATCCCTGAAGGAGGCAGACGTGCTGCGAGGAATCTTCACGGGCGCGAGCGGCATGATCGCCATGCAGCACCGCCTGGACGCCGTGGCCAACAACCTGGCCAATGTCGACACGACGGGCTACAAGAAGGACACCGCCGTTTTCAAGGCCTTTCCCGAAATGCTTTTGCGGCGGTCCAATGACGAGGGCGTGTACACCTTCCCGATGGGGTCGGTCGACACCATGCCGATCGTCGGGCGCCTGGGGACGGGGGTCGAACTGAACGAGGTCTACACCGATTTCGCGCAGGGCGCCATGAAGCCGACGGGAAACGACTTCGACATGGCGCTCGACGGAAAGGGATTTTTCAGCGTCCGTTCGCCGAACGGCGAGCGCTATACGCGGAACGGCGCGTTCTATCTCAATAACGAGGGCTCCCTGGTGGACAAGGCGGGCGATGAGGTGTTGGGCGAGAACGGTCCGGTCGTGCTGCAGAAATACAACTTCATGATCGACCAGGACGGGGTGATCTGGCGGGACGCGAGCAAGGCCGGCGAGGCCGCCCGGCTCGTCTCTCCGTACGAGGTCCAATGGGAGAACCTGGAGCGCGTCGATCGCCTGAAGATCGTCAATTTCGCGGAACCGCGCTATATCCGGAAGGAGGGCGATTCGTATTGGCGGGAAACGCCGGAATCCGGGCCGGCGGTCATCGTGCCCGACAACGCGCGGCCCAAGGTCAGGACCGGCTACCTGGAGGCGTCGAACGTGAACGCCGTCCGGGAAATGGTGGACATGATCGAGGTCAACCGGGCGTACGACGCCAATTCCAAATCCATCCAGACCCACGATACGCTCGTTGGACGGCTCATCAATGAGATCGGTAGGGTGTAGAGTGAAGAACGACGATGACGAAAAGGAGTTCGTAATATGATGCGATCGCTGTGGACCGGCGCGTCCGGCATGATCGGGCAGCAATTCAACATCGATACCATCGCCAACAACCTGGCGAACGTCAACACCACCGGGTTCAAGAAGAACCGGGCCGATTTCGAAGACCTGCTGTACCAGACCACCAAGCTCGCGGGCACCCCGGCCACCGAGGACACCGTCGTTCCGACGAACATCTCCGTCGGTCACGGCGTGCGGGCCGCGGCCAGCCAGAAGCTCTTCGACCAGGGCAACCTGCAGGTGACGAACAACCGGACCGACCTCGCCATCGACGGCCCGGGGTTTTTCCGCGTCCTCCAGTACGACGGTTCCTACGCGTACACCCGGGACGGGTCCTTCAAAATCGACGCCAACGGTCAGGTGGTCAATTCCGACGGCTACCGCCTGATGCCCGAGCTCGTCCTGCCGCCGGATACCAAGCCCGATTCGCTCCAGATTTCACCGGACGGACGGGTGACGGTCAAGTTCATCGGCTCCGACGACAACGTCGAGATCGGCCAGATCGAGCTCTACCGCTTCGTCAACCCGGCCGGGCTCCAGGCGGTCGGGGACAACCTGCTGACGACCACCAACGCCTCGGGCGAGGCCATCGCCGGGCGTCCCGGATTCGACGGCATGGGCAGAGTCCGGCAGAGCATGCTCGAAATGTCCAATGTCAACGTCATCCAGGAGATGGTGAACATGATCGTGGCCCAGCGCGCCTACGAATTCAATTCCAAGACCATCCAGACGTCGGACAGCATGCTCGGCACCGCCGTGAGCCTGAAGCGGTAAGCGGCGGAAGGGGCACGGTACATGGCGCGGCAGGCCGGGAGAAGCATCCGCTTCCTCATCATCGTTCCGCTGTTGAGCGTCTGGCTCGTCGCCTGGGGCGGCGACGGCGCTCTCGACGTGTACCTCAAGCGCGACTGCTACGCGACCGGCGGCCGGCTGCGGCTTTCCGACGTCATCCAATCCGCGGACGGAAACCAATCCCCGCTCGACTTCGATTCGATTCCGCTGCCGTACACGGCGGGTCGGCTCGCCGTGCTTCGCCCCGGGGCGGTGCGCGCGGCTCTGCGCTCGGTTTATTCCGGACCGCTCGTGCTGGTGGGCCGGGATGTGCTCGTCATGCCGAAAGAATCAATCAACGACGGAAACAAAAGGTTTTATACGGCGCTGCTCGATTTCATCGCGGACCGGATACCCGCGCCGGCGAAGAGAATCGAGGTGCAGCTGGGAGACGATGCGGCGCCGGCGGCGGCGCCGCCGGAGAACCCGTCGTTCATCCTGGAAAACGCGGCCGTGCGCAATGGCATGAAAGCCGGTCCGGCGCGAATCGCCTATCGCGGCGCCAACGCGGGGAGCGGCGATGAGGAATCCGTCGGCGTGGTGCTGCATGTCTTCGTCGAGGCGGCCGCTCCCGGCGCCTCCATCCCGGCCGGGGGGCGGTTCCGGGCCAACGACCTTTCGCCTTGTGAGACGGATCTCGCCGGCTGCGACTCCGACCTGCTCCTCTTCGACAAGGCGGAAGGGGCGTACACGGCGCGCTCGTCGCTCGCCGCGAACGAACCGATTTCCCTGAGAAAAATAGCGCGTTCCCTGTTCGTCCGCGCCGGCGATCGGGTCGCGATCACGTTCGTGAGAAAAAACGTCACCGTCGATATGCGCGGACGAGCGCTGTCCTCCGGAACCCTGGATGAGACGGTGGCGGTGAGACCGGATCAATCGAACCGCAGGTTCAAGGGGCTGGTCACGGGGGAGAGGGAGGTCCTCATTGAGCTCGATTAGAAAAGCATCGCTCGCCGCCTTTTGCCTGGCGGTCTCCGTCTCCCTCTGGGCCGCGCCCGAAGTGCGCCTGAAGGACATCGCGAGCGTGGGCGGGCTGCGCGAGAATCAGCTCATGGGCATCGGCCTCGTCACCGGTCTCGCCGGCCGCGGGGATTCGGCGAACAGTCAGCTCCTCAAGAACGCCGTCGCCAACCTGGTGGCGCATTTCGGGTTCGACGTGAGCGCCAAGGACGTTCGCAGCCGGAACTGCGCCGTCGTCACCGTGTCCGCCGTCGTGCCCGCCTTCATGCGCGCGGGCGAGAAAATCGACGTCACGGTATCGAGCCTGGGTGACGCCACGAGCCTTGAACGGGGCGTTCTCCTCCAGACTCCGCTGCGCGCCGCCAACGGCACGACCTACGCCGTGGCCCAGGGCGCGATCGACGTCTCCGGCGACCGGACCGCGCCCAAGACGGTGGGCACGGTGACCGAAGGAGCGATCGCGGAGCGCGACGTGACGTCGACCTTCGCCGCCGGCAATGTCGTTCGCATTCTGCTGCGCGATCCGGATTTCGCGACCGCCGCGGCCGTGCAGGCGGCGCTCGCGGCCAGGTTCCCGGCATTGAGCGTGACCGTTCGCGACTCAAGCCTGATCGAAATCGCCGTTCCGGAGGCGAGACGGCGGGACACGGTGCGGTTCATCGCCGAAATCGAATCGGTGACCGTGAAGCCGGATCCGTCATCAAAAGTGGTGATCGACTCCCGGAGCGGAGTGATCATCATGGGCGAGCAGGTGAAGATCGGGAAAGTGGCGGTATCCTATAAATCCACCGGCGTCAGCGTGGGAAGTTATTATTCACCGCAAACGGATAAAAAAGAGCAATTCGTCATCCAGGACACCGTCACCGTCGAGGATTTCGTGAAAACGGTGCGCGACATCGGACTGGACACGGACACCGTCATAGAAATCATGAAAGCGATCGATCGCGCCGGCGCCCTGTACGGGACGCTGGTGATCAAATAGGGGGGCGGGATGACGATCGGCGATCCGCAATTGCTTTATTCGAATCAGGAATACTCGAAGCGGCTTGATCAGATGAAACGGGCGGGTGAAAAACCCGTCCCCGGGACCCGCCAGGCCGGGAAACCGCACGGGAAACTGTACGACCAATGCGTCGAATTCGAATCGCTTTTCATCAAGCAAATGCTCGACGCCATGAGGAAATCGGTGGAAAAATCCGATTTCCTCCACGGGGGAATGGCGGAAGACATCTTCGAGGATATGCTCTACGATAGATACGCGCTTCTCATGGCGAAAAACTCCGGCTTCGGTCTCGCCGACATGGTCTACCGGCAGTTATCGCCCCAGGAGTCGGGAATCATCCTTCCACACCGCTCGTAGAATCGCCGCGCTGTTTTATTCGGCTGTTTCTGATTTATTGCCGCGATTTTTTCAGTTTATACTCAATCGATAATAAATCTATATGAGATATAAAAATAATTATACCCATCTATATTGATGAAAAAGAAAATAGTTTTTAATAACAGAACGAAGTGTACAAAAAAATAGACAAAAGAGGTCCCTGTTTTTGCGAATTAGGTAAAACAAAAATATATCTATATAGCATAAAGAATTATAACAACTTGATAAAGAACCCTTTTTGGCACATTTCTTGCTCTTTTAATATACGGGAGTTTGGTATGGAAATGAAGAAGAAGAAAGAGACCGCCGGCATCGATACGGAAGATTGTATGAAGGCGTATTTCGAGCAGATCAAGAAAAACCCTCTTCTCACATTTGAGGAAGAGATCGACCTCTCGAAACGCATTCAACGCGGCGATCAGACGGCCCTCAACCACCTGATCGAATGCAATCTCCGCCTGGTGGTGAAAATCGCCATGGAGTACACCGTGCCGGAGATCGCGGTGCTCGACCTCATCCAGGAGGGAAACCTCGGGCTGATCAAGGCGGCGACCAAATACGATTACCGGAAGAACGTCCGTTTCTCGACGTACGCCTCCTGGTGGATCAAGCAGGCCATCATGCGCGCCATCTCGAACAAGCGCCGCACCATCCGCCTTCCGCACCGCAAGGAAGAGCGGCTTCGCAAAATCAACCGCGTCTACAACACCCTCTACCAGACGCTCATGCGCAAGCCGTCGCTTTCGGAAATAGCCGAGCAGGCGGACTTGAGCGTCGCGGAGGTCGACGTCCTGCTCAACGCCGTGAACCCCACCGTTTCCTTCGACAAGGAAACGCGGGACGACTCGTTGTCCCTTCACGAGATTTACGAGGACAACAGTTTCACTCCGGACAGGGAATTCATGAAGAAGTGCCTGCGCGACGAGACGATGCGTTTCCTGGAGCGTCTCATGGACAAGGAGCGCAAGATCCTCATGTACCGGTTCGCCTTTCTCTCCGGGAAACGGTACACGCTGAAGAACATCGGCGAAAAGATGGGGATGTCTCCCGAGACCGTCCGCCAGATTGAATTGAAGGCGTTGCGCAAGCTGAAGAAAGTGGCCCGGGAACTGCAGGAGTACAGCCACAATTGAACTAGGTGATTCGGCCCCGAGCCGTTCGGGAAGGCGGCGAAAGGGCCTTCTTGCATCTCCTCCTTCTTAAAAGAGAGCGTGGCCCCGCTCTCTTTTTTTTATTCCCGCGTCAGGACGCCGCGACGAAACTATGAGCCGCCGCGTTCACGCCCGCGGCTTTTGACCGTTCCCGGCCCGGGCGATTCACGGTTGAAACACCCATCGCTCTATGATTACATTACCTACAATGAAGAAGCGAAAAAAATCGAGGCGCGCGCCGCGGAACCGGTTGGCGGCGGCGCTGTTGTTGATGGCGGCGATCACCGGCGTTCTCGCCGCGGTTCTCATTTTCTGGCGGAAGGGCGAGGGCCTGCAACCGCCCGCGGCCGCCCGGCAGCGGGCGTCGGCCGCGATCCCGGACGCCGCCGCCGCCGTCGCCCCGCCGAGCGGCGGAGAGAGACGCGAGGGTTCGGCTTCGACCGGAGGCAACTCGATCGTCGGGAAAGCCGGCGCCGTCGCCTTGATCATCGACGACGCCGGAAACGATCTGGCGGACCTCGAGCGGTTTCTGCGGTTTCCGGGAGAGATGTCCGTCGCCGTGCTTCCCCAGCTCCCGTACTCGCGGGAATGCGCCGTCAAGGTCCATGAGGCGGGCAAGGAGGTGATTCTCCACCTGCCGCTCGAGCCGCTGGGGAATGAAAATCCGGGGCCGGGCGCGGTGCTGGTTTCCTTCGACCGGAGCCGGATTCGCCGCATTCTGGACGCGGATTTTTCGACCGTGCCCTTCGCGCGGGGAGTCAACAACCACATGGGTTCCCTGGCCACGCAGGATCGGGCCGTCATGGACACGCTCCTTTCGTATCTCAAGGAAAAAAACAAATACTTCATCGATTCCCGGACCGTTTCCTCGACGCTGGGAAAGGAATACGCCGAACGCTACGGCGTCCCCTGGGCCGAACGAAATTTTTTCCTGGACAACAGCGCCGCTCAGGACGCCATCCTCCGCGTTTTGAACGACGGCGTGGCGTACGCCCGGCTTCACGGCCGGGCGATCCTGATCGGCCACGTGCAGCATCGGGCGCTCCTGGACGCGCTCCTCGCGGAGTACGACGATCTCGTCGCCTCCGGCATTGAATTCGTCACCGCTTCCCAATACCTGCGGTTGAAGGGGGGGGCGGGGAAGTGAAAATATTGGGGATTGAAACGTCGTGCGACGAATGCGCCGCCGCCGTCGTGGAGGACGGCGGACGGGTGTTGGGCAATGTCGTCGCCAGCCAGATAGAGGAGCACCGGCCGTACTACGGCGTCGTGCCGGAGATCGCCTCACGCAAGCACCTGGAATGGATCGTCCCGGTGGTCAAGGAGTGCCTGGAACAGGCCGGCCTGTCCGCCGCGGACTGCGACGCGGTGGCCGCCACGTATCGGCCAGGGCTGATCGGGTCTCTTTTGGTGGGCTTGTCCTTCGGCAAGGGACTGGCCGCCGCCTTGAAAAAGCCGTTCATCGGGATCGACCACGTGGAGGCGCACCTCTACGCCCCGCGCCTCGAACGCGAGATCCCGTACCCGTACGTCGGCGTGCTCGTCTCGGGCGGACACACGATGATCTCCCTCGTGCGCGGCGAGGACGAACTGGAAGTGCTCGGCACCACCATCGACGACGCCTGCGGGGAATGCTTCGACAAGGTCGCCAAGCATTACGATTTCGGGTACCCGGGAGGAGCGGCCGTCGACCGCCTGGCGCAAAAGGGAGACCCGCGGGCTTTTCATTTTCCCAAACCCTCGCTGCACAAGGGCGACCACACCTACGACGTTTCGTATTCGGGACTGAAAAACGCGGTCTGCAACCAACTCGAGCAGTTCCGGAATCCGAAGCTCCCCAAAACGCCGGAGAACATCGCGGCCGGCTTCCAAAAAACCGCCATCGACATCCTCCTCGACCGGGTGTTCCTGGCCGCCGAAAACAACGGGATCGAACGAATCGTTTTCGGCGGCGGCGTGGCGGCCAACAGCCGTCTCAGGCGGCGGTTGGCGGACGAACCCGGCCTGGAGGCGATTTTCCCGCCGCTGAAATACTGCACCGACAATGCGGCCATGATCGCCGGGCTGGCCTTCCACAAACTGCGAAAATACGGCCCCTCCTCATTCGAGCTTCCGGCGAGCGCCCGGGTCAAGGCCTTCCGTAAATTAATGGGCTGAAAACTCAGAGGGACACGGAGAGCACGGAGGAAGGAGGAGCCCGCGGAGAAGTGAGGGGAACAGAACAGGCTGTGATGGTTTTTCATGATTTTTTCTTTTCTTTCTCCGGGTTCTCCGTTTTCTCTGCGCTCTCCGTGTCCTTTTGAGAAGTTTGAAAGTGCAGCACTTGTATTGAAAAACCTCAGGCTACCGGATATACTGACGCATCGCCCGAAAAGGAGCCCCTATGTTCAAAGTGGTGATTCTGTACGCCCCGCAGGACGCGGCCGTCAGGAAATTCGCCGACTGCATCCAGAAGGCGTTTGATCGCAAAACCTTCAAGGCGACGGCGCTGGGCGCCGGCGCGGCGCACATCCCCGACATCGCGGCGGTCGACGCCGTCATCCTCGGATCGAGGGCGGAGAACGGCCTCGACGTGCATACCGATTTCTCCGAGCTCATGCGGGCGTTTTCAGGGGTCAATTTCGCCGGGCGGTGCGCCGCCTTTTTCGCGGACAGGGGCTCCGGCACCGCCGGCAAATTCACCGGCGCGCTCGAGGATTCCGAGATTTCGGTTTTTTCCGAACCATTGATGTTTCAGGAGAAGGAAACGGACACCCGGAAAATAAAGGACTGGGTGGGGCACTATTCATCTTTCATAAGGAAGAACGTGCATGAGTGAGACATTCGATCTGGACGGCGCCATTCGCAAAATCAAGGATTTTCCGAAACCCGGGATTCTGTTCTACGACATTACGAGCGTTCTCACCAATCCCGAGGCGTTCGGTTATTGCCAGGACAGGATGGAGGAGCTCTACGGCGGGGAGGCCTGCGACGCCGTGGCCGCCATCGAGTCGCGGGGGTTCGTTTTCGCCGCGCCGTTCGCCCTGCGCCGGAAGCTGCCGCTCATTCTCATCCGCAAGAAAGGCAAGCTGCCGGGAGAGACCTATCGGGAGGAATTCACCCTCGAGTACGGCACCGACGTCATCGAGGCCCACAAGGCGGACATTACGGCCGGCTCGAAAGTGCTCCTGGTGGACGACCTCATCGCCACCGGCGGCACACTCAAGGCCGCGGCCGCGCTCCTGGGACGGGGGGGGGCGAGCGTAGCCGGGATTTTCGCGGTCATCGGCCTGCCGTTCCTCAATTACGGCGAGCTTCTGAAGGGTTTCCGCGTGGAGACGCTCATCAATTACCAGGGGGAATGAGTAGTCCGGAGGTC
>CAZKOS010000001.1:30072-51848 GCA_964554445.1 uncultured Spirochaetaceae bacterium | reverse complement strand
TTTTCTTCGTGAGCTTCGTGTCCTCTTTCGAGGTCGATGCAGGGTGCGTTGTAAATCTAAATTTCTGTTTTCTTGAGAATTGCCGGCCTCTTGCGGGCGGCTCTTGACTCTGATATTTATACATGTTATTCTCTGGCCCTTAAAATCGAACGAAAGAAGACGAGGTTTATCGATATGTACGCATTAGTGGAGATTCTCGGGAAACAATACAAGGCTGAGAAGGGCAAAACGCTCAGAATAGACAAACTCGAGAAAAACCAGGGCGATAAGGTCGAGTTCGATACGATCCTGATGGTGAGCGATTCGGGAAAGGTGAACGTCGGAACGCCGTACCTGAAAGGCGCCCGGCTGACGGCCACCGTGGCCGACCAGGTCAAGGGGAAAAAAGTCCTCATTTACAAGTACAAGAAACGGAAGAGCTACCGCCGCAAGCGGGGATTCCGCGGCCAGTACACGGACATCACGGTCGACGACATCATCGCCGCGGGCACCTGAGCCGTGGTGCGAGTCGTCCTGGAGCTTTTCCCCTCGGGATGCCTCAAGTCAATTACGGCGACGGGACACGCGGGGGCGGGGGAGAAGGGCCGTGACGCGGTGTGCGCGGCGGTTTCGGTCCTCGTCAGGACGGCCTGGCACGCGCTGCAACGGGAACCGTACCTCGAGATCGAGGGAAGCGCCGAGCGGGAGGGCGATATGCGCATCGCCGTCGTTCCCCGCGGCGCGGAATCACGGGAAAGATACCGCGGTCTCACCGATTTTTTGCTGACCGGTTTGTTCGACCTGGCGGCCGAACACCCGCGGCACGTGAGCGTGGATTTTCGAACAAGCTGATACGGAGGAAACCAGATGGCACATAAAAAGGGCGGCGGCAGCGCCAAAAATAACCGTGAATCGAACGCCCAGCGCCTGGGCGTCAAGCACTTCGGCGGTGAGCTCGTGCGGGCCGGCAGCATCATTGTCCGGCAGCGCGGCACGGTCTTCCACCCCGGTGACAACGTCGGCATCGGCCGGGATGATACTTTGTTCGCCAAAATAGACGGCGTCGTCGCCTTCACGGAAAAAAAAGGCAGAAAGTTCGTCCTGGTCAACCCGGCGTCCTGACCACTCACGACCGGTGAACGGATTCGTCGATGAAGTGACCATTGAAGTCGTTTCCGGCGACGGGGGGGACGGAATCGTATCCTTTCGCCGGGAAAAGTACATCCCGCGCGGCGGCCCGAACGGCGGCGACGGCGGGAAGGGCGGCAACGTCGTCTTCCAGGTCAAGGACAATGTAAAAACCCTCTCTCATTTGAGGCGCAAACCGTTTTTCAAGGCGGAAAACGGGCGCCCGGGCCAGGGCAATCGAATGACCGGCCGGGACGGCGGCGACGTGGTCATTCCGCTTCCGCCCGGCACCGTGATTCGCGACGCCGAAACGGGCGAGACGATCAAGGATTTTTCGAGCTCGTCAGTCTGGGTATATCTCGAGGGCGGACGGGGCGGAAAGGGCAACTGGCATTTCCGCAGCTCCACGAGACAGGCGCCGCGCATCGCGCAGCCGGGACGGCCCGGGATCAGGCGCCGGATCGTCTGCGAGCTGAAACTGATCGCGGATATCGGGCTCGTCGGACTGCCCAACGCCGGAAAGTCGACCCTCTTGTCCGTCCTCACCAAGGCCCGCCCCAAGATCGGCGATTATCCCTTCACCACCCTCATCCCCAGCCTCGGAGTGCTCCACCACAAGGGGCGCCAGGTGGTCATCGCCGACATTCCCGGAATCATCGAGGACGCCTCCCGGGGCGCCGGCCTGGGCGTGTCCTTTCTGAAGCACATCGCCCGCACCCGTCTCCTCGCCTTTCTCGTCGAAGCCGGCGGCGAAAGCTCCCTGACGGATTTTGACGTGCTCGCCGGGGAGATTGCGGCCTTTTCCGAGAGCCTGGCGAAGCGAAAAAGACTGATCGTGGTCAGCAAGGCCGACCGGGGAGGCGCCGAAGACAGCCTCGCGGCTTTTTCCCGCCGGTACCCGGACTTTCAGGCGGTTGCGATTTCAAGCCGGACGGGCGAGGGGATCGAGGCGCTCAAGGACCTGTTTATCGGTTTCGCGGGGAGCGGTGAATGACGGCTCTCCGTTTTCCGTCCCCGCACCGGCGAGGCCCGCGGTGAAGCGCATCTCCCCCGGCGAAGCCGATCGCCTCTCCGCCCTCGTCCTCGCCGCCCTCGAAAAAAAGCTCTCCCGCGAGCGGATCCGTCACTCGACGGCGGTCGCGCGCCTGACCGGGGAGCTCTGCCCGCGCCGCGGAATCGAAGCGGCCAGGGGGCGGTTGGCGGGCATCGGGCACGACGTCGCCCGCGAAATGAGCGCGGCCGAGACGCTCGCCTATGTCGGGCGCTTCGGGCTCCGCTCAACCGCCTTCGAACGGGAGCGGCCCGCCCTCCTGCACGGGCGGGTGGGGAGCGACATCCTCAGGCGGGAATACGGCCTGCGGGACGGCGAGATCCTGGCCGCGGTCTCCGAGCACGTGCTGGGCCGCCCGGGGATGGGGCCGCTCTCCCAGATGCTCTACGCGGCCGATTTTCTCGAGCCCGGACGGGGATTCCTGCCCGAGGACGAACGGTTGGCGCTGCTCGCCCTCGGGTTGGCGGACATGGTGGTGCGGGTCAGCGAAAAGATTTTCCGTTTTCTGGAAGCCGAGGGCAAGCCGATTGCCCCCATATCGAAAAGAATGTACGTTTATTTCAAACGCCGGCGGAGGAGTGGCAGACAGTGAAGGAACGGTCACCCAAGAGTCTTATTTTTCTCATCCTGATCGTCGCGGTGGCGGCGGGAGCGATCGTCGCCGCGGTACTTCTCATCCGCACCGATTCGGTCGCGGAGCGGGTGAAAAAAGGCGAGGCCGTCAACACGCTCTTCACCGTTCGGGAGGGGGACCGCGTCAGGCTCATCGAGGTCTTCCTCTTCCAGCCCGCGACCCGGAAGGCGGTCATTCTCTTCCTGCCCCAACGGACGTGGCTCATGCTCGCGTCGCTCAACCGTTACGACACGCTGGAAACCCTGTACGTTCCGGGAAACACGGCGCGCCTGCGCGCCAAAATCGCGGAGATGATCGGCGTGCCGATTCAGTATTCGATCGATTTCGACGAGAAGGGCCTCCGGGACCTGGTCGATCTCATGGGCGGCATCGATGTCGTGATTTCCTCGACCGTCGACAAGACGAGCGGCGACCGGCGGTACCTCTTCGATTCGGGGAGCGTCGCGCTCGACGGCGACAAGGCGACGGACTATTTGTCCCTCGACCTCGACAATGAGAGCGAAATGGACCGGGTGCAGCGCCGTCAGGATTTTCTGAAATCGCTGCTCGAGAAAATGGGAAAGAGCGAAGAAAACGGCTTTTTCGCGAAGCCGGGCGTGTTCGGCGCCTTGCAGAAAACGCTGCGCACCAACCTCTCCGCGCACGAGCTCGGGACGTTCTTGACGAACCTGCGGGAGCTCGACCTGGAAAGCATCCTCTACCGGCGGGTGCACGGCACGACGCGGATGCAGAACAACGAGGAGATTTATATCCCGAACGACCAGGGCGAGCAGTTGAAAAAGTCGATGCAGCAGGCGGTGGAATTTTTACGGAACAATCAGTCGCTCCGTCCCGAGGACCTCACCGTCAACCTGGAGATTCTCAATGGCACCGATGTCGCCTTCCGGGCGAGGGATTGCGGCCGCATCTACAAACAGTACGGGTACGAAGTGCTCCGGGAGGACAACGCGCCCGAAAAGCCGGTGAAAAAAACCGTCGTCGTCGACCACCGGGGAAACGCGAAAATGGCGCGGGAGATCGCCGACGTCATCAAGTGCCGGAACATTGAAACCTCGATCGACGAAAAGACGACGGCGGACATGACGATCATCTTGGGGATGGATTTTGATGGACAATACTGCCAATAGGCCGAACGGACGGGACCGGGCGCTCGCGATGGCCGCCCTCATCGACGACCACAAGGGCGAGGGCACCGTCGTTCTCGACGTGACCGGCGAATGCTCTTTCGCCGATTATTTCATCATCACCACCGCCGCGAGCTCGCGGCACGCGGCGAGTCTCATCGGCTTCGTGTGCGAATTTCTCGCCGAGCGGTCCGCTCCCGTTCTCAACAAGGGCCGGACGGGCGACCAGTCGGGCTGGGCGCTCCTCGATTGCGGCAATATCATCGTTCATGTGATGGACCGTCAAGCGCGGGAATTCTATGAATTGGAAAAACTCTGGTTCAGGGCCAAGCCGTTGGCCTACTCGTCGAAATCGTCGTAATCGAGATCGTCGTCGTCTTCGAAATCATCGTCCTCGATGAAATCCTCGTCCTCTTCGAAATCGTCGAGGTCTTCCTCCTCGTCCTCTTCGTCCTCTTCGTCCTCGGCTTCTTCGTCCTCGATATCCTCTTCGTCGACCTCGTCGTAGTCTTCCTCGAAATCCTCTTCTTCTTCTTCATCTTCGAGATCCTCGTATTCGTCCTCGAAGTCGTCGTCGTATTCGCCTACTTCTTCGCCGTCTTCGTCGGCGTCCTCGTCCTCGTCCTCGAATTCGTCCTGTTCGTCTTCGTCGTCGACGGCCGCACGGAAGAGATCTCGTTTGATCAATTCTTCCCGAAGCTCATGCTGGCTCGTAAACATAATCGTTCCCTTCCCCCTCATCTTTAAAATAAGCGTTTTCTCGCCATCAACTCTATGCAGTTTGCAATAAAATTGTCAACAGTTTTTTCAGGTTTTTTTACGCTCCTTGATGCCGACGTGCAGGACCGCGCTCCCGAAGCCGCCGCGGACGCGGGAAACGTACTCCTCGTCGGAAGCGGACCCGAGATCCGGCACCACCAGGTCTCCGGTGAACACGGTGGGGGGCGACATGTTGCAATCGACGGCCTGCCGCGCGAGCGCCATGAGCGCGCGCCCGGTGATCTGGTTGGCGAATTCGCCGATCGTCGCCTTTTCCAGGTCGCCGAAGACCCCTTCCCCCGCGGTGTCGTCTTTCGCGGGAGCGATTTCGCCGGCCTTGAAGAGCAAGTCGACGATGGAACGGGCGCTCTCGAAGTCGAGGCCGAAAACGATATTGCCCCGCAGGTCGCCGGAAATGCCCATCGTGGACACGACCTGCAGCCTTTCGGAATTCTTTCCGGCGGGGTCGACGGCGTCTATCGGGATCGAATTTTCACGGAAAATATCACGCACCGCCTCGTTGAACGACGACGAGATTCGATCTGCCATATCGCTCCCTGGATTCCCCGGATTCTCGCGACCCGCCGCCGGGCGGGCTCGAATCCCTAGAATATAGGTGAATCGAGAAATAAAAGTCAAATGAAAATTCCATCCTGGAATGGAGCTTGTCAAACTGCCGGTTCTTCATCTATCATGACGCCGCGTATGAACAAGGAAATCGAGGAATTGATCGCATTGGCTCTCAAGGAGGATTTCGGACCCGGCGTGGACGTCACCTCCGAAGCCGTGTTTTCGGACGAAGAGGTGCGCGCCGTTCTGCTCTCCAAGGACACGGGAGTGCTGGCCGGCGCCGAGGTTTTTTCCGCCGTCTTCGAGGCTCTCGATCCGGAGACGCGGGTGGCGTTTCTCGTCGCGGACGGCGAGGAGATCACCCCCATGAAGGAAGTGGCCGTCATCGAGGGCAAGGCGCGCCCGATCCTCGGCGGCGAGCGGACGGCGCTCAATTTCATCAGATTCCTGTCCGGCATCGCCACCCAGACGCGCC
Source organism: uncultured Spirochaetaceae bacterium (assembly GCA_964554445.1). Taxonomy (GTDB): domain Bacteria; phylum Spirochaetota; class Spirochaetia; order SZUA-6; family RPPD01; genus JAFGSW01. The sequence continues at coordinate 46,128 of CAZKOS010000001.1, read as the reverse complement.
GCTACGTGCTCGAGGCCCAGAAATACGGACGGACCCTGATTCTCGACACCCGGAAGACCCTCCCGGGCTTCCGGGCGCTCTCGAAATACGCGGTGCGCATGGGAGGCGGACGGAATCATCGCCGGGGGCTGTTCGACATGGCGCTCGTCAAGGACAACCACAGCGACGCCGCCGGATCGCTGCGGACGGCCGTGGAGCGGGTGCGTCGGCGGTGGGGGGTGGAATACCGGATCGAGGCCGAATGCCGGAACACCGACGAGGTGAAGCAGGCCGTCGCCGCCGGTGTGGACACCATCATGCTCGACAACATGGGGCTCGAACACCTGCGGGAGGCCCTCGACCTGATTCGCGGCCGGATCCCGGTGGAAATCTCCGGGAAAGTGAAGTATCCCGATCTCAAGGACCTCGTGCCCCTCGGAGCCGACTACATTTCCGTCGGCGCGCTCACTCACTCCGTCGAGTCCTTTGACTTTTCCCTGGAGATAAGTGTACTTTGATTTCCGACGGCCGAAACGGGCGGTAAACGGCGGAGGAAGCGTGGACAACGGGAACATGGAAACCATCGCGGAGATTGTGCGCCTGAAAAAGGAATACGGCGGAAATCTTTGCCTGTTGGCTCACTTCTACCAGCGGGATGAAGTGTTCAAGCTGGCCGATTTTACGGGGGATTCATACCAACTCGCGCGGGAGGCTTCGCGTTCCTCCGCCGGGCACATCGTCTTCTGCGGCGTCGCCTTCATGGCCGAAAGCGCCAGGATCCTGGCCCGGCCTGAGCAGCGCGTGTACCTGCCCGATCGTGAAGCCGGCTGTCCCCTGGCCGACATGGCGGAGGACGGCGATCTCACTCAGGCGCTCGCCGGGCTCCGGCGAACCGTCCGGCGCCCCGTCGTGCCGGTGGTCTACATCAATTCCACCGCCGCGACGAAGGCGGCGGCCGCCGAAGCGGGCGGCATCGTCTGCACGTCTTCCAATGCCGCCCTGCTCGTACGCTCCCTCCTGGCGGAAAATAAGGCCGTTCTCTTCCTGCCGGACCGGAATCTCGGGGTGAACGTGGCGGGACAATTGGGGCTCGCCGGGGAGGATATCGCGTTCTTTGGGAAAAAAGCGGGCGGTCCGGACCCCTCGCCGGAGGCGCGGATGATCGTGTGGGACGGTTTCTGCAATGTCCACGTCCGCTTCACGGCCCTGGACGTCATGAAGGCCAAAAACCGGTATCCGTACGCCAAGGTTCTCGTCCACCCCGAATGCCGGGAAGAGGTGACCTCGCTCGCCGATTACGTCGGGTCCACCTCCGGGATCATCCGGGAGTGCGGGAACGCGGCGGCCGGCGACGTGCTTTTCATCGGAACGGAACTGAACCTGGTCGAGCGTCTGGCCTCGTCGCGGAAGGACGCTCGGATTTTCCCGCTCAGGCGTTCGGGCTGCGTGAACATGAACAAGATCACGCCGGCGAAGCTCCTGGCCGCGCTCCGCTCGATCGGCTCGCCGCCGTCGCCGTACGAAGTGTTCGTACCGGCGGAGACGGGCGCGCTCGCCGTCCGCGCCCTGCGGGGCATGATCGAGCGGGTCGAGCGGAATAAGGAGTCGCCGTGACCGCCCAGGTCGGCCCGCGCCGGGAGTTCGACGTCCTCGTCATCGGGAGCGGCGTCGCCGGGCTTTCCGCCGCCCTCGCGGCCGCGGGGGAAGGCCGGTCGGTGGCGGTCGTGTCCAAAGAGGGCGAGCTTTCGGAATGCAATACCAATTACGCCCAGGGGGGCATCGTCTACCGCGGCGAGGGCGGAAAGGAGCTCCTCGAGCGGGACATCGTTTCGGCCGGCTGCGCCATCAATTTCCGGGAAGCGGTCAGCCTCGTGTGCGAGGAAGGGCCGCGGGCGATCGAGGATCTCCTCATCGGTGCGTCGCAGGTGCCGTTCGATCCGGACGGCGCGGGCGGGCTCGACCTCACCCAGGAGGCGGCGCACTCCGTGCGCCGGATCATCCACGTCAAGGACCACACCGGCGCCGCCGTCGAGAAGGGGCTCCTGGGCCGCGCCGCCGCTGTCGACCGGATCGCGTTTTTCCCCGGCCACTGCGCCGTCGATCTCATCACCAACAGCCACCACGCGCGCAATCCCGAGGAGCGCTACCGTCCGACCCGGGTGATCGGGGCGTACGTTTTCGACGAGCGGCAGGAGACGGTGAGCATTTTTTTCGCCCCCCGCGTCGTGCTCGCCACGGGCGGCGTGGGAAACCTCTTTCTCCATACCTCGAACACGCCGGGCGCCTCGGGCGACGGGATCGCCATGGCGCACCGGAGCGGGGCGGAGATCATCAACGCCGAATACGTTCAGTTCCACCCGACCATTCTCTACCACCGCGACGTGAAGCGCTTTCTGATCAGCGAATCCCTCCGCGGGGAAGGCGCGCGGCTCATGAACAAGCGCGGCGAATATTTCCTGGAAAAATACAGCCCCGTCATGAAGGACCTCGCCCCCCGCGACGAGGTGGCGCGCGCCATTTTCTACGAAATGGAGGCCACGGACTCGGGGTACGTGTTCCTGGACGCGCGCCAGGTTTCGCGCGTCGACCTCAAGGCGCGCTTTCCGAGCATCGCCCGCCAATGCCGGGCGATCGGGATCGACATCGCCCGCGAGCCCATCCCGGTCGTGCCGGCCGCGCACTATTTCTGCGGCGGAATCAAGGTCGACCTCGACGGCCGCACGAACATCCCCGGGCTGTACGCGGTCGGCGAATCGGCCTGCACCGGCGTGCACGGCGCGAACCGCCTGGCGTCGGTCTCCCTGCTCGAAGGCCTCGTCTGGGGCACGCGGGCCGGCCGGGGGGCGGCCGCGGGCGGGGCGGACCGGGACGGCGGCGTCCGGAACGACATCCCCGACTGGATCTCGCCGCGGCCGGAGGAGGAGATCGATCCGGTGCTCGTCTACCAGGACTTGCAGAATATCCGCTCCACCATGTGGAACTACGCCGGCATCGTGCGCAACCGCAAGCGCCTGGCGCGCGCCCTCTCCGATTTCAATTATCTGTCCCACCGCGTGGAAAAATTCTACCGTCAGGCCCGGCTCACGAGAAGAATCATCGAGCTGCGGAACGCCGTGCTGACGGCCTCCCTCATCATCCGCGCGGCCCAGGCCAACCGCGTCTCGCTCGGCTGCCACTTCGTGGAAAAAGGATAGGGGACGACGCCCGTGGCCACGCAAGCGGTCTACACCGTGGAGGCGCCGGCCAAGCTCAACCTCCACCTGGACATCCTGGGGCGCAGACCCGACGGGTATCACGATTTACGCTCGCTTTTTATCGCGGTCGACGCGGCCGATCGCCTCCGCGTGACGCTCGGCGCCGCCGCAGACGGAGACGGCCTGCGGGAGCTGGTCGGGGGAGTGGACGACCGGCGCAATACCATCGTCCGCGCCGTCGAGCTTTACCGCCGCGCGGCCGGTATGGCCGCCGGCGTGGGCGTGACGGTGGAAAAGCGGATTCCCCTCGGCGCGGGCCTGGGCGGCGGCTCGAGCGACGCGGCGGCGACATTGCGGGCGCTGAATCACGCCGCCGCACACCCCCTCCCGCCCGAAACGCTTCTCAAGCTCGGCGCCGGGATCGGCAGCGACGTCCCCTTTTTCCTCGCCGGCGCCCGCGCCCTCGTCGAAGGTCGGGGCGAAAAGGTGCGGCCGCTGCCGATCGCGCCGCGCTTCGCGCTTGTCCTGCTTGTCCCCGATTTTTCGGTGGACACGGCCGACGCCTACCGGCGGTACGATCACGCGGCGCCCGCGCCCCCGGGCGAGCGCGTCTCGAGCGATGAGCTCGTCCGTTCCTTCACCGAGGACCCGCCCGAAAAATGGCGGTTCTTCAATTCGTTTTCATCGCTCCTTTTCTACCGCTTCCCGGTATTCGCGCGGTTGGAGACCGCCCTCCGGGCAGCGGGCGCGCTTTTCACGGGCGTCTCCGGAAGCGGCTCGTCTTTTTTCGGCGTCTTTCCCGGCCGGCCGGAGGCCGAAACCGCTCTCGCCAAAATCGAAGGCCGATTCCGCTTCGCGGACGTGGTCGAACCGCTGGCCGAGCTGCCGCCGGTCGTCGCGGTGTGATGCCTTTTCGGACTGCAAACAAGAAAACAGAGGACACGGAGAACACTGAGTGAACGGAGGACACGGAGAAAATAAAGAAAAAAGATCATGAAAAAACGATATAAACCATTTCTTTACTCCTCCGTGAGCTCCTCCTCCCTCCGTGCTCTCCGTGTCCTCCTTTTTGGAGTTGAAGGCTTTGAAAAACGGTACTTGCCAAAACCATCGTTTTCCTTTATTTTATCGGGCTACAAACCGTTCTCATCGCACATCACCTCGCTTTACTGCGTCATGAAAAGGTGATAGAGTATTCACCCCGATGAGGGTTGCCCTCCGGGACGGGCACGGATTGGGACGTCGGCAAGCGGTAAGCCACCGGTTTTTGGTACCGGCATTCGCAGGTTCGAATCCTGCCGTCCCAGAAAAACGAAACGCCATCGAAAGAGATAAAGGAGCTTGTATGAATAAATTAACGCTGAGCGCCGAAACGCGCACCACGGTCAAAAACCGCAAGGGTGAGAACTATCGCCTGCGCCGCGAGGGTAAAATCCCGGCGGTCGTGTACGGCGCGAGAGAGCCGATGATGATTTCCGTGGACGAAACGGAATTCACGAAAAAGTTCAAGGTGATCAATGAAAACGTCATCGTCACCCTCGACCTCGGAAAAGAGACCTGTGACGTCCTCGTGAAGGATTACCAGGAGGATTTGCTCCTGAACAAGATCGTTCATCTCGATTTTTACGCGATCGATCCGAACCGGGTCCTGCACACGCGCATCCCGGTCCGCCTCTCGGGCAGCGCCAAGGGCGTCAAGGAGGGCGGCATCCTGGAACAGCTGCTGCACGAGATCGAGGTGGAATGCCTTCCCAAAAATATGCCCGAAAAGATCGAGTTGGACGTTTCCGAGCTTGCAATCCATCACTCGATCCACATCAGCGATATCACCGCATTGGCGGATGTCAAGTTCCTCAATGCCCCCGACCAGGTCATCTGCCACGTCGTCACCAAGGCGGCCGAACTCGAAGAGGCGCCGAAGGCCGAAGCGGTCGCCGCCGCGCCCGCCGAGGGCGAAGCCGCCGCCGCCGCCGCGCCCGCGGCCGCCGCGACCGAGAAGAAAGAGGGATAACCACTGCCGCTGGTCGTTATTGGACTCGGCAATCCGGGCGAAGCGTATTCGCGCAATCGGCACAACGTCGGCTTTCAGGTGGTCGACCGGATCGCCGCCGTCTGCGGGTGCGTTTTCAGGAAACCCCATTTTCTTTCGCGTTACGAGGCGGGAAAGGCGTCCTGGCAGGGCCGTCCGCTCGTGCTCATCAAGCCCCTGACCTACATGAACGCGAGCGGGGAGGTCGTGAAAGGCGCCTTGCGGCAGGCCAGGGCCGCACCGGCTGATCTGCTCATCGTCTGCGACAGTCTCGACCTCGAGCTCGGGGCGCTCAAGATGAAAATCCAGGGTTCCTCCGGCGGCCACCACGGGCTCGACTCCGTTTTCGCCGCGCTGAAGACAACCGCCGTTCCGCGTCTTTCCGTGGGCATCGGCCGTCCCCAAGGAAGGGGCGCCGTCATCGGGCACGTTCTGGGCGATCCGACCCCGGGGGAGGCGGCCATGCTCGAACGGGCGATCGAGACGGCCGCCCGCCAGATTCTGCGCCTCCTCAAGGAACCGAAGGAAAAGGTGATGGGCGACGTCAACCGCCGGGTGAAAGGCGATGCTGGAGAAAAGAGTTGAGCGCTTTTTTAAAACCCACGGCGTTCCGCCCGGTTCGTCGATCCTCGCCGGGTTTTCCGGGGGACCGGATTCCACCTGTCTCGTCTCCATCCTGCACGGCCTGTCTTCGTCGTACCGGTTTCAGCTCGCCTGCGCCTTTCTCGATCACGGATTGAGACCCGAGGCGGAACGGAGGGCGGAGAGGGAACTGGTGTCCGGCTTTTGCCGGGACCGCTCGATCCCGCTCTTCGTTCACGCACTCGAACCGGGCGCGCTCGAGGCCGAAGCCCGGCGCGGTGGCTTGAGCCTCGAGGAAACCGCGCGGCGCGCGCGCCTCGACTTTTTTTCGACGCTGCGCCGCGAGCGGAGGTTCGATCGGCTCCTGCTCGCCCACACGCTCGACGACCAGCTTGAGACGATCGTCTGGCGGATTTTCCAGGGCTCCGGAACGGGGGGGATTCGCGGCATCCGCGCCGCGAACGGATGGATACTGAGGCCGCTTTTGGGCACGACCCGCCGGGAAGTCATGGCCTACCTGCGCGGGAAAAGGCTGCCCTTCAGCTTGGATTCGACGAACGACGAGAACCGCTTCCTGCGCAACAGGATCAGGCACGACCTCCTCCCCGTGCTGCGGGACATTTTTCCCGGGCTGGGACGCAGCCTGCAGGCCTTCTCCGCCAAGATGGGAGACGTTGAAGACTACCTGCACATGCAGGCCGACGGCGCGTTCGCCTGGGAGGAGACCGACCACGGCGTGAAAACGGATGCGGACGCCTTTTTCGCGGCGCCGCCGGCGCTGAAGTTGTACGCGCTGTACGCCCGGGCCGGCGGGGTGGCGGGGAGAGGACGCACCCGCCGGGCCGGGGGCGCGCTGCCGTACCGCTTTCTCGCGCCGCTTCTGGCCGCCGAAGCGGGCGGGAAGCGCGCCTTCGATTGGCGGGGACGCGGGCTTGCCATCCGGCGCCGGGGCCGCTGGCTTTTTTTGGAGAGGGATATTGTCGCGATTCCGAAAAAAGGTTATTTTATCACTATCAATGCGGGACGGCCGTTTACTCTCTTCGATCAATGGTACGTTCTGAGAATGCCCGGGGAAATTGGGCGCTCGACGGACGTGCTGGTGTGTTCATTTGAAGCGGAAAAAGTGGCTCCTCCGTTCGTCATACGCTCCCGAAAAAACGGGGACAGGATACTCCAGGTCTTCGGCAGAAAAAGATTGAAGAAGTTGTTCACTGAATGGCGGGTGGACGGCGCGGAGAAGGAAGAGATTCCCTTGTTGGAGGACGGGAGGGGAATCGTGGCGGTGCTCGGAAGCCTGCGCGGCTTCCGGAACGTTTACCGCAGCGGCGCCGCGGCCGGACGCGAGGCCGCTCGTGAAGCGCAGGGCGATGTCCGGCTGTATCAAACGAAAAATGATGCGAAAATATCGTAATTTGAGTATATTGAATCTACCAAACTTTAGCTAACGTGGAGCGTCACATTGAACATGAATCGGCAAAATAACAACGACAACCAAGGGCCTCAGCTCCCCCGCACCGGTTCGGGGAGTCGATTGACCATTTTCATAGTCTTGGGAGTCGCTCTGTTTCTTCTCATGTTCCTCATGTTTAACGATAACGTGTGGAATCCCAGCACCCCGATAGATTACTCGACATTCAAACAACAGGTTCAGGATCCGGAACAGCGGAAGCTGATAAAAAGGGTTGAAATTGAAGATAACCGGGATGTTACCATTGTAAAAAACATCGGGGGAAAGGACGTGGTGTTCAGAACCCAGATACCGATGAACGACAGGAGCCTGGTTCCGCTCCTCGATGAGTATAAAATCGATTACACCGGCAAAACGTCGTCTCCCTCCTTTATTCAGATTATTTTCCAGATTCTCCCCTGGGCGATCATGATCTTCTTTCTCTGGTTCATGTTCCGCCAGCTTCAGGGCACCGGCAACAAGGCGCTCTCCTTCGGCAAGAGCCGGGCCAAGCGCTACTTCGAGGGCGCGGAGCGCATCACGTTCGAGGACGTGGCCGGCCAGCTGGAAGCCAAGTACGAGCTGGAAGAGGTCGTGGAATTTCTCAAGAGCCCGCAGAAATTCTCCAAGATCGGCGCCAAAATCCCCAAGGGAGTGCTCCTCGTGGGCATGCCGGGCACGGGCAAGACCCTTCTCGCCAAGGCCATCGCCGGCGAGGCCAACGTGCCCTTCTTCCACATGTCGGGCTCGGATTTCGTGGAGATGTTCGTCGGGGTGGGCGCGAGCCGCGTCCGCGACCTGTTCGAGCAGGGCCGCAAGAGCGCGCCGTGCATTCTCTTTATCGACGAGCTGGACGCGGTCGGCCGCACCCGCGGCGCGGGCTACGGCGGCGGTCACGACGAGCGCGAGCAGACCCTGAACCAGCTCCTCGTGGAAATGGACGGCTTCGACACCAAGACGGGCATCATCATCCTCGCCGCCACCAACCGCCCCGACGTGCTCGATCCGGCCTTACTCCGCCCCGGCCGCTTCGACCGGCAGGTGGTCGTGGACATGCCGGATATCAGGGAACGCGAGGCCATCCTGAAAATCCACTGCCGCAAGCTCACCCTGGCGGCCGACATCGATTTCAACCGGATCGCCCGGGCCACGCCCGGCACTTCCGGCGCCGACCTGGCCAGCCTGGTGAACGAAGCCGCCCTGTTCGCGGCGCGCAAGAACAAGCAGAAGGTGGAAATGGCCGACTTCGAGGAGGCCCGCGACAAGGTCCTCATGGGCGTGGCGCGCAAGTCGAAGGTCATTCCGCCCAAGGAAAAGGAAATGACCGCCTACCACGAGGCGGGACATGCGCTCCTCCATTATTTCCTCAAAAACGCCGATCCCCTGCACAAGGTCACCGTCATTCCGCACGGCCGCGCCATGGGACTGACGTTCTCGCTTCCGGAGAACGACGTCTACTCGCGGAGCAAGGCCTGGCTCACCGATCACCTGACGATGAGCATGGGCGGGTACGCCGCGGAGAAGATCATCTACGGCGAGACGACCTCGGGCTCCCAGCAGGACATCGAGCAGGCCACCCAGATCGCCCGCCGCATGGTCTGCGAATGGGGCATGAGCGACATCCTCGGGCCGATCGCCCTGGGACAGAAGGAAGAGCCGATTTTCATCGGCAAGGAAATCGCCCGGCACAAGGATTATTCCGAGGAAACGGCCAAAAAGATCGACAATGAAATCAAGGCGATTCTCGAGAGCAGCCTGAACCAGGCCGTCAATCTCCTGACGAAGAACAAGTCGAAGCTCAAAACCCTGGCCGAGGCGCTCGTTCAGCGCGAAACGATGGACGACGATGGAATTCGGGAGCTCTTGAACCTCCCCAAGCGGGAATCCTCCGCAGAGGACAAATAACGGCCACGGGATGGCAAAAGGACCGGGTGATCATTGATGCGGGCCGGGGTCTGTCTCATCGCTCTGCTCCTCCTCGGTTCTCCGCTGGGAGCCGATGACCGGGAAATCGCCAGGAGCTATTTCCTCTCGGCGCGCGGCATGTACCGCTCGGGCAACGACGCGGAAGCCGAAGATCTCCTGCGCCAGGCCGTCGCCTTTCTTCCAAGCTATTCCGATGCCGGCTTCCTCCTCGGCCTCATCCTCTGCCGCCGTCAAGCCACGACGGCCGAGGGGGTGGCGCTCATCGAAAAGGCCGTCAAGCTCGACTCGTGGACCGATACCTCGCCGCTCGAGGCGCGGGCCGCCCTGGCCGGGCTCTACCTGCGCACCAAACGCTTTCGCGAGTCCCTCGCCCTCTACAACTCGTTACGATCGGACGACGTGTACTCGGGCGAGCACGCGAGGAACAGGGCGTTGGCGGCGTACGGCACCGGAGACGTGAAGGGAGCGGAGGAGATTTTGAGGTCCGCCTTGAGGGAGTTTCCGGAAGACCGCCGGATTCCCCTGGCATACGTCAAAATTCTTTTGCAGCGGGGGCTCTCGGCCGCGGCGCGAACCATCGTTGAGCGCGGCAGACGGCAATTCCCGGACGAATCGGGATTTTTATTCTATAAAATCGCCCTGGACCGGGACGCGGCGTCCCGGAAGGCCGATTTCGAGCTGTATCGCCGAAAGGGCGGACGAGACCCGGCCGTCGTTCTTTATCTGCTCGGCGCGGACAATGCGACCTTCACGGCCGCCCTCGATTTTTTCTTTAACCGGAAGGGCGATGACAGTGTTTTATTGATAGAAGCCCTCGTCCAAGGGTTGAGCCGGAACAAGGCGCGGCGCGCCGAGGCGATTCGGCGCCTGGGGACCCTGGAAGGCGAAAAAACCGTCGACGCCGACGGAGACGGTTATTATGAGGAGAAATACTTATTCAAGGAAAACGAACCGGTGACGGCGATCATTGACAAAAATCAGGACGGCGTGCCCGAGGCCGATATAGAGCTGGAAAATAATACGCCGGTGAGCATCAAGGTAGTGCGTCCGGCGGGAGGCACCGAACGTCTGTTCTACAACGGTTACCCGCGGCTTTCGCGCGTGGTGATCGAAAACGGCACGGCGGCGGACACCTACGAAATCGTTCCGGACGCCCTGCGCTTCGCGCCGCTGACCGCTTTGCCCTCCCCGGCGGCGTTCAAGTTCCGCGTCGGGTGGCCCCGGTCCGTGACGCCACCGGCCGCAGCGAGTCTCGATCGCGTCTCCTATTCGCTGACCGAGGATCCCGCCGATCGCCGTCTGCCGCTCCGGAAGTGGGACCTGTACGCGGGCCGGAAGACGATGCTCCATGAAGACACCTACCGCACCGGCCGCTTCGACCGCATCGTCGTCTACGACGCGCAGGGCCTTCCGGCCAGGGGCCGCATCGACATCGACGGCGACGGATACTACGAAATAACGGAGACCTACGTTGGAGGCGTTCTCACCCGGATCGCGTACGACGAAAACAAGGACGGACGGCCCGATTACTGGCAGAATGCGACCGGGAGCGTCCTGGAATGGGATTTGAACGGCGACGGGAAACCCGACGTCATCGGCCGACGGCGCCCCGACGGCACGATCGTCGCGGATTACTCCGGTCTCCTGCGGAGGAGTAAGTGAGCAGCATCGTGAAACGGATATCGATTTTCATCCTTCCCCTGATTCTTTTTTCCGCCTGCGCGTCGACCATCGACGACGTCAACTATTACGTGCCGCCCCTGCAGACCGTGCAAATCGGCGACATTGAAAAATTCATCGCCGATCACGACTACTTGAGCGCCCTCCAGGCCGTCGACCGCCTGGAACGGGACAAGCAGGACATCCCGCGGGACCGATTGGCCGGTCTCCGGGAAAAGGCCGTGTCGGGTCTGGCTTCCGCCGTGCGCGAGGCGGTCGGAAAGAAGGAGTGGGGGACGGCCCTCGCCCTGTATTCCTCGCTCGAGGTCATCGGGGAGAAAGAAAAGGTTCCCGACTGGTCGAAGGAGAAACTGTACGTCGCCTACGCCGAGAATCTCGAAGCCGCCAAATCGCTCGCTCCGGCCGTCCTCTTCTACCTGAAGGCCTCCCTCGGGGGCACCTTGAGCCGGGAGAAACTGGAGCACGTCATGGAGCTGGCGGCCGGGATGAAGGATACGGGCGCGCTCCAGAGCGTGATCGAGGAAATGCAGCGGCGGGGATTTTCCGTCCCGGCCGCGATGCTCGCGCGGAGCCGGGAGGTCACGCCGCTTTCCACCATGATCGGCGGAACCGTCACCATCTGGGTGAACAGGGGCGTCAAGATAGAGAAGGGAAGCGCCATGCTCGACCGCGTCATCGGAAGCGGATTTTTCATCGACGCGCGCGGCTACCTCCTCACCAATTATCACGTCATCGCGAGCGAGGTGGACCCGGAATACGAGGGCTACTCGCGCATATACATAAAGCTGTCGGACAACCCCGACCAGAAAATACCGGCCCGGGTGGTGGGCTGGGATCCCATTCTGGACCTCGCCTTGGTGAAGGTCGAGCTCGAGCCGAAATTCGTGTTTTCGTCGGTGCGCGTCACGCCGGTCGAGCCGGGAGAGAAAATCCGGGTCATCGGCTCCCCCGGCGGGCTCGAGAATACGGTCACTTCGGGAATCATCTCGGCGACGGGCCGGCGCCTTCTCCAGCTGGGAGACGTGCTCCAGATCGACGCGCCCGTCAACCCGGGCAATTCGGGCGGACCCATGTTCGACGATTCGGGCATGCTCCTGGGGATCGTCTTCGCGGGCGTGGAGCAGTTCCAGGGGATCAATTTCGCCATCGCCTCCCCCTGGATCAACCAGGTCCTGCCGCAGCTGTACGAGGGGAACGAGGTCAAGCATTTCTGGATGGGGGCGTCGCTCCTGGAATCAGGCGAAGGGCTCGAGATCCTGTACACCGTTCCCGGCGAACCGGCCGACAATGCGGACCTGCGGTCCGGTGACGTCCTGAAGAGCATCAATGGAAAACCCATTTCCAAGATCGGCGACGTGCAGCAGTTTCTGGGAGATTACCAGGCGGCGGCTCTGGTGACGGTCAGAGTCAGGCGCGGTGAGAACGAATTCGACGCGCTCGTCCGGCTCCAGCAACGGCCGCGCGTCCCCGTCAAGCTCGCCCTCGAGCGCGACGCTAAAACCAATGTCATTTTCCCCCTGTTCGGCATGAAATTGGACAAGGTGGGAGGTTTCCCCCTCTCGCCGCACTACGTGGTGCGGCGCGTGATCGCCGGCTCGATCGCCGAGGAGCTCGGGGTTTCCGAGAACGATCCGGTGAGCATCAGGAACTGGTACATCGACGAGAAGCGCAAGATCATCGGCATCGACGTGCTCGTGCAGAGGAAGAAATCGGGGTTCGTCGAAAGCTACGTGAGGATATACTCGTACCTCGAAATCGACAGCTTCGTTTGACGGTTTTTTCGGCCTCCGAAAACGCCCACCCTGTTCGAAAACCGAAGAACGGCAGGGGAAACGCGAATGGCCCAAGGATCGGGCCGAAACAACCGATAATATACACGTCTGCAGCGGAGAGGAGTATGTAAAGTCTCCGGAATCGAGGCGCCGCCGTTCGGTGCCGGCGGCGGAAAGAAATGCGAGGATGGCTATCAAGCTGAAAACGATTCGTGTCCCGGCGCTGGCGCTGTTTCTCTCCTGCGCCGCGCTCCCCGCCGCGGCCCAGGCCGGCGACGTGAAGCCGTCGGTTCCCGTCGCGGCCTTCAAGGCCTTTCACGGGTACCGGATGGGAATGCCCATGGACCAAGTGAAGGAGCGGCTGCGCAACGATCCTTCCTTCAATTACCGCGGCGATCCCGACGTCTCGTTTCTGCCGACCAAGGAGCAGGTGCTCATCGAGTGTTCCGGCAATGATTTCATCAAGCGCGCCCATTTCCAATTCGTGGACAAGAAGCTCTATACGCTCATTCTCGAGCTCAATGAGAGCAAGGTCGATTTTTTCACGATGCTGACCGCCTTGGGGAACGCCTACGGCGCCTACCGCGACTTTTCGCCGGATCAGGTCGTCTGGGAGGCGGGAGGAGTGCGGCTCTCGCTTGAAAAACCGCTGACGGTGAAGTATATTGACCTGTCCGTTTTCAACCGGCTGAAGGACGCCGGCCGGAAGCAGACGGCCGATGATGTCAAAGCTCTCCGGGAATTTCTCAAGGAATTCTAGCATCCGCCCATGAAAATCATACTGCACAGCGAGTCCGCCCGCGTCGTCCGGCGCTCGAGACATCCCTGGATATTCCGGTCTGCGATCCGCGCCTGCGAGGGCGAGGAGGAAAACGGGGCCCGGGCGGCCGTCTTCGACGGCGAGGGGATTCGCCTCGCGACGGGGTTCTATTCGACGGGCAGTAAAATCGCCTGCCGGGTGTTTTTCTGGGGGGACAGCGAGCCGCCCGCCGATTGGGCCGCCCGGCGTTTGGCGGAGGCCCTGGCGGCGCGCCGCGCCCTCGCCCTCGACAGCGACGCCTTCAGGCTCGTCAACGCGGAAGGCGATTTCTTTCCCGGCCTGGTGGCGGACGTGTACGGCGGCACGGTCGTGCTCAAGCCTTCCATCCGGGGGGCGGAGCGCCTGGTGCCCGATGTCGTCGCGGCGCTCGACGCCCTCCTGCCCGGGTGCGCCGTCTACCTGAAACGCGACGAGAAGGCCGCCCGGGTGGAATCCCTCGAGCGGCCCTCGGGATATCTCTCGGGAAGCGGCGACGATACGGCCGTCCCCATCGTGGAACGCGGTCTCCGCTACCTGGTGGACGTCCGCGAGGGGCAGAAAACCGGGTTCTACCTCGACCAGCGGGAAAACCGGCGCATCGTGGGCGGGCTCGCCGGCGGGAGACGGGTGCTCAACCTCTTCTCCTATACCGGCGCCTTCGCCCTGTCCGCCCTCAAGGGCGGCGCGCGGCTCGTCGATTCGGTGGACCTTTCCCGCAAGGCGCTCGACGAGGCCGAAAGGAATTACGCGCTCAACCGCTTTCCCGCGCCGCACGAGGCGCGCTGGATCAGGGCCGACGGATTCGAGTTTCTCGATCGGGCTTCCGAATACGACCTGATCATCCTCGATCCGCCGCCTTTCGCCCGCGGCAAGGGCGAGGTGCCCGGCGCCCTGCGCGGCTACCGACGGCTCCAGTCCGTTTCGCTCTTGCGCCTTGCGCCCGGCGGGCTGCTCGCCGCCTTCTCGTGTTCCGGCGCGGTCGGCGCGGACGCTTTCAAACGGGTTCTCTTCGAGGCCGCCCGTGAAGCCGGCCGGCCGGTCCGGGTCATCCGCGAGCTTCACGCGGCCGAAGACCACCCCTGGTCCGTCGCGCACCGGGAGGGGGAATACCTGAAAGGATTGCTGGCTTATGTCGAATAAACCGATTCTTTTGCTTTTGGCCCTGGCGTTCGTCGTCTCACCGGCGGCAGCCTGCCGGAACGGCAGGCTGAAGACGATCGACGTCCGCCTGAAGGGGAAAACGCTGCACGTGGAAGTGGCCGTCACCGAGGCTGAGAAGGAGAAGGGCCTCATGAACCGCCGCTCCCTCGGACCGGACGAGGGCATGATTTTCGTCTACGACCAGGACCGGCGCATGTATTTCTGGATGAAGGACACCTACATCCCCCTCTCCATCGCCTTCCTGAGCGCGGACGGCACGATCCGCCAGATCGAGGACATGCGGCCGCTCGACCAGACGACGATCGAATCCCGCATGTCTGTCCGCTACGCCTTCGAGGCCAATCAGGGGGCTTTCGCCCGCTGGGGCGCCGGGGTGGGCGACAAGGTGGAGTTCCCCCCCGGCTTCCCGCACTGACGAGAAACATTTCCTGCCCTCAATACGGAGCCACAGAGGACACAGAGAAGGAAAAAAGGAAGAATAAGGAAACCAGGAAACCAGGAAACCAAGAACAAAAAAAAGCATAAAGAAAGAGAAATGCTTTTTCCCGTGCTTCTCTCCTCTATCCTTCTCTGTGTCTCTGTGGCTCTGTGTTTTTAGCGATGAATGGCACTCAGGCGATGTCGATGACGAGCTGCTTGAGCGGACCGTCGACGGCCAGCTCGATGAAACCGAACTCGCTCTTCGCCTCGGCCGAGCTGATCGAACCGTCCTCTTTCTTTTCGAAGTCGCCCTGCGGAAATTCGACCCGGCAGAAGGGATTGAGCAGGTTCACGCGCAGGAAGGACTCGTCCGGAACGATGAGCTCGAGCCGGTCGCTCGAGGAATAGATCGTCCCTTCGAATTTCTCCTCCGACTCGGGGAAATAGAGCGTGTGCCGGCCGCTGTTGGTCTTCAGGGAAAGTCTTTCGACGGCCAGCTCGCGCATGTCGAGGGTGAGGTCCGACTCGTGGATGGCGAGGGCGAGGTTGTGCGGGATCTTTTTCGTGAGCGAGAGCGACCAGGTGGTGCGGATCCGGAAATGCGGCGAGAAATACGGCTTCGGCTTGAGGATCTTCACCAGGGACGTGTTGCCGATCGCCGTCTGTTCGATGACCGGGTCCGGCATCGGCCCGAACTGCTCGCAGCGGAGGAGCGAGGTCTCGCCCTCGTTCGCGCCCACGGAGAGCTGACCGAAGGAAAACAGAAGCTCCAAGCTCACCTCGCGCGGATTGTGGGGGTAGGAAATGGCGAGCGTTTTTTCCGCCGCGGCGTGCTGGCGGAGGTACTGCTGCCGGAGGAACGAGTCGCGGAGAAAGATGAGGCCGGCGATCACGAGGGTGATGGGCCACAGGTTCAGGAGAAAGGAGGTAAATCTGCTCAGATCCTTGGGGATGATGTCGAGCTGAAAAACGATGAGGAGGCAGCCGATAAGCACCGACGAAATCGAAATCAAAATGACGATGCGCTTGGCCACCAGTTTCATACCGCAATGTAAAGCTTTGCCTAT
>CAZKOS010000001.1:22794-29972 GCA_964554445.1 uncultured Spirochaetaceae bacterium | reverse complement strand
TTCCTGGTTTCCTTATAAATTCTTCCTTCTCCCCCGGCCGGGGATCTTCACATAATAGTGGACGACACCGCTCGAATGTGAGTAAACTATGAAAAATCAACGGCCGGGCGAACTCACTCAAGCATTATTCGCTGAATGGCTGAAGTTATGCGAAAAACGGCAGGGGGGTACTATGCAGGAATTAGCGACACGCCAGGAAATGACGAAAAAGCTGATCAACGGCGCCGGCGGGGTGGGCGGCGGATTGGCATTGCTGCTCATCAGCGGTCTGGTCGGCTCGCCCGTCATGTGGATCGCGGCCGGCGTTTGCGCGGCCGTGGGCATCGGAATGCTTTTCTCGAAAAATCAGAAGAAAGCCGGGACGGTCCTCCTGGGAGCCGGGGTCGTCGTGGCGGGCGCCGGCATTATCACCGCGGCCTTGGGAGCGACGGTTCCCTGGCTGATACCGATCGCCGGCGTGGGCCTGATCGTCCTCGGAGGCATTTCCCTCTTCAGGTTTTTCCGCGACCTCAAAAAGAGAAGATAGTGCGAACCGGGGACGGGGAGGTCACCGGATGCGGTTCGGGGACGGGCCGTGGGCGGAGACGCTCCTGCGGATCGATTTCGATTGTCGCCCCGACGCGCGGCGCCGGTGCGGCGGGGACGGGTCATGCGTTATTGGCTTGAAACATACGGCTGCCAGATGAACAAGGCGGAGTCCGAAGCCCTGGCGATCGAGCTCGAGGCGGCTGGTTGGACGCCCGGCGACGATTCGGCCGACGCCGACCTCGTCGTCCTCAACACCTGTTCGGTGCGGCTGACGGCGGAGGAGCGGCTCGCGGGGAGACTGGGCCACTACCGCCATGAGAAGGAGCGGCGGGACTTCACCCTGGCGGTCGTCGGCTGCATGAGCGAGCGGCTCAAGGACGGGTTCCGGGAGCGGTTCCCGGAAATCGATCTCGTGGTCGGGACGTTTCAGAAGGGACGCTTCCTGGACGCGCTCGGAGAGACGCTGCGCACCCGCCGCCCGCTGACCCTGGCCGACGGCGGGGAGTACCGTTTCGCGCCGCTTCACTCCCGCGGCGATTTCAAGGCCTTCCTGCCCGTCATGCATGGGTGCGACAATTTCTGCAGTTACTGCATCGTCCCCTACGTCCGCGGTCCCGAGGTTTCCCGCCCGCCGGAGGAGATCGTCCGCGAGCTGGAAGATCTCAAGTCCCGCGGCGTCCGGGAGGTGACCCTCCTCGGCCAGAACGTCAATTCGTACGCGTACCGGAACAACGGCACACGGCTCGATTTCCCGGGCCTGCTGCGCCTCGTCGCGGACGGGATGGAAGCTAACGGCTGGATTCGTTTTCTCACTTCCCATCCCAAGGATTGCAGCCGGGCGCTCGTCGACCGCCTCGCCTCCTCCCGGGCGTTGTGCCGCCATCTTCACCTGCCGGTGCAGCACGGGTCCGACCGGATCCTGGGGCTGATGAACAGGGGCTATACCCGGGAGGATTACCTGCGCCTGGTCCGGGAGATAAAAAATACCGTCAGCGACGTGACGATTACGTCCGATATTCTCATTGGGTTCCCGACGGAAACGGAGGAAGACTTCCGGAGCACCCTCGATCTCATGCGGGAGGCGGAATTCGACGACGCCTACACGTATTACTATAATCCGCGCGAGGGGACGAAGGCCTGTTCGCTGGGAGACACGGTGAGCCGGGGCGAGAAATTGAGCCGCCTGCGGGAAGTCATCGAGCTCAACCGGACCATCAAGCGGAAGCGCCAACTGGGGCGCCTCGGCCGGAGGGAGCGCGTGCTCGTGGAGGACGTGTCCAAAAAAAACCCGGGCGAGCTGCTCGGCCGCACCGAGCACGACGAGATGGCGGTTTTCCCGGGTTCGAGCGAAATGATCGGGACGTTCTTGACGGTGCGGCTCAAGACGCTGCAGGGCACCACGTTCCGGGCCGAGCCGGAAATGTAAGGAGGAGAGGCCATGCCTTGGAAGTTCATCATTTTCATCGTCATCGTCATCATCCTGGCCGTCTTTATCGGATTGAATTTTCCGTCCAAAGCCGACCTCAATTTTGTGTTCGCTCAAGTCCAGGACGCCTCCGTCATTCTCATCATCCTCGTCTCCTTCGCGGCCGGAGCCGGGGCGGGCGTTCTCGCGACGCTCCTGTCGCGTTCGAAAAAAAACCGCAAGGAAAAAATCAAGAGCGCGAAGAAGCAGGAGCTCGAACAACCCGAATCGGAATCCGGGATCGGCCCGGAAGAGGGGGAAACCGAACCGGTGAAAGGGAAGCGACGTGGGCGGCGCCGCCGATAAGACTCGAATCGTCTTCATCGTCATTTTTATCTTCGCCTCGGGAGCATTGTTCGCCGACAAGTCCCCCGTCACTCCGGAGGCGGGGGCGGCCCTGGAAAAAGAAAACAAATTCGACCAGGCCATGGCCGTCTACGAGGAATGGCTCAAGGACAACACGGCCGACCCGCGTTTCCCGGACGTGCTGCAGCGCTGCGGCGAATTGAAAAAAAACCCCTCCGCCGCCATCGAGCTCTACAAGAATTACGTCGGGGCCGTCCGCGATCCCGCCCGGAAACGGGCCGTCTACCGGACGACCGCCCTCCTGCAAATTCTCGCGGGTGACTACCGCTCGGCTCTCGAGTCCTTCGAGCACGCGTTCGACGCGATCGACGAGACGGTCGGCCGCGATCCGTGGTTGACCGCCGTTCCCTCCTTTTACATTGCCTGCGGAGAAACCGACAAGGCGTACGAATGGATCGTGCGCATCGATCCCGTGGTGAGCGACCGCGGGCTGCGGGCCGAGCTCAATTACGACCTGCTGGAAATTTACCTCGCCCGCGGGGAGCTGGAGTACGCCGGAAGGGCGTTTTCCATCCTGGCTTCGGAATTCAAGACCGAGGAGGCCTATCCCAGGGCATTGTTCCGGTTCGGAGTCTTTTTCATATCCCGGGGAGAGCGGCAAAAAGCGGAAGATTACAGGAATACCCTGGAAAAGGATTTCCCCGACGCCCTGGAAACCCGGGCGCTGCGGGAATTGTGGACCGGCAAGGCGGACGGACAGATCGGCCTGCTCGTCGATCCTCACGATATCATCGGCGGGGAGCGATTTTCGGCGGCGGCCGTAACACAAACGACGCCCGGCACGAATGACGGGCCGGCGGAGGAAAAAACCCGGGAAGGCGATGGACAAACCGAAACGGCGACGACTCAAACGGCGTCCGGCGGCGAATGGCGGGTACAGGTGGGCAGTTACGCGATGCGGGAAAACGCCGTGTACATCGTGAAGGACCTGGAAAAACTCAAATTTCAGGCCGATATCGTCGAGGCTGCGGTCGGCGGAAAAACGTACTATCGGGTATTCGTGGGCAAAAACCTGACGGCCGATGCGGCCCAGACCCTGCTCGCCAAGCTCCAGGACGCGGGCGTCGGCGGATATCTCTACCCCGGGGACAAATGAGCGCGGGCTCTTCTTCCTGGAGAATTTCTGAGGAAACCAGGAAGGACTGGAAACCGGGAATAAAACAAACAAACCAATGTTTGAAAGTTACTTTCAGGCTTGATGAACTGTAACCTTAATTATCGATTTATATTTTCTGTTACCTTGAAACAGTTATTTTTATTGCCTTTTTACATCTCTACGCTTTTTATCTGCCTCATTCCCTCTTTTCCTGGATTCCTGGATTCCTTAGGAATTCTTCCGGAAGAGAAGTAACAATGTTCAGGTCTCGAAATCGCACGGGCTCACGTACTTCGGGTATACTCCCCCCTCTGCGGGGAGAAGATCTCGATCGCCTTCGAGTCTTCGATCACGTACACCTCGTGACGAACATTGCCCGGCACGCATGGGCTGTCCCCCGGCGCCATCTCCCGGGTCTCCTTCGCTCTCGTCAGTCGCAGCCGGCCGCTCGCCAAATAACCGATTTGTTCAAGCGCCGAATTTGAGCACCTTGTCGGAGTAGGCCAGAGCGAGTTGAATAAGCTTGGTCGTCGGAACGATTCCCCACGCGCCCTTGCCGCATTCGCGTTCGCCGAATCCGGCCAGGCCGTCCGGGCGGACGCACTCGGCGCGGATGAGGAAGGGAACGGGATGGCTGGAGTGGGCCTTCATCTTGGCCGGCGTGGAATGATCGCCGGTGACGATCATGACGTCCGGCTTGAGCGCGAGCAACTTGGGGATGATCTTGTCCACTTTTTCGATCTCCGCCACCTTGGCCTGGAAATCGCCGTCCTCCCCCTTGGAGTCGGTATATTTGTGGTGCATGAAGAAGAAATTATGGTCCTTCCATATCTTGTTCAAGGCGGGGATCTCCGATTCCAGGTCCGGGAGGTCCTCAATGACGTCCATGCCCACCAGGCGGCTGACCCCCTTGTAGTCGGGGTAAACGGCCACGGCCGCCGGTTTGAGCTTGTACCGGTCCCGCATTGAGGGGATGTGGGGGAGCTCGGCGAAACCGCGCATGAGCACGGCGTTCGCGGGATGAAGATCCTTGAGCAGGGCGAGGGCCTGCGTGACGAATTCCTTCGCCACCGCGGCGGTCTTTTTGCCTTTTTCAGAGGTCGGTTCGGGGTCGAGCGGCGGAACGCCGGTTTTCTGGGTATCGGTGTCGGACACGTGATCGGAGAGACCCTGGCCGCGGAACACGACGCAGGCGCGGTAGTCCTTGACCGGGCGGACGGACACTTCGACGCCCGGGATGTTCACTTTGCGCAGCACCTCGCAGAGCTTGGCGCACTGCTCGGTGGGGATGCGTCCCGCGCGGCGATCGGTGATGTTGCCCGCGTCGTCCCGCGTGGCGAAGTTGAGACGGGCGGCGACGTCGCCGGGCTTCATGGGAAAACCGATGCCCATGGCGGCGACCACGCCGCGTCCGATCGGGTAATTATGCGGGTTGTAGCCGAAGAGCGCCAGGTGCCCGGGGGCGGATCCCGGCGCGATGCCGTAATCGATGGGGATATGCAGGCCGCATTCCGCGTTTTTTGCCAAAGCGTCCAGCGCCGGGGTCTTGGCGGTCTCGAGCTCGGTGAGACCGTCGGGGGTCATGGGAAGCCCTCCCAAACCGTCCATGACCAATAAAAGTATTTTCTTGTCGTTCTCAATGATCAATGATTCCAGTACGCTATCCATTTTTCCTCCTCATTCCGGTCCCGCCGGCTTTCCTTCAATATCTCGCGAGACTGGCGCAGCGGCAACCGTTTATTTTACGGCGGCACCCCGCGGGGTATTTTCATCGGCGCCGAGCGGCTGCAAGCATTATTCTGGGATCGGTCATTTTGGTCAAGGCGATAAAATCTCATTAATGATCGAATGGGAACACGCGCCTCGTTTTTTTGCATGATAGTGGAGTGAGCGTTCGCCGAGCGGAGCCGAAGCGAACATGCCGCGAAGGTCCCCATTGCGCGCCGGGGTTTCCTCCTTCCGTTCCCCTCGATTCCGCTCGCGGAACGCGTTGTCCGATAATTTTTCCAAAAAAGATAACAAAAAAGCAACCACAATCCGCTGGTTCCTTCGTTCCCGCCCGGCCATCCTCTCCCCTTGAAAAAGCGCGGGAAATAACCTAAGGTTGAGATAAACGTACGATATCGTTCTCGAGGAGCACGCATGGCCACGCTCAATTTCACGCACTGCACCGAATGCAAATACTATTTGAAAATAACCCACGAATACTGCTACCATCCGGATAAATTCGGAACCATCCTGGAGGATTCCGGCGAAATCCCGACCTGGTGCCCCCTGAAAGCGGCTCCGTAAGCGGCCGGCGGAAACGGCGCCTTCGCGGACCGATCGCGCGGCGATCTGCCCGCGGAAGCATCTGAAAGAATGAACGAAAGGAAATCTCCCCATGAACTTTTTCAGCTGGCTGGACGAACTCGCGGAGAAAAAGGACACGCTTCTCTGCATCGGCCTGGACCCGAACATCGAGATTCCCCCGGACGGGGATCCGGAAAAGGCGCTGGTCGATTTCAACCGGCGCATCATCGACCAGACCCACCGGTTCTCCCTCTGCTATAAGCCCAACATCGCCTTTTACGAGCGTTTCGGCCCTGAGGGTTTCGCGGCGCTGAAGAAGACGATTGAAATCGTTCCGGAGGACATTCCCGTGATCATTGACGCCAAACGGGGCGACATCGGCAACACGGCCACGGCCTACGCCCGGACGATCTTCGACTATTTCAAGGCGCAGGCCGTCACCCTCAATCCCTATCTGGGCAGGGAATCCCTCGAACCTTTTCTTTCGCGGGAAGACAAGGGGCTGTTCGTCCTCTGCCGCACGTCCAATCCGTCCTCGGCCGCGGTGCAGTTGGCGGAGGTGAAGGACGTGCGGTCCGGTGGTTTTGTCCCGTTCTACGTTCACCTGGCCGGGGAGGCGGCGCGCTGGGGCGGGAACGTCGGTCTCGTGGTGGCTGGCAATGAGGCGCACGCCTTGCGCACGATCCGCCGTCTCCTTCCCGACACCTGGTTCCTCGCCCCCGGGATCGGGGCGCAGGGGGGAAGCGTGGAGGAGGCGATGGCCGCGGGCGCGCGCCGCGACGGCAAGGGCATCCTCCCGATGGTGGCCCGGCAGATCATCCAGGATCCCCGTCCGGGCGACAAGGCGAAGATGTTTTGCGACCAGATCAGGGCCGCCCGCCGAAAAATCAAGGCAGGCGGTTTTTCGGCGCCGCCCGGGAAAAAAACGTACCGCGAGCTCATTTTGAAGATGGTGGAGCACGGATGCTTCAAGATCGGCCGGTTCACCCTGAAATCGGGTCTGGTCTCGCCGTTCTACCTGGACCTGCGCCAGCTCGTCTCCGATCCGGCGTTGCTGCGACTGGCGGCCGAGGCCTACATCGATCTTCTCCGTCCCCTCGCCTTCGATCGCATTTCGGCCATTCCGGTCGCCTCCCTGCCCGTCGTCACGGCCATCAGCCTGTCCCTCGGCGCGCCCATGATCTACCCGCGCATTCCGGCCAAGGCCCACGGGTCGGGCGCTCCCATCGACGGGAACTACCGGGCGGGGGAGAAGATCGCGCTCGTCGACGATCTCATCACCACGGGCCTCTCCAAGCTCGAGGCGCTCGAGGTATTGCGCGGCCAGGGACTGGTCGTCGAGGACCTGGTTGTGCTCATCGTGCGGGGCAAAACCGCCGCCGCCGATCTGGCCGCGCACGGAATCAAACTGCACGCCGCCCTCGGCATCGA
>CAZKOS010000001.1:4154-22694 GCA_964554445.1 uncultured Spirochaetaceae bacterium | reverse complement strand
CGAACGAAAAAGGAAAAGGACGATAAGGAAACCAGGAATCCAGGAAGGGAAAAACGGGCGGGAAATAATAGGGGGGAAGGCGGGAAGCGTCATTGCGGGGGGCGAGACGTATGGAAATGGATGAACAGCAATGGCGACCCGAAGCAATCTCGCGGCGATTTGTTTGCAGCTAATTCCAGCCGGTTTTTTTTATGATCATCTTGTCGCCGTTCACCTCGACTACGCTCGGTGAACGTTTTTCCATTTTTCTTTTCTCATTCGTTTTCTCTTCTCCCGGTTTCCTTATTGAACTCCTCCCTTCTTCCCTTTTCCCGGCTTTTTTTCTTCCTGGCTCCCTGATAAATTCCCCTCTTCCCGCTCGGAGTCGAGCAGCCGCGCCTTGGTGAGATTGATCCGGTCGTATTTACGGCGGAGATTGAGCACCGCCGTCTCCAGTTTCTGTTTCCGGTTTTCTCCGTCCTCGAAGAGCTCGCCCTGGGTGTGCGCCCGGCCGGAGGTGACATTGGACAATCCCAAACCCAAAAGGCGGATCGGCGTTTTTCCGTTCCATTTTTTTTCCAGCAGCGAGACGGCCGTCGCGTACAACTCTTCGGCCGACAGCACCCACTGCCGGCGCGTCGTCTGCGCCTGAACGGTCTCGAAATTATCCAACCGTATCTTCAAGACGACGGTTTTGGATCTCAGCCCCTCGTCGAGGAGACGAAACATCACCTCGTGGGCGAGACGCAGGAGCACCTTCTTCAAGCCGGCCGAGTCGCGGCGGTCGCTCTCGAAGGTGGTTTCGCTCGAGAGCGAGCGGCTCTTCGTTTCCGCGGAAAAGATGCCGGGATCCAGCCCCCGCACGGCGTGATAGAGAAACGATCCGCCGGCCCTGCCGAAGAGGGTGGAGAGCATCCCCGCCGACAGGCTCCGGATGGACGCGACGGTGGCGAGGTTCAACTCCGCCAGGCGCTCGGCGGTTTTTTTGCCGACACCCCACAGAGCGGCCGGCGTGTGGCGGTCGAGAAAGGACTCCTCTTCCCCCGGCATCACCCTGAACAGCCCGTCGGGCTTGCGGTATTGGGACGCCATTTTGGCGAGGTACCTGTTCGGCGCGATGCCGACGGAGATGGTGAGTCCGAAGTCTTCGCTGATGCGGCGTTTCAGGCGCGCGGCGATCTCGCCGGGCTCGCCGAGGAGACGGGCGGTCCCGGAAAAATCCATGAACGCCTCGTCAATGGATATCTGGCTGAACTCGGGGGCCGCATCCTCCAGCACCTTCATGATCCGGTTCGACACCTCGATGTAGCGCTCCATGCGCACCGGCAAAAAAACGCCCTGCGGGCACAGGCGCACCGCCTGGGAGATGGGCAGGGCGGAGCGCACGCCGAAAGCGCGGGCCTCGTAGGAACAGGCTGAAACCACGCCGCGCCGGCCCGGCCGGGCCCCGACGATCACCGGTTTCCCCCGCAGCGCGGGCCGGTCGCTTTGTTCAACCGAGGCGAAAAAAGCGTCGAGGTCGGCGTGGAAGACGACCGGGGAAGGCTCCGTTCCGATCATGGGGTGAAGGAGATGGTCTTTCGGAACAACAGGCGGTTTTCAAGCGCGAAATTCGCGCCGTGAACGCCGACGTCCGGAGTCGCCGTCTTGTAGAGCACGTCAAGCTCGAGCCGGTAGGCGCGGTCCACCGGCAGCGTGAGCTCGAGATCGAGGTCCGGCGGAGGATTGATCCCGATCGAGATCGCGTAGCGCGATCGTCCCTCCTCCTGCTGGACGGGAAAATTCGAATCGTACAGCTTGAAATCCGCGTCCGCGGAAATCGTCGCGTTGACTTTGTAGGGAGCGCCGAGGAAGCGAAGGACGAAATCGAAATTCCTGCGGCTCGCGAACCGCGTGCTCGTGTACGCGGCTGAAACGTAGTCCTTCACGCCGGCGAGGGAAATGAGGTAGTGGCGGCTGTTCGTCCGCACGACGGGATGCAGGCCGCTCTGATCGACGATCTGGAATTCGCCGAGCGGCGCGGGAGAGCTCAACTGGAGCAGGTGGGTGTGCCGGTTGAAATCCACGATCTGCTCGGCGAGCACCGGCTGCGGCCGGTGGGCGTAGGGATCGTACAGCAACAGGATCACGCCGAGGGCGACGCTTCCGGCCAGACACGCGGCGAGGAAGAGGAAGGACCTGCTCGTGAAAAGCGAGCCGCGCCGGAACGGAAAGAGAAACCTGACGCGGATGAGCAGGAGGAGGTACGGAAGAGCGATGACGGTGAACAAGAGATTGCCGAAGACCTTGTTGAAAAGGAAAATGCTCAAAAGGCGCGGTTCCGACAGGGAAAAAATCTCGGCCAGCAAAAGGACGACCGGCAATGGGGATATCCCGAAAATGAGCACCTTCAGCGCGCGGCGCTTGACGAGGCTTCCCGCGACGATGCAGACGAGAGGCCAGAAAAAGTAGTAGGCGAAGGAAATGTTGAGAGCGGCCACGACCACGATGCAGAGCACGGTGAAAAGCAGCGCGGCCGCGGTATAAAAACTCCCCTTCTTGGCGAAGGGAAGCCGCCGTCCGAGGCGGTAGAGGAGGGCGGCGATCGAGAGGAAGACGCCCAGCTTGAGCAGGAAGAACAGGACGGGGACGAACATCCAGAGAGTGGGGAAATTCCTGATCGCCAGAAGGGCGTCCAGAAGGTAACCGGCGCCCAACAGGATGAGAAAGGCCGCGGCGATGAAAAACGGCATGTTCCACACATTACGGCGCAGGGTGGCCGCGTATTTTTTCAGGACCGGGATGCGCACCACGGCGAACGCCAGGATCGCGAAGGTGAAGGCGAGGAGCACGGCGAGATAGACGGTTTCCGAGACGAGCAGCGGGGGCAGAAAGGGAAACGTGAAGAGAAGGTAGTGGCTGTCCCATTCCTCCGGCAGGCCCGAAGGGAACGAATCGGCGAATCGCGCCACGCCCCCCACCAGGGCGCGCATTCCGTCCGTGAAGGATTGTCCGCTTGCGGGCGGGCCCGACGTCTCGAGCGTCAACGCCGGAATGCCGGCCCGCAGGTAGGCGGCCAGCGGCGTTTTCGCGATTTCCAGGCCGGTCCGATAGACGGGCAGGTCGATGCCCCGCACCGTGTCGGGGACGCCGGCGGCGGCCAGGGAATCGATGACGGAGCGCAGCAGCCACAGGGGGGCGGCGATTCCCCGGCCGCCGTAGCGCAGGGTGATCCGTGCGGGGAAGCTCTTCAGGTTCAGGTAGAGGAGGGCGGTGCGCTCCTCGGGGAAAAAGGTCTTAAGAAATTGTTCGGTGCCGAGAAACGATTCGCCGCCGCTTTCGAATTCGCCGCCCAGAAAAACCATTTTCACCGTCAGCGCCGGGGTGTTCTCCCGAAACGAGGCGAGGAGGGCCAGGCCGTAGGCGATTCCGAACGAACCGTCTTCATCCGCCGGGGCATGGTCGTCGTGATTGAGCGGGACGACCAGGATGAGCGTGTCCGGCAGGCGACCGGGGACCGTGGCTTCCAAGATAGACGAAAACGAATGGCCTCCGGCGGCCTTGGAAAAATCGGTTTTTTTCACCGGGATCCGCAGGAGCGCCAGGCGCTCCTCGATGAAGCGGATGACGCGTTTTTCGTTGCTCGAACCTTCGGTATGCGGGTGAAGCGATTGCAAAAAATGGAAATCTGTACTACTATCAAAATCAACGGTGTTTGAAAATTGGCTTTGCGCCGAGAGGAAAAACACCGATAATAGAAAGGGGATGAAAAAAAGCGCGGTTTTCATCATTTCAGGATAGGGGAAGGAGCGCGCAGCGTCAAGCGTGGCGCGCCTCCGCCAGCCGCGCCGCGACGAGGAGCGCATGGAAATACTGCCCGAGATCAGCAAGCGGAAGAGCGTTCGCCAATTCAACCCGAAACCCGTCGGCAAACAGCAATTGTCGCGCATCCTGGAAGCCGGGCTCAAGGCGCCGTCGGCGAAAAATCGCCAGGCGTGGAGGTTCATCGTCATTCAGAAGGAGGAACTCCGGAAACGCCTGCAGGAGGCGTCGTTCGGGTTGGAATACGTGGGGCAGGCCCCGGTCATGATCGCCGCCTGCACGACGAACATCGATTATCGGATGCCCAACGGGCAGCTCTCCTACCCGATCGATATCGCCTTCGCGGTGTCGTTCATGATGATGCAGGCGGTGCACGAAGGTCTGGCCACGTGCTGCGTTTCCACCTACGACGAACAGGAAGTGAAGGAAATCCTGACGATCCCGTTCTCCATGCGGGTGGTGATGCTTCTCCTGATCGGGCACAGCGACGCCGATCCCGAACCGGCCGGCCGGAAACCGATGAAGCGCAGCGTTTCCTTCGATCACTGGTGACGGAAAGGGCCGATTCCGCCCGGCGGCGGCCGATCATTATAGTAGGAGAGCGTCATGCTTATGTATACGGAACGTCCGGAGCGTCGGCCGACGGTTCGAAACCGGGGGCGGGCGACCGGAGGCGGCGGAATGATTTCGCCGGATTGGCGGCCATAAGATAATGCCTTTGCAGGAAAAAAAACCGTTTATCAATCTCCCCCTTAAAATCGTGCTCACGAGCGACGGCATAAATTTTTTCATCAAGCACAAGAAGAACCTCCAGCGATTCAAGATGGCGGACAACGTGGAGGAGTACGGCATTTCATTGGACAATTTTTCGCCGCAGTCGATCCAGCGCATGATCCTCGTCAATTACATTTCGAAACTTGAATTATCGAGGGCCGAATTCGTCTCCAAGCGACACGAAATCATGGACTGTTCCAAGCTCATCGTCTACGGCATCCTCTACAAGCAGCTCGACGACGCCGTGTTCAAGAAGGTGATCAGTTCCGCCCTGATCAAGCAATGGAACAGGACCGCGCCGAAATCCATCATCGACGAAAGAACGAAAATCAATGAATCGTATCTCGAGGGGATCATCACGAAGGACCCGGGGATCATCCAGAGCGTGAAGCGGGAGATTCTCGGCACCCTTTTCGACCAAATCAAGCTCGACAACAACCTGGAGGCGGACGAGAAGGCGGTCAAGCTGTACACGCTCGAAAAATACATGAACAACCTGCGGCCGTTCACCTGGTTCATCCTGACGAAGTTCCGCGGCACCCAGGAGTATTATTTGCTCGTCTCGCAGATCAGGGAGCTCCTCAAGGAGTACCTCGAGAAGTCCAAGATCGCCGAGTACCTGTCGCTCATGATCATGGAGCTCGCCATCAATGCGGAAAACGCCAACCTGCAGGGGTACATCAAGCGGACCTACAAGGGGACGATCGATCCGAACGAGGTGGTGGTGAACATCAACCTCCGCAACCGCATCCTCAAGGAGATCGAGCAGCTCAATGAATGCATCTACCTCTCCTGGCAGGTCGGCGGCAGCAAGAGCGGGGCCATCGGCATGATGAACAAGCTCAACATCACCATTTACAATCGTGAGTCGGAATACCGGGAGCTCAAGCAGAGCGTCGAGAACAAGAAGATCCTCGACCTCAAGGAGAAGAGCCTGACGGATTTCTACAAGGGCATCCCGGAAGCGGAGGTCAACACCGAGTTGGGCCTCTACTACCTTTCCTACCTGAGCGAGGCCTGCGACAAGGTGAACGTGCGCTTCGAGTCCCTCGTCAACCAGCTGCGCAATTCAGATCTGACGATCATCATGCTCAAACTCAGTTTCTGATTTTTAGCTTCATTGTAATCTTAATGGTGTTCCTTCAAAAGGAGAGAAAAGACGACAAAGCCGGAAATTGGAATACCACCTCAGTCCCCTCTTGAGAGAAGCCGGCTTTTTCCGATTTCCCCTTGACAGGAGATTGCATTTTTTTCACTATTTCCAACAGGAGTCAAAGTCGACCTCGATCCGGAGCCGACCTCCATCGGCATCTCGTCGCTCGGAGCGGAAAACGGGGAGATCGTTGGCTCGATCACATCATGAGGAGGCCGTTTAAAATGCGAAAGATATTGATGGCGCTGATCGCGCTGTGCGCGGTGTTCACGTATTCGTGTCAGGAGAGCGTGAACATGAACGATCCGAAGGTGCTGGCCGCCTGGGGCGACCAGCCGGACGCTTCGGGAACTCCCGTGGCCGCCTATCTCCAGGTCCTGACGGACGCATTCAGCCAGGCGAACCCCGAAGAGAGTATCGCCTGGATTTCCAATCACCGGGAGACCGGAATCAAGCTGCTGGAAAGGGTGAGGGCCGCCGTCGCGGAAAACCAGGCGCCGGACGTCGTCCAGACGCAGGGCGGGATTCTGCTGGCCCCGTTCGTCGAATCGGAGAGAATTCTGGACCTGACCGAGGAATTGTCGGACATCAAGACCTGCGAAGCGGCGAAAAACGTCATGCGCTGGAACGACAAGATAGACGGCGTCGCGCCGCTCTATTCGATAGCCGGGCTGTTCGTGAACGAAACGAAATTCAAGGAGCTCGGGCTGCCGATTCCAAAGACCATCGCGCAATTGGAGACGGCGGCCGAGGCGCTCAAAGACAAGGGCATCATCCCGTTCGCCGCGGATTCGGCGGATAAGCGCTCCCTTTCTTACATGTACATGTATCTCGTCAACCGCATGGGCGGAGACGTCTTCCAGCAAGTTCTCAATAGGAAGATTCGTTTCGACTCGCCGATATTCGTCAAAGCCGGCCTGAAAATTCAGGAATGGGCGAACAAAGGTTATTTCGGAGCGGTGCCCCTCACCGGAAACGCGACCGACCTCATGTCCACCGGACAGGCGGGCATGCAGGTCTCCGGCACCTGGCTGTGCGGGACGTACGGTGACTCGACCAAGACGAAGGGAACGATCGGTTTCTATCCTTTCCCGATTCTCACGGGCGGGAAGGGCGCCGTGACGGATATTCTCGGCGCGAGCGAAGTCGCGTTCGTCGGGGTCACCAAGCCGACCGTCAAGCGCGAATTGGTCGACAAATTCATGCACGAGGCCATGTCGGCCGAGGTGCTCAAGAAAGCGACCGGCATGCTCAGCTCGGACCCGAGTTATCCGCCGTCGGATCCTCTGCTCGCCATGGCGGCCCAGGTGTTTTACAAGGCCAAGAACCTCCAGTTCTACTGGGAAAAAGAGCTCCCCACGACGACGACGGGACCGGCCGTCGCGACCACGGTCCAGAGCTTCCTGCTGCCCGACACCGACGTGCAGGCCGCCTGCACCAAATTGGAACAGACCACACAGGTGGAAATGGGCGGCGTGGTGGAGGATTGGTGATCTCGTTATCAGACTGGCCGGATTGAAGCGGTCTTTCAGCGGGACGGGGGGAGCGGCACGCGGCATCCGCCCCGTCCCTTTTTTTAGCGGGCCACTCGTACGCCGTCAAAATGGTGAAAGAGGGCCGATCATTCCTCTTCGCCATTTTTCCTTTTTCTATTCAGACGCCATTCTCATTTGAATTGACCGCGCACGAGCAGGCTGTTGAAAAACCGAAAGCGGTTTTTCAACAGCTTCCATAGATGTAAACCAGAAATTGCCGGAGCTCATAGAATAAGATTTTTCATTGTTTTTCTGCCATTTTGCTCAATTCATCATATCAAAAATAGACTCCGGCAATTTCATAAGCCGGTTGTTGAAAAAGCTCAACTTTTTCAACAACCGGCTAGACCGCGCCCGGCGCCGGATGTGAAAATTCGAAACTGACGGCGGAACGGCGACGGTGTCGTTCGAGCCCGTACCGGATGATTGCCTCAAGCAGGTCCGGGTAGGGCAGCCCGCCCGCGGCGCAGAGACGGGGGAACATGCTGATATTCGTGAATCCCGGGATGGAATTGACTTCATTCAAATACAAGCGACCGTCCATCCGGTCGAGAAAGAGGTCGACGCGGGCGAACCCCTCGATGGAGAGGCTTGCATAGGCCTCGACCGCCAGATCCCGCACCCGGCGGGAGAGGCTTTCGGGGATGTCGGCCGGGATGGAGAGCCGGGCGCCGTCCGGATCGAGATATTTCGCCTCGTAGCTGTAATACCCGGCGCGGGGGACGATCTCGCCCGGCGGGAACGCGCGCGGCCGTTCGTTGCCGATGACGGCACACTCGATCTCCCGCGCTTCCACCGCCCGTTCCACCAGGGCGCGGTCGTCGAACCGGAACGCGGCTTCGAGGGCGGCCGGCAGATCCGCTGCGCTGGCGACTTTACTCACGCCCACCGAAGAGCCGGCGCCGACGGGTTTCACGAAGAGCGGGAATCCGAGGCGGGACGCCGAGGCGTCGACGACCGCCGGGGACGCCTCGAATTCTTCCTTTCTCACCGTCGCCGATTCGACCACGGGCAGCCCGCTCTGCCGCCAGATCGTTTTGGCTTTTTCCTTGTCCATGGCGAGGGCGCTCCCCGGCACCCCGGCGCCGGCGTACGGGAGATCCATCATTTCAAGCAGGCCCTGCAGGGTGCCGTCCTCGCCGAACGGGCCGTGCAGAACGGGAAAGACGAAGTCGACGGGCAATCTCGCGGCGCCGATGAAAAAACCCTTCCCGGGGATGAGCGAAACCGCTTCAGGCCGGGGGATGATGCGCAGCATTTCGCCGCGCGCCGGGTCGATCTCGACGGACGGAGTCTCCTGGTAACGCCAGATCCCGTCGCGCCCGATTCCGACGCAGATGACGTCGTAGGCGTCACGGCTCAGGTGGCGGAAAACCGAGGCCGCCGATTGCCGGGACACTTCGTGTTCCTGAGATTTTCCGCCATAGAGAATACAGATCGTCTTTTTCATCCCGCTCCTCGATTGTCGTCGAAATCGCGCCGGCGCCCGCTCCGGACTGCGAGGTGAGGCCGTCTCCCTCCCGTGAACTCCTGCGACCGCGCGGCCGGGGACCGTTGCGGTCAACCCTCCCGGGAACCGAAAATCCGCCGCCAGAGGCGCCTGAAAAATCGGACGATCCGGCGCCACAGGCTCGGGTGCCTCAGTTTTTCGATCCGGGCGGACCCGTCTGCCACTTCGTCGCCGGTGAGATCGTTGCGCGCCAGATTCTCTTCCATTTCTATTTCAAGCATCTCGGCCTCGTCCTCCCGGTCGAGCACGACGGCGTCGATCGCGTTCCAGCCGAGGCGTTGGGCGGCGGTCAGGCGGCGCTCCCCGGCCAGGAGCTCGTTCCGGCGGTTGATGATGATCGGATTGAGGAGTCCGTATTTCCGCATGCTTTCCATGAGCGGCTCCACGTCGCGCAGCTCGCGGCGCACTCTCTTTTTCACGATGACGGAATCGATTCTTACCCGCATCGGGACGCTCCCCTTTCCTCCGGCCGACGGAACGGCCGTGCCGGCTCAAGGCAGTATATTCTTTTTCACGGGCTTGGTGAAGGGCGGGGGGGATGCAGAGCGGGTGCGGCGGCTGGTTTCGGTCCGGGATGAGCTTTTCGCAGCACTGATAAACTGGTATAATCAATTATAGAAATACATTCACGGGAAGGGCGGCACCCGCATCGGCGCAAGAGCCTTTCAACTGTTCCCGGGTTTGATAACAGCGGAAATTCGGAAGAAAGTGACGTTTTATTCGCCTTTTAGGCCGAAAATTGAAAGGGGAAAAGGTATATTTGTAATAGAAAAGCGGGAGAAGAGGTTCGGTGATTCAAAGCCCATGACGAGATTTCCCTACACGAACATCATTCCGGCGATCCTCGTATTTCTCTTCCTCACGACCGCGCTCGCGTACGCCGGCGGTCAATCCGAGGACGCGCTGAAAAAAGCCCAGTCTCTCATCGACGCCAAGCAATACAAGGAAGCGCTCCTCGTGCTGCAGGAAATCGGCACGCGCGACCGGGAAAAGCTCGGAGAGGTCCAGCTCTATATCAACATCTGCATGCAGCACGAGGAAAGCGTCAATGAACTGAAGCAGGGGATCCTGGACGCGTTCGACAAGAACAACGACGAGCTCGCCGTCAACCTGATGGACAAGTTGCGGGCTCTCGATCCGCGGGAACTGGACTTCGTGGGCGCCGCGTACGAGATAAAGAAGCTCAAAGTGGCCTACGGAAAATTCCAGGAGATCATGGACGCCGCTTCCGCCCTTATCGCCCAGGGGAAATACCGGGAGGCGATCGACGCCTATCGGCCGGGGTTCACCCTGTACCGCGCCGAATTCCTATCCAATCAATCGTATGATAAAAAGGACGTCGCGGCCGTCCAGGATATGTACATTCAAATAGACGCGCTGATCGCCGAATACTTTTCCAAGGCGGCCGTCGCGGAAAGGAGCGGCCGGGCCGTGGCCGACCTGATGGCGGGCGGCCGGTCGGCGGAAGGCCTGAGCCGATCGGAGAGCGCGCTGCAGGACCTGGACGCCCTCCTCGATCTCCGGTGGCGCCTGATAGACGCCGGCCGGAGATTCCGGACCGAGAACGAGTATTTCAAGAAAAAGAGTCCGGACGGAAAAGGCGACAACCTGTTTTATTTCTCCGAACATACGATTCTGGGAAGGGAAACCAACAACGCCGCCCTCGGCCGGGAGGGCGTGTATTACGTGGTCGAGGCCAATTGGGAAGTCCTCCTGGAGAAAACGATCGGGCTTTTGAAGACCGAAGCCGAGCGTTCGTTCCGCCTGGCGAACGACAATGAAAAAGCGGGGAATCGGGACCAGGCCGACGCGAATTACGTGCAGGCGGAAAAATTCGCGGCGCGCGGGGCGGAATACCTCGGGCGCTACCTCGATTCGGGGGCCCCGACCGCGCCCCGGCTTCTCGACGGACGGGACAAGAAGTATCTTTTCGAAAAGTATCCCCGTTACGTCTATCTCGCGGAGATCGCGTCCGAATCGCGGAGATATCGGACACTCGCGCGCCTGCGTAAAAGCTACGAGGCGATCAACCGGAGCGCCCCGGCGTCGGCGGACGATCCGACGTTGAAAAAAAACCAGGCCGAGGCGCGCGACGCCATCGCCCTCCTCGAAGCCTCCGCCGCCGAGCTCGACGCGCGGCGCGCCGACGTGGAACGGCTGACCGCCGAGGGCTTCGACATGTCCGCGACCGCCCGCCTGCTGCCCGACATCACGGCGCGCCTGGCGGGACTTCTTTCCGACTTTCAGAAGCTCAATGTCGGGTTCGCCGCCCGAATCGTGGCACGCGAGCTCCAGCCGGTGCGCGACGCCTACGCGGACGACCAGAAGCGTCTGGCGGAGGCGAACGCCGTGCGCGACGGGAGTCCCGCCCCCCCCGCTCCGCAGGCCGGGGAAAAGCACCCCGGGGAGGCCATGAAATTGTACGAAGCGCTCAAGCGCGACCTGGATCGCGGGAACGCGGCCGAAAAATTCCTGGAGAAGTGGCGGCAGGAGAGCCGGGCCGTGCTCTCCGATCCGTCCGTCAAGCCGTTCATCGACGAGGCGGAAAGACTGGCCGCGAACCTGAACGCCCTTGCGGCCAGGGTCGAGGCGGAGAACGAGCGCGCCCGCGTCATGCGCAATGAGGCGAGCGCCTTGTACGCGCGCGCCGCGGACGAGTACCGGAAAGCCGGACGGGCTCTGGCCAAGAAAGACTACCAGGAGGCGAACAGACAACTCGGCTTCGCCGCGAAGGATACGGCCGATTCCCGGGCCAATGAGGAGACGGAGCAGGCGCGCCGGCTGGCCGCGAACATCGTCGACATGGAAAAGAAAATCCGGAGCGCCTCGGTCGACGCGCGCCTCGCCGAATCGAACGCCGCCCGCGACCAGGGCATCGAGCGCTATTTCCTCCAGGATTTCGAGACGGCGCGCGTCCTCCTCGAACGGGCGAAAAAAATCATCCTCGACCTGGGTTCCCGGGAGAACGGGAGCGAGGCGACGCCCGACACCTCGGACATTCAGCTGTGGCTGGACCTGGTGCTCAAGGCCCTGGCCACGGCTCCGATCCGCCAGATCAATCAGAAGGACCCTTTGTACGCGGAAATCACCGCCCGCCAGAAGCAGGCGGAAAGCTACTATCGAACCGGCCTCGATCTCAAGAAAGAGGGACGGGCGGCGGACGCGCAGAAGAATTTCCAGGACGCGCTCGACCAGATCCAGCAGATTCAGAAGACGTTTCCCCAGCTCAAGGAGAGCGGCGTTCTGTACATCAAGGTCATGCAGGCGCAGCGGGGACAGGCCTGGTCGAACAATTATTTCGACGGCCTCATCAATGAAGCGGAGAGGATGGATCCGAAGGACGCCCAGGCGAAAATCGAAGACGCGCTCGCGCTCGCCCCGAACAACCAGCGCCTGAAGAGAGCGCTTGATAAGATCGTCGCCAAACTGTACGTGAAGCCGGTGGTCAGCGACAAGGCGAAAAGCGACGCGGCGAACCTGTACGGACAGGCCGTGACCTTGTCCGGTCCGTTGAGGCCGCGCGGCGATTGGGAACAGGCGCTGAAGCTCGTCAACCAATCGCTCCTGCTCGATCCGTACAGCGCCAAGGCCAAGAACCTCCAGACGTACATCCGCAGGGTCATATACGGGCGTTAACGGCATGCACAGACTGGTTTCCCTCATTATTCTTTTCTCGCTGGCGGCGCTCTGCGCGTGGGGCGAAGACGTCTACTGGGGATTTCCGAAGGCGCTCGACCGCCCGGGGAGATTCGTGCAGACCGCCTCCTCCGACCGTCTGGCCGCGGCGGTCTGGCAGGAATTCGTGCCGGACGCCCCCGACTCCGCGCGCGGCATGTATTATTTTTCGCTGACCCGGTCCGGGGACGGTCTTTCCTGGACCGAATCGCCGCGCTGTCTGGGTCCCTTCCCGTACGCCGACAGGAGCAAACTGTACCGCAAGTACTCGGTCGCGATCGACGCCTCGGACCGGATATTCATCGCGGCGTCAACCGACGACCACACGGTGACCGTGTTCGTCTCGACCGATCGGGGCGCGACCTTTTCCGAGGCGGCCAGGCTGCAGGCGGCGGAAACGGTGAACGTGCCGCTCCTCTCATTGTCCGCGCGCCGGGAATTGCTCATCTTCGTGACCTACCTCCGCAAGGAGGAGGAGGGCATCTACGTCGCCCGCTCGGCGAACGGCCGCGACTGGACGAAACTCGAGCCGCTCGTCGAAGACAGCCTGGTCCAGCCCGAGCTGCCCGCGCACGCCGTTTTCAGGGGGAAAGATTACGTCGTCTTCCAGGCCCGCCGCTCCAAACCGACGGAATTCCAATTGTTCATGAAAACGAGCGGCGACGGCGGAGCTGACTGGAACGCCGCGCAGCCCCTGACTGAAACGATGGGAAGCATCGACGGCGAGGAAGTCCCGCAGGCGCAGATTTTGAACCGGATTTCCAACCAGCGGCCGTTCCTGCTGGCCGCGAAGGACGAGCTTCTGGTCGCCTGGGAACGGAGCAGGACCCTGCCGCCCCGGCCGCCTCAGGCCTACGTCATGCCTCTGTCCGAGGACGGGCGGGCCAAGGATAGGCGGGGAAACGCCGTCCCCGAGGTTCGGGTCTCTTCCGGGCTGGGAACCGTTTATAACCCGCAGCTCACGGAACATCAGGGCCGGATTTACGTCGTCTGGTTCGAAAACCAGGCGGGCCAGCCGGATCACGTTTATTTCGGCGCGTACGAGGCGGACGGGCGGAACCCCGCCGCCGAGGATATCAGTCCCAGGGTGCAGGGCGATTCGCTCTTCCCGCAGCCGGTGGTGCTGAAGGGGAATTTGAGCCTCTTCTGGGAGAACGAGCGGACCGTCCAGGGCCGGACTGACGATCGCATATTTTTTCTCGGTCCCGATCGTTTCACGGCCCCGCCTGTTCTGACGGCGATTTTCCCGAGCGGAAGGTTCGGGAGGTCCAGCCAGTTCCGCTTTCGGTGGGACGCCCCCAACGACTCGTCGGGCATCAAGGAATATTTTTGGGCGAAGAGCACGAATCCGTCGGTGGGGATTAAAAACGCCCAACCGGTTCCGGACGGCGTTTTTGAAGAAACGGCCGATATCCCGGGCGACGGCACCTGGTACTTCTCCGTGTTCGCCGTCGACAAGGCCGGCAATGTCTCCGCCCCGGGGCAGTTGGTTTACACCCGGGATACCGTGCCCCCGGGCCCGGTGCGATTCCTCTCCCCGCAGCCCAATGAGGACGGGTTCTTGCCGAGCAACACCTTCACGGTCACGTGGTCCCCGCCGGAACGCGACCGGATCGCCGGCTATTCCTACCGGCTCCGGCAGTTGAGCGCGAACAGCAACGCCGTGAGCTACACGGCGTCCGACTACCCCGTCCCCGAGGACACTCCCTCGCTCACCGAGCCGAAGCTGAAATTCGAAAATCTCGACAACGGCGTGTGGGCGCTCGCCGTGAGCGCCTTCGACGAGGCGGGCAACAAGGGGGAGGCGGCAACGGTCGTCTTCCGCCTCAACCGCTACCAGCCCCACACCTATATCACGTCCGTGACCGTCGCGCGGGATTCGTCCGACCGGCTGCTCGCCTCCATCCGCGGGCGCGGTTTCCTGGAAGGCGGGGCGGTGGACCTGGTCGTCATCGACCGGAACGGGGCGCCGCCCTACGACTACGAGTTCCGCCGGTCGGCCGGACAGTTCACGGTGGAGAACGACCGGCTCATATCGGGCGTGCCGCTCGACGGGGTGGCGGAGGGCGTCTATCAGATCGGCGTCCGCCACCCCGTGCGCGGCTTCGCGTTTTCCGGGGCAGACACCCTGAAGGTGGAGGAAACGGGCGTCGTCAAGTTCGGCAATTTCTCGGAGCCGGAGCCGCCGTTCTACCAGATTTCGCGTTACCTGTTCACCCTGTCGTTCTCAAACATCATGCTGTGGCTCATCGTCCTGTCCCTCCTCGCCGCGTT
The DNA here is from genome assembly GCA_964554445.1 of uncultured Spirochaetaceae bacterium. Taxonomy (GTDB): domain Bacteria; phylum Spirochaetota; class Spirochaetia; order SZUA-6; family RPPD01; genus JAFGSW01. Next base: position 7,993 of record CAZKOS010000001.1, on the reverse strand, counting down.
CGTCCTCGCCGGCCGAAAGGTGCTCGCCCTGGGACGGGAAGCCGCCGCCCTCAACAACGAAGTGAGCGCGTTCATCCAAGGAGGTGACCTCCCCATGAAGGAAACCACGAAAAAAATCGAGGCCTGGCGCCGGAAGGGAATGGGCCTGCGCCTCAAGTTCACCCTCCTCATCTCGCTTCTGGCCCTCATCATCGTGTTGATGGTGTCGCTGCCCATCAGCGTGGCCATGATCCGGATCCAGCAGGCCTCTCTCGCCCAGAAACTGAAGGACGAGGTGAACATCGTTCTTTCCGGCATCGTGGACGGCACCAAGACCTATCTCTTCATCAACAACAGCCTGCTCGTCTCGGAAAACCTGGCGAAACAGTACAAACAACTCCCCCAGGCGGCCGAGTACGCCATCGTCACCGGCCCCCGGTTCATTAATCCCCGCACGGGGGAAACCGACCTGTCGGGAACCGCCCGGCTGGACGTCTCCAGCATGGAGCGCGTCTGGGCGGTGCAGCCGCCCGGCTTTCCCGTGCCGGTGAAGTCGGGCTCCTTCACGCCGATCGAGTCGGAGATCTCCGACGGGATTTCCCCCCGCGTCCCCGCCCTGGCCGCGGAAATCGACGCGCGCGCGCGGGAACGCGTGTCGGATCTCGACAAGGCGATCGACGCCGCGACCGCGGAACGCGACCGCATCCTGTTCCGCACGGACAAGGCCTCGCTCGACCGCAAGGCGGCCCTCGACCTCAGGATCAAGGAGGACGCCAAGCAGCGCGACGACGAGCTCGAAAAAATCGCCAAGGCCTTCCAGGGCAGCCTCCCCGATTTCAACCCGGACAACATCGACCTGTCCGTGCAATCCTACCTCTTCTACATGCCGGTCGTCACCCGCGTGCCGGGGTACGATCATTACTTCTGGGGGCTCGCCCGGCTCGGGGTCTCATCGCGGGACATCAGCCGGCAGATCCAGGCCTCGACCCAAACGCTGATCGGGCTCACCGGCGGCATCGCCCTGCTCGCCCTCGGCCTGGGAGTGGCCGGCGCCCTCATTCTCGCCTCGATCATCATCACCCCCCTGCGCCGCCTTTCCCGGGGCGTGGCGGTGATCAGGGATACGCAGGACAAGAGCCTCCTGAAGGACCACCTCATCACCGTCAAAACGCGCGACGAGCTCCGCGAGCTGGCCGACACCGTCAACCAGATGACGCAGGGGCTCGTCAAGGCGGCCATCGCCAACAAGGAGCTCATGATCGGGCAGGAGGTCCAGAAGATGTTCATCCCGCTCGAGGCGGGCCCCAATGGCAAAAAGCGCACCACCGGCGCGGCGGCCGACGCAAACGTCGACATCTTCGGCTACTACGAGGGCGCCAAGGTGGTCTCCGGCGACTATTTCGACTTCAAGCGCCTCGACGACCGGCACTTCGCCATCATGAAATGCGACGTGGCGGGCAAGGGCGTGGCGGGCTCGCTCATCATGATCGAGGTGGCGACGCTCTTCCTGGCGTATTTCAGGAACTGGAGCCTCAAAAAGGACGGTCTCCGCATTGAAAACCTCGTGTATCAAATAAACGACATGCTCGAGGAACGCGGCTTCACCGGCCGGTTCGCCGCGCTCACGCTCTGCCTGCTCGACTCGGCGACCGGCGACTGCCACTTCTGCCACGCGGGCGACAAGGAAGTCCACGTCTACCGCAGCCGAACCATGAAGTGCCAGACGATCTCCCTCGCCAACACGCCGGCGGCCGGCGTGTTCCATTCGACCATGATCCCGCCCCAGTCGGGATTCAGGGTCGAGCGCCTGAAGCTCGAAAAGGGAGACACCCTCTTCCTCTTCACCGACGGCCTGGAGGAGGCGAAGCGCCTCTTCCGCGACGGCGAGTTCAACCCCGTCCTCTGCTCGGAGCCGGGCTTGAAGGAAGGGGAGAGCCACGGGGGGACCCATGTCCTGGGCAAGGAGAGCGAGGAGCTCGGCTTGCAGCGGATCGAGGCGATCATCGAGGCCGTGTACGCGCGCGGCGAATTCCGCCTCGTCAAGTACCACAACCCGCTGGCGGACGAGGAGCTCGTCTTTGATTTCTCGGGCTGCGCGGGAACGGCCGAGGAGGCCGTGCTCGCCCTGGCGTCCGTGGAAAAAATCTTCCGCGCCTATCCCGACCGCGCCGCCGCTCCGGACGACGTGGTTCGGGTGGATAAAAAGATCGACGCTTTCCTGGCCCGCACCTTCTCCGGTTTCCGTTCCTATTTCAAGAACCGAAGCGAGAGGCCGGACGAGCCTGACTACGTGTTTTACGCCGGCTTGAAAGAGGACGAGCAGTACGACGATTTGACGATCCTCGCGGTGCATAAAAAATAGAATGGGAGATGATCGATGAAACGATTCATGGCTCTGCTGGTCTGTCTCGCCTGCGCGGGAACTTTGGCGGCCCAGACCGCCTCGCTTTCCATCACCAACGGCGAGGCGAACTGGCTCTACTACTCGATCGATCCGGCGTTCGCCGCGCCGGGCCCGGTCAAGGCGGGCGGGGCCGACCTTTTTTCCGTGCTCGACCGGGCGCGCTTCGCCGCCCTGCCTCCCGGCGGCAGCCAGCGCATCGGCGGCCTGGCCGCGGGAGCGCACGAAGTGGTCGGATTTTGGGTGACGGACAAGACCGCCTTCTACGGCGTGTTCCGGCTCGAGGTGAGCCTCTCGCCGGGCCTGAACAAGGCGGTCACGCTCAAGAAAACCGCGGCCCTGGCCGGTGGTGAAACCAAGACGGGGCCGGTCGCGGTGAAGGAGGCATTGCCCGACTCGCCCATCGTCATCGACGGCTCGTTCGCGGACTGGGAACCGTACCCGGCCGTCGCCGTTTTTCCGCCCACCGCCGCCCCCGAGCAGTTCACCGTCCAGGACAAGGAAGGCGTGCGCAACCTCCCCATCGGCAATTCCGCCGACTGGGGCCGGGCCGGCACCCAACTCCTCACCGTCAAGGCGCTCTGGCGAACCGAGGCGCTGTACCTGTACGCGTCCGCCACGTGTCCGATGGAGCCCGGCCTCTCGCTTTTTCTCTACCTGTTCGAGAACCGCACCTCGGCCGAGCCCAACCGGTATACGATAGAGATTCCGATTTCGGGTACGAGCGGGGGAGGGAACGTTCTCCTCTGGGAGCGCGGCGTCAAGGAACCGGCGGCAATCGGCGTCTTCAGGAATTCGGGTTCCGCCCTGGAGGCCTCGATCGATTTTTCAGCGCTTCCCGAGGAGCTCCGCGCCAACCTCTTCGACCGCTATTCCATCGATCTGAAAACCGATTATCACGACACCGCCAGGGGCTTGTACGAGGAATTCTATTTCACCACGCTCGTGTGCCGTGAAATCTACAGGCAGAAATAATCTCCGGAAAGGCTGCTGCCATGATATTGTCGGGGCTTGAGATAAAGCGGGAGCTGGGACGGGGAATCACGATTTCCCCGTTCGACGAGCGGCAGCTCAATCCCAACAGCTACAACCTGCGCCTGCACGGGGAGCTTCTCGTGTACGAAGCGGAGGTGCTCGACATGAAACTGCCCCAGGCGACCGCCAGGCTCGTCATCCCCGCTGCGGGAATCGTGCTCACGCCCGGACGCCTCTACCTCGGGCGGACGATCGAGTATACCGCCACCGACCGCTTCGTCCCCATGCTCGAGGGCCGCTCCTCGGTTGGCCGGCTTGGTTTGTTCGTGCACGTGACCGCCGGGTTCGGCGACGTCGGGTTCCGCGGCTACTGGACGCTCGAAATGTTCTGCGTCCAGCCGGTGAAGATCTACCCGGGAGTGCCCATCTGCCAGATTTATTACCATACGATTCAGGGCGATTACACGCCCTACGCCGGCGGCAA
>CAZKOS010000001.1:0-4054 GCA_964554445.1 uncultured Spirochaetaceae bacterium | reverse complement strand
CCATGAGCGCTCGTTTTATCTGTGAAAACTGCAAGTATGAAGTTTCCCTTGAAGGCGACCGCTGCCCGTTCTGCGGCAAGGAGTTCTACGCGGTCTACTGCCCGCGCTGCGGGCACGAAGGCCTGCCGAATCAATTTCGCAACGGCTGCCCGCGCTGCGGCTACATGAAGGAAGCGATCATGGCGTACCGCAAGCGGCGCGGCCCGCGGGGCCGGCGGGGCAAAACCTATTTCCCGCGCCGGCTCTATACGGTCGCGATCATCGCCCTGCTTCTCGGCATCGCCGGCCTCCTCGTTTACATTATCTTCGTTCTCCGCTGAAGGCTCACCACAACAACCCGAATCCGAAGCCTCCCCAGAAGCGCACGGTGTCCGTGTCCCACTCCGCGACCACCGTCGCCGAGAGCGAGAGGGGGGTATCGGGGAAGGCGAAGGCGATTGCGACCGCCGTTTCGACCGGATAGGCGAGGGCGAAACCCTCGTCGAAGGGGACGGTGCGGAAAGCGGCCGAGGCCGCGAGCGAGAACGAGTCGATCGTGAGCGCGAGCCCGGCGCGCCCGTACAGCCAGGCGTACGCGCCCGGCGCCGGGACGGCCGCGGGAGCGGAGCTCACCTTGTAGAGGGCCGCCGTCAGCTCCGGGTCCAGGTACAGGGAGACGGGGCCCAGGGCGAGCCGGAAGGGGATGCCGGCCGATATCCCGGTGGGGTTCGTAAAGAAATCCGCGTTGTAGTTGATCGCGTAGGCGGCCTTGGCCTGCACCGCGGCGCTCACCGAGACGTCTCCCGGCGTCGAAAAGAGGAGGCCTTTCCACGAGAGGCCGGGAATGAGGGCGGGCTCGCCGTCCGTTCCGAAGAGGGCGGCCAATCCCACGGCGGCCTCCTGTCCGCCGCCCAGCCCCACCCGGGCGCCGAGCGCGGCCGGGGCGGACAAGCCGGGTTGCCCCGAGAAGCCCGCCAGAACGGAGGCGTCGAGCTCCAGGTCCCCGGCGGGCAGGACGAGCGGCGTTGGGACGTAGGCGAGGCCGGCCGAGCCGCTCCACAGGGAGCCGTGCTCGACGGAGAGCGACGAATCGACTTTCACCTCCAGGCGGGCTTCAACCGGGCGGGACGAACCTTCCCCCCGACCGTTCAAGACGAGGGAATAAGTTCCGTCCGGGGCGATTGCTCCTTCGTCCGTCCGTCCGTTCCAGCGAACGCTCATACGGCGCGTCGAGAAGGCGACGGGAGAGAGGCGCGCGAGCGGGAGGCCGTCGGCGCCTGTCACGGACAGGCCGCCGTTGCCCGGCGCCGACACCGAAAAGAGCAGCTCCACCGCGGAGGCCGGTCCCGCGCGGTGCGGGTTGAAAGCCTGGCGCGACAGGCGGAGGCCGGAGAAGGCGAAGTCGGTTTTGTCGAGCGAGAGCGTCACGACCGCCGTCCCGCCGGTCGCGACGGATACCGAAGCCGTTTTGGAAGCGTACCCGAACGCGGAGGCGTTCAGGGTGTGGGCGCCCGCCGGGACCTCGTTCAGCCCCGGACGGAGGGCGAGCGAGGCCGTGCGCACCTCGGCGTCCGGCGGTGAAACACGCAGGTCGATGAAGCCGGTCTCCCTGACCAGGGTGTAGAAAAAAGCCCACTGGTCGTCGTTGTAATCCACCCAGACGGAATACCGCCGGTAGCCGTCCTTGACGAGCTCCACGTAGTAATGGCCGACGGCGAAATCCGGCAGGAGGAGAGGGGTCATGCCGGAGAAGCGTCCGTCGATGAACACCTGGGCGTTGTCGGGAAGGGTCGTGACGTAGAGCTGCCGGTGGCCGACGGCGGGCGGGGAGGGACTGGGCCAGGGCGGCGGCAGCGACGGGGTCGCGACCGCGACCGGCGCGGGCGCGGGGAGGGCGGCCGCGCGCAGCGGCGGGGCGACGGAACTGCAGGAGACCAGGACGCACGAAAGGACGGCGAGGGTGATGAACGTCGGCGCGGGACGGTTCGGCTTCACGTTTTCATTGTAGCCCAAAAAGGGGTTTTTAAAAAGAGGCGCTCAGCGGATGTGGTATTGTTCCTCGAGCACCTGGAGGATGTACGCCTCGATATACGCGCGGAGGGTCTCTTTTTTCTTGATCGCCTGGAGGTTCTTGTGCTCGGAGAGGAGCTGAGCCATGTCCCTGATCTGGGGCACGGAGGGCGGGCGCAGGCGGAACGTCTTCTTGGCCCGGCGCAGGTAGTCGCGGATGAAGCAGTTGACGTCCTCCACCAGGTCGGCCTTGGCGGCCGGGTCGAAGAGCGGATTCCATTTTTCCCTGAGCGTCTCGAGCCGGACGTCGAGGTCGGCGTCGCGGCCGATGACGGCCGAGCGCAGGCTGTCGAGCTGTTTCCGCATTTTGACGGCCGCTTCGCGGGTTTTCCGCGCGGTCTCTTCCGCGTCCGCCTCCGTCTTCCGGGCGGCGATGAGATCCGTGTACTCGCGGCCGGCGCCGCCCTTCGCCCGGACCTTCCCGTCGTCCTTCACCTCGCGCCACAGGCGCAGGGCCTGCTGTTTGAAGTGCCGGTTTCCCTTCCCGAGCAGCCATTTGAAAAAGAAGAAAATGTGCTTGAGGACGGGCGTGGTGTACCAGGACGGGAGCAGGGTATTGACGGTGGCGATGATCTTGGCGCGCCGCAGCTCAAGGAGCTCGTCGATCGGCTTGAGCGTTTTTTTCCCGGAAAAGCAGAGGCTCAAGGCGGCCACCTGGGCGTCGTTCGGGTCGCGCTCGTCGGCGGTGAGGGAGAGCAGCCGCGGATCGCGGAGCGCGTGCAGGAGCGGGTAGCGCTCCTTCACCTTGTGCTCGAGCTCGGCGGCGAATTCGCGGTCGTCTTTCATCGAGGGCAGGCGGGCGTTGTTTTTGAGGAGCGTCTGCCACTCGTCCACGTATTCGCGGTAGAGCTGGCCGCTCGCCTCCTTCAGGGCGTTCAGGAACAGGGGGATGAGGTAGTCCTTGTGAATGAAGACGTCCTTGTCCGCGCCCAGCCGCACGGAGAGAAGGGCGGGCAGCTTGAGCCGGTCCGGGGACGCGGTCATCCGGCGGATGAAATCCCGGATGAACTCGCGGTCGTATTTTTCGCTGTAGCGAACGCCGCGGCCGTCCTTGAGATTGTACAATTCCAACGCGGTGAAGGCGTACGGCGGGCGGCGAATGAGCTTTTCGAGCTGGGCCAGCTCCATTTCCCGCTGCTGCCGGCGCTGGACGACGCTCTTCTGGTACCCGGCGAAGAAGCCGAGCAGGTAGGACGATTGGAGGAACCCGTGTTCGTCGACGTGCTTGGTTTTTTTGTCGCGGTAATCCTTGATGATGACGGACGTGAATTGGGAGAAGAAGCGGAAGGCGAAGTCGTCCCCGTCGTAAAAAAGCTGGAGCACTTTTTTCGGTTTGGAGATGACGTCGTTGATCATGTTCCGGACCGCCTCCAGGTTGCCGGAGAGGACCGCTTCCAGGCGGTTGTTCATGTAGCTGACGTTCATCTTGAACTGGAGGTAGCGGCCCAGCTTGTGAAGGCAGCACTCGATGAGGCGGGTCTTGACGACGTCCTTGGCCGCGATCAGGTTTTTGACGCCCTCCGGGAAGACCAGTTTCACGAGGGGCGTCTTGGCGGAATCGATGTCGCCCAGGAAATCGATGAACTCGGTGGCGACGTCGACGGACATGATGAGGCGTTCGGGGATCGTGAACGGAAAATCCGAGTCCGCGGGGAAGGGAAGCTCCGGACTCTGCTCGATGCCCTCGTAGGCGGCGGCGATGAGGTCCTTGAGCACGGCGTGGACGAGCACCGTCTCCACCGCGCCCTCCTTGCGGAAGAGCGTGCCCGCGCCCTTGTATTCCCACTGCATGAGGGTGGGGACGATCTCGATTTTCTGGTCGCGGAGTTTGCGGATGAGGTCGGTCAGGTTGTTGTCGTAGGCGTATTTTTCCGCGTACTGGAGAAAGTCCGCGTAGGACACGAGCGCGTTTTTATTCTGCGCGGCGAAGCCGGTCAGCAATTCGATCAGGGCGTCGTCCATGGCAATTCAGGTTAGTACGGAGAGCGCAAAAAATCAAGACCGG